>NZ_JBWJAR010000027.1:7893-11063 GCF_056389225.1 Pseudarthrobacter sp. rb | reverse complement strand
CGCGCCTGCCTCGCCTATTTTCCCCTCGGGTTTGCCCCGCCCCCGCCCCCCCCCCCCGGGGGGCCCGGCGCTTCTTTGTCCTGTGTTGACCTGGCCTGGGCTGCTTAGTCCGGTGCCGCCGTCGTTATCAAAATGACCCCTCGTTTCCGCCCGCGAACGCTCCTACGCTGGAAGCATCCACTGGCCCTTATTTCGGGTGGCACAACAATGAAAAAGTTCTTCATCTGGCTGGCAGCCATCCTGCTGGCTGCAGGCATGGCTTTAGTGGTTCCGGGCGCCGCCTCGGCGACCACGTCGTACTGCGGACTCGCGTGGGGTTCGCTGATGAAGTCGGACGGCGCCATGAGCGGCGCGCCCGTAACCAATGTCCGGACCGGGCAGCACTATTGCTTTGACCGGCTGGTGGTTGACCTGGGCGGCACGCCGGCGCCCGGCTACACCGTCCGCTACGTCCCCCAGATCATCCAGGACGGCTCTGGGGCAGTGGTGCCAACGCGGGGCGGCGCCCGGCTGCAGGTCGTCGTCAAAGCGCCGGCCTATGACAACAACGGCCAGGCCACCTACACCCCCGCCGACAAGGCTGAGCTTTCCAACGTTTCGGGTTTCCAGACCTTCCGCCAGGTGGTCTGGGCCGGAAGCTTCGAGGGCCAGACCACCATCGGGCTGGGTGTCCGTGCCCGGCTCCCGTTCCGGGTGTTCACCCTTGACGGTCCGGGCTCCGGCTCCCGCCTGGTGGTCGACGTGGCGCACTATTGGTGAGCCACCCGTCGTCGTCAACACAAAAGGTGCCGTGCCCCCTGGCGGGGCACGGCACCTTTTGTGTTGGAGGTTATTCCGGAACGACCAGTGCGGGGGTGTCCTGCTTGAGGGTTTCACCGCGGAAGAAGCCCGGGTGCGTGCGGGACATGACCAGCATGACCGCGGCGCCCAGGGCCAGGATGCCGACGCCCAGGATGAACACCAGGCCCACGCCGAACACCTCGGAGCCGCTGCCAAACTCCGGGGCCAGGCTGTCCACGGCGGTCTGGACAAACACTACGAACAGGCCCACGCCGCCCACCACCGGGCATACCAGCCGCAGCACGAAGTGGCGCACGCTGTTGAACAGGCTGTGGCGGAAGTACCAGGTGCAGGCCAGGGCCGTGAGGCCGTAGTAGAAGCAGATCATCAGGCCCAGGGCCAGGATGGTGTCGTTCAGGACGTTCTCGCTGACCACGTGCATCACTGCGTAGAACCCCGCTGACATCACGCCGGCGGCGATGGTGGCGAAGCCCGGCGTCGCGAACTTCCTGCTCATGCGGCTGAAGGGCTCCGGCAGTGCGCCGTAGTGGGCCATGGCCAGCAGGCTGCGCGACGGCGACATGAAGGTTGACTGCAGGGACGCGGCGGAGCTGGAGAGCACGGCGAGGGACATCAGGATGGCGAACGGGCCCATGATGGGGGAGGCCAGTGCGGTAAAGATGTTTTCGTGGTTTTCGGCGTTGTTCAGGCCGTTGCCGGTATCGCCGACGCCGGCGAACATCATGGTGGCGATGCTGACCAGCAGGTAGATGGCCAGGACGATGACGGCGGTCAGGGTGCCTGCCACGCCGGCGGTCTTCTTGCCGTTGGCCGTTTCCTCGTTCACGGTGAGGCAGACGTCCCAGCCCCAGTACACGAAGATCGACAGGGAGATGCCGGCGGCAATCTGACCGAATGTCTCGATCTTGGTGACGTCGAACCACTCCCAGCTGAACGGGATGGCCGTTTCCGAGGTGGACCAGTTGGCAAAGGCCATCGCGACGAACAGGCCCAGCACCAGCAACTGGAAGCCCACCAGGCTGTACTGCACCAGCTTGGTGGTGTGCAGGCCGCGGTAGCTGACCCAGACGGCCAGCGCCACGAAGACGAAGCAGGTAATGACGTTCAGGGCTTTGTTGTCCGCCAGGTCCGCCAGTTCGGGGGAGCCGGTGAGCTGTGACAGGAAGAGGTAGAAGAAGTCGACGGCGACGCCGGCCAGGTTGGACAGCACGATGATGTTCGCTGCCAGCAGGCCCCACCCGCCCATCCAGCCCACCCACGGGCCAAAGGCCTTGGTGACCCAGGTGAAGGTGGTGCCGCTGTCCGGGGAATCGGCGTTGAGTTCCCGGTAGGCGAGCGATACCAGGATCATGGGGATGAACCCGATGAGGAAGATAACGGGCAGCTGAAGGCCGGCTTCATTGACGGTGGGCCCCAGTGCGCTGGTGAGGGTGTAGGCGGGGGCAATGGTTGAAATGCCCAGGACGACGACGGCCAGGAGCCCGAGCTGGCCGCCCTTGAGTCCCTTGGCACTGACGCCGTCCGCGGAAGGCGCGTGGGCGTGCGGACCGGGTTTGGCAGTACTGGTGCGGATTGTCTCTGTCATGGCACCACTTTCTGGAAGGCTGTGAGACGGAGGTCACTATATGAATGGCGTTCATTTAGTATGGGGGCGGCGGGCGTGTGATGCAAGACGCAATATGAATCACATTCGTTTATGACTCGTTTTCGAAATTAGTAAGCTCACTGAGAAATTTCCTTTGGCCCTGCCGCCACGCCGTCCACGGCTGGTAGCGTCTGCCGTACTGGACCAATTGAGGAGGATGCATGAAAGCTTCACCGACACTGACCAACAACCTGCAGGCTGTCCTGGCAGACCTGATCGAGCTCCACGTTCAGGGCAAGCAGGCGCACTGGAACATCGTGGGCACCAACTTCCGCGACCTCCACCTCCAGCTCGATGAGATCGTCGGCGCCGCCCGCCAGTTCGCCGACGACACCGCCGAGCGCATGCGTGCCCTGCACGCGCTCCCCGACGGCCGCAGCTCCACCGTGGCCGAGACCACCAGCCTGGCCCAGTTCCCCGACGGGCTCATCAGCACCGGGGATGCCATTGAGCGGATCGTCGCCGCCATGGAAGCTGCCGTTGGCACCATGCGTAAGGTCCACGACGAAGTGGATGAGGAAGACCCCACCTCCGCGGACCTCCTGCACGAGTTCATTGCCAGGCTGGAGCAGTTCGCCTGGATGGTGCAGGCAGAAAACATGAAGCCCACCGCCAAGGTCACGGCCGCCGACTCCAAGTAGCGGACATCCAGCAGGGCGTGCGGCGCCCGGGGTGGCCCCCCCCCCGGCCCCCTCCCCTTAAACCCCCCCCCCCCGCCCCGGGG
>NZ_JBWJAR010000027.1:0-7883 GCF_056389225.1 Pseudarthrobacter sp. rb | reverse complement strand
AAGTCGCGCACACCCCGCCGGGCGTCGGGCGCCGGGGTGGCCCCGGCGCAGGACGCCTTCCTTTTACCCCGGACAGCACTGCCGTTGTACTGCTAGGCCGCTTTGGGCACTTTCCGGAGCACGACGGCGGCGAGCACTGCCGCCGCCGCCATCAGTACCAGTCCGATTGCCGCCGTGATGTGCACGCCGGAATCGAACGCCGCGGCCGCGGCATCCCGAACTGCCCCCGCGACTGATTCCGGCAACAGGCCGGCCGCCTCCACCGCGCCGGCCAACGTCTCCCCGGCGTTGTGCAGTGAGGCTCCGGGCAGCATGGCCTCGAGCCCCGCCGGCAGCCGGAGGTTCTGCTGGTAGGACGCGGTCAGGATGGAGCCCAGCACCGCAGTTCCCAGCAGTGAGCCCACCTCGTAGCCCGTCTCGGAAATCGCCGCCGCGGCGCCTGATTTCGCCGGCGGGGCCGAGCCGAGGATGAGGTCGTTCGAGATGGTTTCCGCCGTGCCGACGCCCAGCGCCAGGACCAGCAGCGCTGCCAGCAGCAGGGAAGGCCCGCCGTCATGGTTTCCGAAGGCCACCATGCTGTAGCCGACGGCGCTGAAGGACAGGCCCGCGGCCACTACGTACCCTGGCCGGACTTTCCGGACCAACGGGACTACCACCAGGCCTGCCGCCACGGTGGCTGCCAGGGCCGGGAGCATGGCAATGCCCGCCGCGGACGGCGTCATCCCCTCCAGGAGTTGGAGGTGCTGGGCAAGGAAAAGGATGAACCCGTTGAAGGAAAACAGGGCCAGGATGTTGGCGCTGATGGCCATGCTGAACACCCTGTTCCGGAACAGCGACATGTCCAGCAGTGGATGCTGCAGGCGGTGCTGGCGGCGCACGAACACGATCCCCATGGCCACGCCAAAGGCGATGCTGCCCAGCCCTGCCATGCCCGGGCCTTCGGTGGCTACTGACTTGATGCCGTAGACCACGGGCACCATGACCAGCATGGAGAGCAGGACGCTTGGGATATCCACCCTGCCCGGCGCGGGATCCCTGGATTCCGGGATGAGGACAGGCCCCAGCGCCAGCAGGGGCAGCATGAGTGGCACGGCCACCAGGAAGACGGCGCCCCACCAGAAGTGCTCCACCAGCCATCCACCGAGAATTGGGCCCAGGGCGGCGCCGCCGGAGAATCCGGCCGCCCAGATGGCCACCGCAAGCCGCCGGCGGTTGGGCTCCGGGAATATGTTGCGGATCAGCGACAGGGTGGACGGCATCAGCATGGCGCCGAAGAACCCGAGCGCCGCACGGCCGGCGATCAGCCACTCCGGGGTGGGGGCGAAGGCCGTGGCGGCGGACAGCGCGGCGAAGCCCAGGCTGCCGATGACCAGCAGCCGCCGCCGCCCAATGCGGTCGCCGAGGCTTCCCATTGATACCAGCAGCCCGGCCAGGACCAGGGGGTAGGCGTCCACGATCCACAGCAGCTGCAGGCCGGTTGGTTCCAGGGCGCGTGCGATGGCGGGCAGGGCAAAGGTCAGGGCGGTGTTGTCCACTGCCACCAGCAGCACGGGAAACATCAGCAGCCCCAGCGCAAGCCAATCCCGCCACGGGGGCCGCGCGGCGGTGCTGTCCCTTTGGGTGGGAGCCGGACTGAGGGAAGTCGTCATGCAATAACTGTACCGTCTGGACGGTATAGTTTCGAAGCGGGTGCATTCCTTCTTCCCTGCCGGTGGAGGGCATGATGGAAGGCATGCCCCGAAAGCCTGTAGCCCGTGATGCGGTCCTTGACGCCTTCGAGTCCCTGCTGATCGAAGTGGGGGAGCGTGCTGCAACCCTCGACGCCGTAGCCCGGAAGGCCGGGGTGTCCAAAGGTGGCCTCCTCTACCACTTTCCCAACAAGGAAGCGCTCATCGCCGTGCTGCTTGACCGCCTGGAGGGGCTGGCCAAGGCGGACGCCGACGCGATGGCTTCGGCCGGCGAAGGTGCCGCCGCGTATTTCATCCGCTCCTCCGTCTGGGCGGATACTCCGCTGGACCGGGTCATCGTGGCTGCCACGCGGCTTGCGGAGGTGGCGCATGAAGAGACGCGCCGCCGGTTCGCTGCCATCCAGCAGCGGTGGCTGGACGAGATCGCAGCAGATGTGGGGCCCGGCCTGGCCAAGGCTGTCCTGTATATGGGTGACGGTTTGTACTTCAATGCCATGCTTTCCGTGGGCCCTGCGCCGGAAGGCGGAGCGGCCGCTGATGTGGAGGAACTCCTGGCCGCCTTGGAACGGCTCCGCAGGTAGTTTTCCATTTGCCGGGAGGGCTCGTGGCGTAGGACAATGGAGAGTTGTGAGGGCTGTCACCGGCCGTCATGATCCAACAAATGAATAGCCTTTGATCTGCGGCGGGAGAGTTCTGCCGGAAGTACAGGCAGGCGCCGTAGGAGCAAATCCTCCCCAGGAATCTCGCAGGCCCCTGTACCGCCGCGGCGAGGCACCTCTGGAAAGCAGCAGGCAGTTGTCCGGCCTCCCTTGGGGGAAGCGAAACGGCTGTTGTGCTCACCGACGGTGCAAGCGGGTCCTGCCCAGGCAGGGAACGCGGAAACTCTCAGGTCCAATACAGAGCGGGGAGGGACCCGAATAGCTGTGGCGTACCCTGCGCCGCCTGAATAAATGGAGTTCCTTCGTGTCGGTTACCCCAGCCTCCACCACCTTCGTCGACCGCCACATTGGCGCACGCCGCCAGGACGACGTCGACACCATGCTCAAAGCCGTGGGTTACGGCACGGTCGATTCACTGGTGGACACCGCCGTACCCAAGGTCATCCGCCAGGAAACCGCCCTCCGCCTGCAGGATGCCCTCAGTGAAGTTGAGGTGCTCGCGGAACTACGCAGGCTCGCCGCCAAGAACAAGACGGCCGTGCAACTGATTGGCCAGGGCTACTACGACACCATCACCCCTGCCGTGATCCGCCGGAACATCCTCGAGGCCCCGGCCTGGTACACCGCCTACACCCCGTACCAGCCTGAGATCTCCCAGGGCCGGCTCGAAGCACTCCTGAACTTCCAGACCATGGTCCAGGACCTGGTGGGCCTGCCCATCGCCAACGCCTCCCTCCTCGATGAAGCCACCGCCGTGGCCGAGGCCGTGCTGCTCATGCGCCGCTCCAACAAGACCAAGCCTGCAGCGGACGGCAAGACTGTCCTGGACATCGACGTGCTGCCGCAGACCATCGCCATCGTCAAGGGCCGCGCCGAGGCGCTCGGGTTCGAAGTTGAGGTCGCCGACCTGTCCAAGGGGCTGCCCGACGGCGACATCAACGGCATCGTGCTCCAGCAGCCCGGCGCCTCCGGCCGGGTCTGGGACCAGTCCGCCTCTATTGCGGCGGCGAAGGACCGCGGCGCACTGGTCACCGTGGCCGCTGACCTGCTGGCACTGACTCTGATCACCCCTCCGGGCGAGCAGGGCGCCGACATCGCCGTCGGCTCCACCCAGCGTTTCGGTGTCCCGCTGTTCTTCGGCGGCCCGCACGCTGCGTACATGGCTGTCCGCAAGGGCCTGGAGCGTTCACTGCCCGGCCGCCTGGTGGGCGTGTCCAAGGATGACGCAGGGGTGCCCGCGTACCGCCTGGCGCTGCAGACCCGCGAGCAGCACATCCGCCGCGAGAAGGCCACGTCCAACATCTGCACCGCGCAGGCCCTTCTGGCCATCGTCTCCTCCATGTACGCCGTCTACCACGGCCCCGACGGACTGAAGGCGATTGCGGAAACGACTCACGGCCACGCCCGGGTGCTGGCGGCCTCGCTGGCAGCTGCCGGTGTGGAGGTGCTCCACACGAGCTTCTTCGACACCCTTACCGTCCGCGTCCCCGGACGCGCTGCCGCGCTTGTCGCCGATGCCGAAGCGCGCGGAATCAACCTGCGTCCCGTCGACGCCGATACCGTGGGCATCTCGCTCGATGAAACCACGACGGCGGCCATCGTCGCCGACGTCGCGGACGTCTTTGGCGCCTCCGTTGCCGCGGCTGAAGGCTTCGGACTGGAGGCCGCCGTCGGACGTTCCTCCGACTACCTGCAGCACCCGGTGTTCAACACGCACCGGTCCGAAACCCAGCTCCTGCGCTACATCCGGAAGCTGTCGGACCGGGACCTTGCGCTGGACCGCACCATGATCCCGCTGGGCTCGTGCACCATGAAGCTGAATGCCACCGCCGAGATGGAAGCCATCTCCTGGCCGGAATTCGCCTCCATCCACCCCTTCGCCCCGGACTCCCAGACCGAAGGCTGGCGTGAACTCATCGCCGACCTCGAAGCCGACCTGACCGCCATCACCGGCTACGACCAGGTGTCCATCCAGCCCAACGCCGGCTCCCAGGGCGAACTGGCCGGGCTGTTGGCGATCCGCGGCTACCACCGCGCCAACGGCGATACCCAGCGCAACGTCTGCCTCATCCCCGCTTCCGCCCACGGCACCAATGCCGCTTCCGCCGTCCTGGCCGGCATGAAGGTCGTCGTCGTGGCCACGGCCGCTGACGGCACGATTGACCACGACGACCTGACGGCCAAGATCGAGGCCAACAAGGACGTCCTGTCCTGCATCATGATCACCTACCCCTCCACCCATGGGGTCTATGACGGGGACGTCCGCGACGTCTGCGACGCGGTCCACGCGGCCGGCGGCCAGGTGTACATCGACGGCGCCAACCTGAACGCCCTGGTGGGCCTGGCCCAGCCCGGCAAGTTCGGCGGCGACGTCTCCCACCTGAACCTGCACAAGACCTTCTGCATCCCCCACGGCGGCGGCGGACCCGGCGTCGGACCCGTGGCAGCCAAGGCACACCTGGCACCGTTCATGCCCGGCGACGCCAACAAGGCAACGCATGAGGAAGGCCACGGGGTGGCGATCTCAGCTTCCCGCTTCGGTTCGGCCGGTGTCCTGCCGATCTCCTGGGCGTACGTGAAGCTGATGGGCGGGGAAGGGCTCACCGAGGCCACCAAGTCCGCGCTGCTCGCTGCCAATTACATCGCTGCCCGGCTGAACGAGTACTTCCCGGTGCTCTACACCGGCGAAGGCGGCCTCGTGGCGCACGAATGCATCCTGGACCTGCGCGACCTGACCGCCAAGACAGGCGTCACGGCCGAGGACGTGGCCAAGCGCCTCATCGACTTCGGCTTCCACGCCCCCACCCTGGCGTTCCCGGTGGCAGGCACCCTGATGGTGGAGCCCACCGAGTCCGAGGACCTGGCCGAAATAGACCGCTTCATCGAGGCCATGATCACCATCCGCAAGGAAATCGACCAGGTGGCCAACGGCGACTTTGCCGTGGCGGACTCACCCCTGCGCCGCGCACCCCACACGGCAGCCGCCGTCGTCAGCTCCGACTGGGACCGTGCCTACCCGCGCGAGCAGGCCGCGTTCCCTGCCCACCACAAGCAGGACAAGTACTTCCCGCCGGTGGGCCGGATCGACGGCGCCGCCGGAGACCGGAACCTCATCTGCTCCTGCCCGCCGCTCGAAGAGTTCGAAAACTAAAGGACCGGCACCGTGACCGAGAAATACACCGCCCTTTACGACGAACACAAAAAGCTTGGCGCCTCCTTCACCGACTTCGGCGGGTGGCAGATGCCATTGAAGTACACCTCCGAACTGGCTGAACACCACGCCGTGCGCAAAGCCGCCGGTCTGTTCGACCTCTCCCACATGGGCGAAGTCTGGGTCACCGGACCCCAGGCTGCCGCTTTCCTGGACTACGCCCTGGTGGGCAAGTTGTCCGCCATGGCCGTGGGCAAGGCCAAGTACTCGCTGATCTGCAGTGAGGACGGCGGCATCATCGACGACCTCATCACCTACCGCCGTCCCGCTGCTGAAGACGGCACGGACGTCTTCCTGGTGGTGCCCAATGCGGGCAACGCCGCGGTGGTGGCGGCAGCCCTGCAGGAACGGGCCGCTGGGTTTGATGTGCTGGTGGAGGACGCCTCGGCCCGCACATCGCTGATCGCAGTGCAGGGCCCCAAGGCCCAGGAACTCCTGTTGCGCCTGGTCCCGGCCGCACAGCACTCCCTGGTGACGGAGCTGAAGTACTACGCCGCCGTGGAGGTTCCGTTCCTGGTGGGCGGCGCCGGCAAGGAACTCCTGCTCGCACGCACCGGGTATACCGGTGAGGACGGGTTCGAGATCTTCGTGGACAACGCGGACGCCCCGGCACTGTGGCAGGCACTGGTCGCCATCGCCGGCGACGGGGAACTGACCCCCGCGGGGCTCGCCTCCCGCGACTCCCTCCGCCTGGAAGCGGGAATGCCACTGTACGGCAACGAACTGTCGCTTCAGGGTGACCCGTTCGCTGCAGGCCTGGGCCCCGTCGTCGCGCTCTCCAAGGACGGCGACTTCGTTGGCAAGGCTGCGCTGGCAGCAAAGAAGGAAGCCGGCGCCGGCAGCACCTCCGGCCGCCGCCTCGTGGGGCTCAAAGGCCAGGGCCGACGCGCCGGACGGGCACACTACCCCGTGCTCAAGGACGGCGCCACGGTCGGTGAGGTCACCTCCGGCCAGCCATCGCCCACCCTCGGCTACCCGATCGCCATGGCCTACGTCGACGTCGAGTACTCGGCACCCGGCACAGCCCTGGACATCGATCTCCGCGGCAAGGCAGAACCCTTCGAAGTCGTCGACCTCCCGTTCTACCGCCGGGCGAAATAACCCTTCGGTGCCTCGCCGTGGTCACATTCGCCCGTCGGGTCCTTGGTCACCCGCGGGACCGGCAGACCGGACATTTTCACGCGTGCTGCTCCTTCGTCGCTTTGACGCACGCTTTCGAAAAGTCCGGCTCCGCCGGCCCCTTGTGGGCTTGTCGCCGTGGGTGCAGGGGGCAGGGGCATACAGGAAGTGGGGGGATGCGGACTACGTGCGTGTTTCCTGGTCCCGTCCTGACGCCTCCGTGTGCGTTGCATGCTTGCCCTGTCGCCTTGGTGACGGTTGCTCGCGACTGGGCGGATTCCGGAGACGTGCGTCTAAGGGAGCGTCACGTCCGCTTAGCGGGCGTCTTCGCGACCGAGCACGCGGAGGAATTCGGTCAGGCGCGCACCCAACCCGGCCACTGCGTCACGTCCGCTTAGCGGGCGTCTTCGCGACCGATCACGCAGAGGATGTCCTGCCCACTCCACCCCAGCCACTTAGAGTGACTCGAATCAGATTTTTAGTTAGGAATTGTCATGGCAGTCGGCGTATTCGACCTTTTTTCTATCGGTATTGGCCCTTCGTCTTCTCATACTGTGGGGCCGATGCGGGCTGCTGCTGTGTTTGCTGAGGAGTTGAAGGCCTCGGGGAAGCTCGCGGACGTGGCGTCGTTGCGGGTGGATTTGTATGGGTCGTTGGCGGCGACGGGGCATGGTCACGGGACGATGACCGCAATCCTGTTGGGGTTGGAGGGGTTCCATCCGGAGTTGATCCTGCCCGAGCAGGTGGAGGAGCGGCTGGCCTCGATCGCGGAGACCGGGATCCTGAACTTGGCCGGTTCGGTGGCGTTGCCGTACGGGGTGGGCGACATGGTGTTGCGGCCGTTGACGGTGTTGCCGCGGCACACGAACGGGATGACGTTCACGGTCGCGGACGCTGCCGGGGATGTGGTGCATGCGGCGACGTTCTTCTCGGTCGGTGGCGGGTTCATTGTCCGGGAGGGCGAGGAGGACGCGGCGCAGCAGGAGCTGGACGCGTCCAAGGAAGAGTTGCCGCTGCCGTTCCGGACCGCGGCGGAACTGCTGGAGCACTGCGCGGTGACCGGGCTGGGCATCGCGGATGTGATGTTCGTGAACGAGAAGGCCTCCCGGTCCGAGGAGGAGATCCGGGCCGGGCTGCTGCATATCTGGTCGGTGATGGAGAACTGCGTGCAGACCTCGCTCAAGCGTGAAGGGGTGCTGCCGGGCG
>NZ_JBWJAR010000026.1:0-38590 GCF_056389225.1 Pseudarthrobacter sp. rb | reverse complement strand
CAAATTCAACCAATTACATACATAATCGGTATCAACAAACTTGGCACACTATTGAGTTCTCAAACAACAGACACACCCGGCACCACCCAAACCAACGTTCAGGATCGCTCCGGAGCAACTTTTCAAAGTTACCCGATCCCCGTCTCCGAAGCAAATCCATCTTTCAGGACTCACATCGAATTGAAGACCGCCCCATACCAATTTCCAGCGCCCTAAGGAGCAACCAGATTTTGGCTTTGATTTGGGGGTTTTGGCCACCCGGTGAACAGTTCTTCACTGTCTCCCCCGCGGCGACTTAGAAAACAATACACGCACTCCGGGCCCACCGCAAACCGGGTCTCCGGGGGCCGGAAATCCGCGGTTTTACGCGGCGAAACCCGGGATGGAGCACCCAAGCGGCCTGCCGGCGTCGTAATTCCGGCGTGTGGGCTGCCGCACAGCCCGCCGGCCCGGCGCCCACCTGCCACGGCTTAACGCAGAAGGGCCGGCAACCAAATGGTTGCCGGCCCTCCTCAAGCAGCTGGAATCAGCGGTGCTGGATTACCAGGAAGACTTGGTGATGCCCGGGAGCTCACCGCGGTGAGCCATGTCGCGGAAACGGACACGGGAGATGCCGAACTTCTGGAAGGTGCCACGGGGGCGGCCGTCGATGATGTCGCGGTTGCGCAGACGGATCGGGGACGCGTTGCGGGGCAGCTTCTGCAGGCCCAGACGGGCTGCTTCGCGTGCTTCGTCGGTTGCGTTTTCGTCAACCAGGGTCTTCTTCAGTTCGAGGCGCTTTGCAGCGTAACGCTCAACGATGACCTTGCGCTGCTCGTTGCGAGCAATCTTGGACTTCTTAGCCATGTTTAGCGCTCCTCTCGGAATTCGACGTGCTGGCGGATCTTGGGGTCGTACTTCTTCAGGACCATGCGGTCCGGGTCGTTACGACGGTTCTTGCGGGTTACGTAGGTGTAACCCGTGCCCGCGGTCGACTTGAGCTTGATGATCGGACGTACGTCCTTGTCCTTAGCCACTAGAGCTTCACCCCACGAGCCAGAATGTCGGCGACGACTGCGTCGATACCGCGCACGTCGATGGTCTTGATGCCACGTGCAGAAACCTGCAGCGTGACGTTACGGCGCAGGGACGGAACCCAGTAGCGCTTCTTCTGGATGTTCGGATCGAACCGACGCTTGTTGCGGCGGTGCGAGTGCGAAATGCTGTGCCCAAAGCCCGGCTCGGCCCCGGTCACTTGGCAGTGTGCTGCCATGACTTCTCCTCAAGAATTGAAAGTAATGATCCGCATATCTGCTGCTGGACCATGCTGCCAAGTGCGACCCACAGAATGTACGGGCAACGGTTAGTTACGCAACTTGAGCCCCTAACTACCGGCCACCCTGGAGAAAATTACCGGGCAACCGGAGCAATTGCGCACGCTCCGCGCACTTAGCGCCTACCAAGTCTACGAGTTGACGCAATTAAAGACCAATCGGGTGTATAAGGGCTTGCCCCTGCTGAAAGGTCACAGCCGCCGCTGGTCCCTTTTCACAGCAGGGACATAGCTTCCCCACGCATGTTTGATTCATGAACACGCAGCTCCTGCCGGCGTCCCCGGCCCCAAGCAGCTCCGGCCGCCCGGAGCTTTCACCACCGAAGATACCCGCCCGCGGCTGGTTTGCCCGCCAGTACCGCCAGCGCATGCTGCGGACGGACCTGCTGACCGTCATTGCCTGGGCATCCGTTGCCGCGGCAATCTCCCTGTGGCTGGCCGACGGCGGGGCCACCAACATCACTTCGCCCGCCGCACTGTTCACGGCTGCGGGGATCGTGGCCGGGCTGGCGGGCATGGACCTGGTCCTGCTCATGCTGCTCCTGGCCGCAAGGATCCCGTTCATCGACCGCACCATCGGCCATGACCGGGCCCTGGAATTTCACGACAAACTGGGAAAGCCGTCCCTCTACCTCCTGTTGGCGCACGGCCTCCTGCTCGCCGTCGGATACGGCATGGCCGAGGGACCGGACCCGGTCAGCGAGTCCATCAACCTGTGGGTGCAGGTGCCCGATATGTGGCTGGCGTTCGTCTCCATGGCGCTGTTCATCGCCGTCGTCGTGACCTCCCTGGTGGCTGTGCGCCGGCGCTTCCCCTATGAGTTCTGGTACGTGGTCCACCTGCTGACCTACGCGGCGGTGGCAACGTCAATCCCGCACCAGTTCAGCGTGGGCGGCCTCTTCGCCGCCGGCACCTGGCAGCGGTGGTACTGGCTCGCCATCTGCATCTACACCGGCTCGGCCCTGGTGTACTTCCGCATCCTTGAGCCTGTGCTGGCCACCGTTCGCCACCAACTGACGGTGGCCCGTGTGGAAGCCGTGGCTCCGGGCGTGGTGAACATCGTTATGCGGGGCCGGAAGCTGGACCAGCTTGCAGGAACGGGCGGACGCTTCTTCATCTGGCGCTTCCTGGCTCCGGGCATGTGGTGGCACCCCCACCCGTTCAGCCTGTCCGCGGAGCCCGTGGTCAACGGCCGGGACGGCCAGGGGACGCTGCGGGTTACTGTCCGGAACCTTGGCGACGGTTCCGCCCGGCTGCTCCGGCTGCGGAAGGGCACCAAGGTGGCCCTGGAGGGCCCCTACGGAATGCTCAGCACGGCAGCCCGGACGAAGAACAAGGTGGTGATGATCGGCGCCGGCATCGGCATCACTCCCCTGCGCGCGCTGCTGGAGACCACCCCATTCGCTCCTGGCGAGGCCACGGTCCTCCTCCGCGGCCACACCGACAAGGAGCTTTACCTGGGCAACGAAATCCTTGACCTCTGCCAGGCGCGCGGGGTCCGGCTCTTCCACCTCACCGGGCCACGGGGCCACGGCCAGTCCAACTGGCTTCCCGAGGAGTCGGTGCGCAACGGCTACAGCCTTACCTCCTATGTGCCGGACATCAGGGATGCGGACGTCTACGTCTGCGGCCCGGCGGCGTGGGCGGCCAACGTCATTGCGGATGCCGGGAAGGCCGGCGTCCCCGAGGAACAGATCCATCACGAAAGGTTTGACTGGTGAAAATTCGCGGAACAGTCGCAGCAGCTTTGGCCTCCGCCGGGATCCTCCTGGCGGGCTGGCAGACAGGCACGCAGGCGGGCGGCATCAGCACCGTGGCATCAAGTACGGCGGCGACAGGCACCACGGGTGCCACCGGCACGGGGTCGGCGGGGACAGGTTCGTCAGGGTCGGCTGGGTCCTCCAGCTCGTCGGGCACCACAGGTTCCTCCGGGTCCGCAAGCTCCTCCGGGTCCACGAGCTCCGGATCCTCCAGTTCGTCCAGTTCCTCCGCCTCCGGCACCTACAAAGGAAACACCGTCCAGACCCGGTTTGGCCCCGTGCAGGTCCAGATCACGGTGGCGAACGGGAAGATCACCGATGTCACGGCGCTGCAGCTGACCAACACGGACGGCAAATCCATCCAGATCAGCAACCGCGCGGCGCCCCTGCTCCGCAGCAAGGTCCTGGCGGCACAATCTGCCAATGTCCAGACCGTCAGCGGCGCCACCATCACCAGCGACGCCTACCTCACCTCTCTCCAGGCAGCCATCGATGCAGCAAACCTCTAACCCCATGCCGGCACCCGCCGGCACGGCTGGCATCACTCTAAAGGCCCGCACCTTTGAATGCATGGGAACGGTCATCGGCCTGACGATGCCGGTGGACTCCCCCGCGGAAGGGCAGCCGGGGCTCGACGTGCTCGCTGCCGCCACCGCCGTCGTCGAACGCCTGTTCCGGGACCTGGATGACACGTTTAGCCTGTACCGTCCCGAGTCGGAAGCCAGCCGGCTGGCGCGCGGTGAACTGAAGCTGCCCCACGCGTCGGCACAGATGCGGGAGCGTTACACCGAAGCCCATGAGTGGCGCCTGCGCACGGAAGGGGCCTTCACCCCTGAAAGGCCGGACGGGGTGCTGGATCTGTCCGGAATCATCAAGGGCCATGCCATCCGCGAGGCCGGGACGTCGCTCCTTGCCCTGGGCCGCCGGGACTGGTGCCTGAACGCCGGCGGCGACGTCCTGGTCAGCGGCTCGCCGCACCCCGGCAGCGCCGAACCCTGGAAAGCCGGCGTGGTGGACCCTGCCGACCGCCAGACCCTCATCACCGGATATCCGCTGGGCGGCAACAGCCGGCACAGCGCGATGGCCACCTCCGGCTCCGCTGAACGCGGCGAGCATATCTGGCGGGTGGCGGGCGGGGCCCGTGACGCCGGGTTTGTCCAGGTCACCGTTGCCGCCGAGGATATTGTCACCGCCGACGTCCTGGCCACCGCCATCGTTGCTGGCGGGACACGGATGCTGGACCATGCCGCGGACAACTGGGACGTTGCCGTACTGGCCATCCGCGCGGACGGCTCAATGCTGGCGACTCCGGCGTTCCAGCCAGGGTCGGAAAGGCGCAGCCAGGACCCGCGCTAACGGGACCCGCGCTACAGCCGCGTGAGCTGGGGGTACTTGGCCTGCAGGTTGTCCCCGGAGGATTTGCCGGTGACGCGGCGGACCACCCACGGCGCCGCGTACTCGCGGAACCACTGGGCGTTGGCACGGATGGCGTCGGCCCCGCTCAGTTCCGGGACCGGAGTCATGGGCGGGACATCAATGGAGTGGTCATACTTGAGGACCTCAAGCACGCGCTTGGCCATGTTCGCGTGGCCGGCGGCGGACATGTGCATCCGGTCGTGGGCCCACATGCCCCAGTCGTAGTACTCGCTGAAGCGCCAGTAGTCCACCAGCAGGGCGCCGTGGTCCCCGGCGATCCCGCGGACCAGTTCGTTGTAGATGGCAGTGCGTCCGCGCATGGTGCCGAACACCTTCGAGCCCCGGGCGTCGAAACCCGTGAACATCATCACGGTGGCGCCGGTGGCAGCGAGCTTCCCCACCGCGTCGTTGTATTCCACGAGGAGGTCATCGATGTCCACGCGCGGGCGGAGGATGTCATTGGCACCGGCGTAGATGGTCACCAGGGTGGGGTTGAGCTCGACGGCGGCGTCCACCTGCTCAGCCAGGATCTGGCGGAGCTTCCTGCCACGGATGGCAAGGTTGGCGTAGCCGAAGTCCGGGTCCGCGGCGCAGAGCTGTTCCGCCACACGGTCGGCCCACCCGCGGACACCGTTGGGACGTGACGGGTCGTCGTCACCGACGCCCTCGGTGAAAGAGTCGCCAAGTGCCACAAACCGGGAAGTGAAATCCATGCGGTTAGTTTGCCACCCGTTGCCGGAAGCAACCAATCGCCCGGGATGCTCCGCAGGTCAGCCCTGGGTTTCGCGCAGGATCCAGTGGTCCGAGTCCAGGCGTCCCACCACTTTTTCACCGATCCGCGCCAGGTCCAGTACGTCCTGTTCAGTCAGGGCATCGAGGAACAGGCCACGAACGTCCTCAACATGCGCCGGGGCCAGGCCCACGATGGTGGCCATGCCTTCCTCGGTGAGGTGCGCGGTGGTCACCCTCGCGTCGTGGGGGTGCGGGCGGCGTTCCACCCAGCCGCGCTTCTGCAGTTTGGTCACCACGTGTGAGAGGCGGGAAAGGGAGGCACTGGTGCGGGCTGCGAGCTCGCTCATGGGCAGGAACCGGTCCTCGGCTTCGGACAGCATGGCCAGGACCGTGTAATCGAACAGGGACAGTTTTCCCGCAGCGTGCAGCTTGGTGTCCAGGGCGGCAGGCAGCAGCGTATTGATGCTTACCAGTGCCAGCCAGGCGCGGCGTTCGTCAGCGTTGAGCCAGCGGGGTTCGGTCATGTTCCCTATTCTACGATTGATCCTTCAAGTAGCTGGTGCGCCGCCGGTAGGCTTGCCCCATGTATGTTGTCTCCCTCACCTACCGCGTGCCCCAGGAGATCGTCGACTTCCACAACGACGCCCACATTGCCTGGCTGCAGAAGGCGTTCGACGACGGCGTGTTCATCGCCGCCGGACGCAAGATTCCGCGCACCGGCGGGTTGCTGCTGTCGCAGGCCGAACGGGAAATCCTGGATGCGAGCCTGGCGCAGGATCCGTTCTATACCAATGGGGTTGCCGACTTCGAAGTCATGGAGTTCCATGCAGGACGGGTGGCCCCGGGCTACGAAATCCTGTTGGACACCCCTCCCCAGCCCGCGCCCTAGGGCGTGCCGACGCCGTAAGGGGTGCTGCCGCCGTCGGCCGTTCCCGCGGCGAGCTTCTTCAACCCGCCCTTCCGCGGGACTTTGACCGGCTGGGGCCAGCGCGGGGTGAGGGTGTCCCCCAGCGTGACCCCACGGAGCTTGCGGCCGAAGAGCGGTAGGACCCAGTCGTGGACCCAGTGCCGCTGGCGCCGCTCCCACTCGCGCAGGCTGGGCCGGGTGGGTGGTTCCCAGTCCTTGGGCTTGATCTTGTGCGGCACGCCCAGCTGGTCCAGCACCTGCCCTGCAAGGTATTTGTGCCCGGCTTTGGACATGTGGAGCCGGTCCGAGTCCCACATCCGCCGGTCGTGGAAGGCGTCCAGGGACCAGTAGTCCACCAGCACTGCACCGTATTTATCCGCGATGTCCCGGACCCGCTGGTTGTAATAGGTGTTCCGCTTCTTCAGCGGCTCCAGCAACGCGGACACCTTGACGTCGAAACCCGTGAAGAGGACCAGCGTGGCCCCGGTGCCGGCCAGCCGGGCCACCAGCTGTTCGTAGTCCGCCATGAGCGCCGGCATGTCTGTCTTCAGGTCCAGGATGTCGTTGCCGCCGGCGTAGAGCGTGACAAGCGTTGGCCGCATCCGCAGCGCCGGTTCCAGCTGCTCGTCGACGATGTGCCGCAGCCGTTTGCTCCTGATGGCCAGGTTCGCGTATTTCCACCCTGGCTGCGCTTTGGCGAGTTTCTCGGCCACCCGGTCGGCCCACCCCCGCACCCCGTTGGGCAGCCGCTCATCCCGGTCCCCCACCCCTTCAGTAAAGGAATCCCCCAGGGCAACAAACACCCGCCGCCCGGAGTCAGGAAGCAAGGGATCAAAGGGCACCACGCTAACCTAGCCCCACCAAAGAAAGCGCAGGGAAAGCCGAGGTAAAGCAATGGTGACGAACCCTTGTAGCCGGAACCGGGGGCTTGCGTAGGAGCGCATCGCCGACAGGAGCGCAGTGAAGGCCGCCCGCGGCCGGAACGCAGCGGAAGGAGGTGTCTAAGCGACGGCAAGCCGCCGGTTCCGGCGTAGCCAGCAACGGGGCCGGGGCTACCCTTCGGCTTTGCCCTGCCGCCAGTACCCCATGAACGCCACCTGTTTCCGGTCGATCCCCACGTCGCGGACAAGGTACCGCCGCAGCTCCTTGATGCCCCCTGCTTCGCCCGCCATCCAGGCGTAGAAAGGCAAGGCACCGGCGGGCAGGTGCGGGTTCCTGGAGCCGCTGATGACGGAGGATTCCAGTCGCCCGGGCGTCTCCCACAGGATGTCTTCATCCACGTTGACGTCATCGGGCTCCGGCCCGGCGCCGCCGTCGTCCGCCGTGATGCCCACCCAGCCGGGAACGGGGACGGCTTTGCGCACGGCTTCCTCAAGCAGCTGCCCGTGCGGCCGGGACCGTCCGATGGCGGCGCCGCGGGCCAGCCAGGTGATTTCGATGTCCGCCGGGGAGCTGAGTTCCAGGAAGTCGCCGGCCTGCGGAACTTCCAGGAAGGCATGGCCACTCATGTACGACGGGAGGGTTTCCAGGATCGCGGAGATGGCGGGGACGGCGGTTTCGTCGCCGGCGAGCAGGACGCGCTGGGCCATGCCGGGGCGCCACTCGATGCCGGAATAGGTTTCGGCGGTGACGCAGTGCGCAGCGCGGTTGTTCGGGCCGATGATGGTGAGCGGGTCTCCGGGTCTGGCCTTGGATGCCCAGTCCGCGGCCGGCCCGGCATGTCCGTGGCCGTCGACGTGCATGACGAAGTCGACGTCGATCTCGGGGTACACCGCATCCAGCCGCGCCTCCCGGACCGTATAGGTGCGCATGGAGCCGCGCACGGCCGGGTCCATGGCCAGCCAATCCCGGTACCAGCCGGCGTGGGCAGTGTCGAAGGCGGGGACCGGCAGGACCGACCCGTCCTGAGCCTGCGATGGAATGACCAGCTTCACCCGCAGGTCCAGCGTGGGGCCGTGGACCCCGAACTCACGCAGCGCGTAGCCGCCGAAGGTGATCCTGCGGAACGTGGGGCTGAGCTGCTGAACTGCTGAAACCGTGACCGGGAACGAAAGGCTCATCGGCTGGGTGGCGGCGCTTTGCCGGATCTTCATGAAACGAGCTCCAGTTCGGTGGTGGTGGCGTGGTGGCGGCCGATGGGAAGGATCAGCGGGGTACCGGAGACAGGATCCGGGATGACCCGGCTCTCCAGGCCGAAGACGTCTTTGACCAGGTCCTCCGTCACCACGTCCCCCGGGGAGCCCAGGGCCGCAACAGCGCCGTCCTTCATGGCAATGACGTGGTCCGCGTAGCGTGCGGCCAGGTTGAGGTCGTGCAGGACGATGGCCACGGTGGTGCCCCGCGTGCGGTTCAGGTCCGTCACCAGGTCCAGGACCTCCACCTGGTGGGCCAGGTCCAGGTAGGTGGTGGGTTCGTCCAGCAGCAGGACGTCGGTTTCTTGGGCGAGGGCCATGGCGATCCAGGCCCGCTGCCGCTGGCCGCCGGACAGTTCGTCCACGTCCCGCCCAGCGAGCTCCAGCGTTCCGGTGGCCTCCAGCGCGCGCTGCACCGCGGCGTCGTCCCCTTCACTCCAGCTGCGGAAGAAGCCCTGGTGCGGGTAGCGTCCCCGCCCCACCAGGTCGCGGACGGTGATGCCGTCCGGGGCGCTGGGGTGCTGGGGAAGCAGGCCCAGGGTGCGGGCCAGTTCGCGTGCCGGACGGGAATGGATGTCCTTGCCGTCCAGGGTCACGGCGCCACCGGCGGGTTTCAGGAGCCGGGACAGGCCGCGCAGCAGGGTTGACTTTCCGCAGGCGTTGGCGCCCACGATCATGGTCACCCTGCCTTCGGGGATCCGGACGCTGAGCCCGTCCACCACGCAGCGTTGGTGGTAGCTGAGGGTCAGGTCCTTGGCTTGGAGAACTGCCACGTCAGGCATCCTTTCGGTTGGCCGTGACCAGGAGCCACAGCAGGAACGGTGCGCCGAGCGCGCCGGTGACCACGCCCACCGGCAGCACGGTGCCGCCCAGGAGCAAGGGGGCCAGGTTGGCTGCGAAGTAGTCGGCCGCCAGGACAATCAGGGCGCCCACCATGGCCGACGCCGGCAGGCTGGCTTGGCCGGTGAAGCGGCGGGCGATGGGACCGGCCAGGAAGGCGACGAACGAGACCGGTCCGGCAGCCGCCGTCGCCACTGCTGCCAGCGATACCGCGACGACCACCAGTGCCAGGCGCGCGGTGTTGACCCGGACGCCCAGGCCGGCGGCTGCGTCATCCCCCAGTTCCAGGATGCGCAGCGGCCCGGCGATAAGCCCGGTGGCGGGAACGAGGGCGGCGAGCGCGAGGAAGAGGATGCCGGCGCGGTCCCAGCTGGCGGAGTTCAGGGATCCGTTCAGCCAGACCAGGGCGTCGGCGGCCGTGCGGATGTCGGCCCGGGTCATCAGGAAGCTGACCAGGGCCTGGAGGGCTGCCGCGGTCCCCACACCGGCCAGGACCAGCCTGTTTCCGGCAGCGGTTCCCCTGCCGGTTCGGCGGGCGCCGCGGGAGATCGCGTAAATCAGGGCTGCCACCGCCAGGGCACCCGCCAGCGCGGCCCCGGACACCGCGGCACCGGATGCGCCGAAAACAACGATCGCAACAACCGCCGCCGCGCTGGCCCCGGAACTGATGCCGATGACGTCGGGGCTGGCGAGGGGGTTCCGCAGCATGGTCTGGAACAGGGCGCCGGCCAGGCCGAACGCGATCCCGATCAGGATGCCGATGACCGCACGGGGAAGCTTGTTCTCCATCACGATGAAGCTGGCGCCGGGAGTCTTCACACCGCCGGTGAGGTGGTTGAAGACGATGGTGAAAAAATCCGGGATGGTCACCGTGTAGCTGCCCAGCAGGACGGACGCAAAGAACAGGAGCACGACGGCGGCAGCCAGCACCGCGGTCCGGTGCAGTCGCCCCCGTCCCCCGCGTTGCTCCATCACTTTTGGTCCTTGAGGACCGGTTTTGGCAACCATATCTGATAGCGCAACGCCGGTCACAGGCCTGCCCCTTTCCCGCGGCGGACCAGCCACACGAACACGGGGGCGCCGATCAGGGCGGTCATGATGCCCGCCGGGATTTCACCGGGAAGCAGCACCACCCGGCCAACGATGTCCGCGCCCAGCAGCAGCGCCGGGGCGGCCACCAGGGACAACGGCAGGATCCAGCGGTAGTCCGGGCCGGTGAGGAAGCGGACAGCGTGCGGCACCACCAGGCCAACGAAGCCGATGGGCCCCGCCAGCGCGGTGGCCGTGCCGCACAGCAGGACCACCCCCAGGGCCGCCACGGCGCGGGACATGCCCACCCGTTGGCCCAGTCCGCGGGCAACGTCGTCCCCCAGGGCAAGGCTGTTGAGGGTCCGCCCGGCCAGCAGCACGACCAGCGCACCGGCCGCCAGGAACGGCAAACCCGGCAGGAGCACCGACCAGTCGCGGCCTGCGATGCCGCCCACCTGCCAAAAGCGGAACCGGTCAAGGGTGTCCTGGCTGGAAACCAGGATGACATTCATGAGCGATGACAGCCCGGCGCTCAATGCGGCTCCCGCCAGCGCGAGCTTCACCGGCGTGGCGCCCTCCCGGCCCAGCGAGGCGATGAGGTACACTACGACGGCCGCCGAGGCGGCCCCCGTGAACGCGAACCAGATGTAGCCGGAGAAGGTGGTCACGCCGAAGACGTAAATGCTCGTAACCACCGCCAGGGCAGCTCCGGCGTTGACTCCGATGATGCCGGGATCGGCCAGCGGATTACGGGCAACACCCTGCATCGCGGCACCGGCAAGGCCCAGCGCACCGCCGGCCAGCAGGCCCAGGACGGTCCGCGGGATGCGGGCGTGCACCACGGCGTGGTCCCCGTTTGCGGGATCGAACGCTGTGAGCGCCTGCCACACAGTGCCGAGGGGAACATCACGGGCGCCCACGGCCAGCGATGTGCCGGCCAGGAGCACCAGCACGACGACGGCGGCCAGCAGCCACGCGGGCCGCCTTCTACCCGGAGCATCACCGCGGAGGGTGCCGGGGACTGCCATGGCCTGCACCTGGGTGCCGTTGTCCGCTGCCGGACGCGCCGTCGTCGTACTCATCAAAGCGTGCCTACTTCACTGCATCCGCTGCTTTAGCCAGCTGCGGCAGGAACGTGTCCACGGACCAGGGCAGGCTCAGCGGCGACGATGCCGAGATGGAAAGGGTCAGGGTGTTGTCCGAATCGGCCACCAGGGCACCATTCTTGATGGCCGGGATCTGGCCGAGCAGCGGGTCCGCCTTGATGGCGTCGGTGGTGGAGGCATCGGGAACCCAGGTGACGAAGATGTCCGACTGCAGTTCATTGGCCTTCTCGGCGGACCACGGAATGTAGAACTCCTTGGAGCCCTTGGAGTTGTCCGCCACTACCGGGGCCAGGGTCATACCGATTTCGCTGAGGAAGCGGGGGCGGTTGTCGTTGGCGGTGTAGACGTTCACGCCGTCGCCCTTGGCGGGCTCCAGGTTGCCGTAAATGAAGCTCTTGCCTTGGATCTGCGGGTACTGGGCCACCTTGTCCTTGACCATCGACTCGGTGTCGGAAACCAGTTTGGTGGCTTCGGCCTCCTTGCCCAGGGCCTTGCCGATGATGGTGGTCGAGTCCTGCCAGGACGTTCCATAGGCCACCTCGGGGTGAGCCACGACGGGGGCGATTTCGCTGAGTTTCTTGTAGTCCTCTTCCGTGAGGCCGGAATAGGCAGCAAGGATCACGTCCGGGTTGAGCTTGGCGATCTCCGTGAAGTTGACGCCGTCCGCCTCGGAGTACTGCACCGGGGCCTTTTCGGAACCGAAGCCCGCGCCCAGCTTTTCAAGCGCGGCATCCTTCCAGGGGGTGGAGCCCTTGTCATTGCCGCCCCACTCGTTCCTGGGGACGCCAACCGGAACCACGCCCAGCGCGATGGCGACGTCGTCGTTTACCCAGGAGACGGTGGCAACCCGGGTGGGCTGCTTCTCGATGGTGGTACTGCCGTACACGTGCTCGATGGTGACGGGGAAGGCGGTGCTGCTGCTGGAGCTGCCGGTATCCGCAACGGTGGTGGCAGGACCTGTGCTGCACGCAGACAGCGTGAGGGCCGCCGCGGCCAGCACTGTGGCGGCCTTAGCGGCCGAGGAAAACAGCGTGCGGCGGGTGGTCGCCGGGCCGGGAAAGAGGGGGAACGTCACGGGGCTCCTTGAATCGGGCTGATCAAAACTTAAGTAAGGCTAACCTATGTAAATCGGCATTACGCAACACTTCTATCACCTAATCCATCAACGTGACGAAACCCACATTCTGCGGTTGGCTGCTTGGACAGGACCCGCATCCTTTGGCAGGATGGCCCTTGCTGGTCCGGCTCCAGAGACACCGGACGGCTGAACACGAAAAGGACAACGGGAACGATGCGCACGCAGAGGGCCAACTGGGCCGCCGCTGCCGTGGAGAGCGGGGTGGCCGCTCTGGCCTGCACCGCGGAGACTGACTGACTCCCCCGTTACCCCTCGGCCCGGCTCCGGGACGCCCACCCTTCACGAAAGTTTCAGCCATGCAATCAGTCACGTCCCAGCAGATCCGCTCATCCTTCATCAATGCCAGCCGCTCGGAAGCCGCAAAGCTGACCCTGCCCAAAAACTTCGACTCCCTCGACTGGGACAGCCTGGAGTTTCTGGGCTGGCGGGACGAGAAGATGCCGCTGCGCGGCTACCTCGTAGTCCCGGGACAAAAGGGCCTCACCGGGATCATGCTCCGGGCACCCGAGGGAGGGGCCAAAAAGAACCGGTCGGTGCTGTGTGAGCTCTGCCGGGATGTGTTGTCCAAGGAGGACGTGTTGTTGTGGGTCGCCAAGCGGGCAGGCCAGTCCGGGCGGAACGGCAATACCGTCGGCACCCTGATCTGCGCCGACTTCGTGTGCTGCGGCAACGTCCGCAGGGAGCCGCCCGTCAATGAGATCAATCCCGATCCCGCCGCCGTGGTGGAACGCCAGATCAAGGGCCTGCAGGACCGCACGGCGCAGTTCCTTGCGCGCGTTCAGGCCAAGTAGAACGTCAGGAGAATCAGGCGGGGGAAGCTCCGTTCACGGCCGTGAACGGGACTTCCCCCGCCTGCCGGTCAGCGGTAGGAGAAGCTCATCAGCACCGCCTTCAGCGTCTGGCCTTCGGCGCCCCAGTACCAGGCCTTCGCCGCGTCATCGTTGACGAACGGCTCTTCGGTGAACAGCACGTCTGCGGCCAGGATGCGGTCGCCAAGCATGATGGGGGCGGCCTGGATCTTGCCGTCAGGTGATACGGGAAGTCCCGCAGTGAGCCCCATGCGGTACTGGACCGCTCCGTTGACATGATCAACATAGAACGACGAATGGGGCGTGGGAACGGCCCGGCCCACCAGGCCCGGCACGGGGTCCACCTCCAGGAGAAACCTCGCGGCTGGTCCGGCCCCGGCGTCGCCAACCTGGCTGTAGTAGATGTTGATCTGCTGCTTGCCGGCATCATCCAGCACGGTGGCTGTTTCCACCGAGGGTGATGTGGAAACCTGGTCGTGCTCCACACGCCAGCCTGCCGGGTGGGTGAAGGAAAGCCGGCCATCGGGGAAGGTGAAAGTCACTGGCGCCGCTGGTGACTGGATTGCCGGCGGGGGCGTTGCCGTTGTGGTTGCTGTAGCCGGGCCGGCGGAATTAGCCGCCACGCCGCCACTGGTCGAGCAGCCAGCAACGCAAAGCACGGCTGCGGTGAGGAGAAGCACGGCGCGCTGCGGGAGGCGCATGGGAATGCCTTTCAAGAGGACGCCATTGTTCTCTGTTGGAACAGCGCGGACCCAGCATCCCGCAGTACCGATGGGATTTATTCAGGCGAGGTGTGGTTGGTTATCCCAGAGTGGCACAACGAAAACACCGGCCACCACTGCCGGGACAATAAATCCACCAATTTGTTATTCAGCGGATATTCCGCGGTGTCCGGTTACCGCAGGACGATATCCACCGGGTTCGCCTCCGACCGCCACACGCCCTCATCGCCGGCCCGGGGACGGATCACCGGCGCGGTGAGGACACCGGAGCGGTTGGTGCGCCGGTCCCGGAGGATTTCGGTGACGGAGCCCAGGTGCCGGGACAGGTCGATCACGTTTTCCGGCGCGGCCAGCAGCAGCTGGAAACCGAATTCGTGCAGTGCCTTGATCCCGGCGCCGGCGAACTCCTCGGACGCGAGCACAAAGGCCTCGTCCATCATCACGGTGCCGTAGGTGGTGAAGCCCTGCTCGGCGATGCCCAACTGGTAGCTCAGGGCCGCGGCCATGATGAACGCGGTGAACCGTTGCCGCTCGCCGCCGGACATGGAGCCGGTGTCGGCGTGCATGAATACCTCGGTCTTCTTGCCGCCACGCGGACCGGTGACGTCCCGGTGCTCCTTGCACTGGATGAACAGGTGCCCGCGCACGTCCAGCACCTCGGCCCGCCATCTTCGGTCCTCGGGCGCCTGGGAGCCAAGCCGCTTCACCAGCGTCTCCAGGGATTTGTAGCGGGCGGTGAGCTCGCCGTCGTCGTCCCCCTCAGCGCCGGAACCCTCTGCCCGGGCGGCCTCCGTTTTGGCCGGCCGGCTGTGCCGGGCCTTCAGCGCGTTCTGGATGGCGTCCTTGAACTGCTTGGCCGTGGGCGGCAGTGTCTGCTTGATGTCCAGCTCCAGGTAGCTGCCTTCGTGGAAGTTCACCTGCGACAGGATGCCGTTCAGGGGCAGGATGCGGCTGGTGATGGAGCGGCGTTCCTCGTCCAGCAGGTGCAGCAGGGTGCTGAAGGACTCGTGCGTGCGCTGGTTGAAGAACTGGCGGAACTCCGCCTCCTGCGCGGGCAGGCCGTCGTTCACGATCGCGTGGTAGCGCGCCTCGAACTCGCTCGCCGCGCCGATGCTGGTGCCGTGGTCAGCAGAGATGGCGCTGCCCCACTCACGCACGAAGCCTTCGAAAATGCGGGTAAGCCGCTCCGCCGTCGACTGCCCCCGTGACTCCGCGGTGTGCAGTTCACCCAGCAGCGCGGTCCGCACGCGGTTGGCCAGGTTGTCCAGCTCGTGCATTTCCGTGATCTCGCCGAAGTCGACGAAGTAGGGTTCCAGGGCTTTGACGGTGGCGTCCGACGGCGGCGCCTTGGCCAGGCGGTCACGCGCGGCTTCCAGCAGGCTGTCGGCAGCCGTCAGCTGGCGGTCGAGTGCCTTGTATTCGCTCTGCAGGACGGCTGCGGACTCGGTGCTGGACTGGTGCTTGTGCCGGACTTCCTCGATGGTGGCGCGGAGCGGTTCCAGGTCCGCCTGTGCCGCCAGGGCATCCTTGAGGCGCTGCTCGATCCGCGCCAGCTCATCGGCGGCCACCGCGGCAGACACCTGTTCCCAGGGGCGGTCGTCTTCCGCGATCCGGCGCAGTGCGTCAAGCTGCCGGCTCATGCCCTGGTGCGAATCCTCCCGGCTCTGCGCCAGTTCAGCGGCCTTGGCCACTTCCTGCCGGAGGTCCTCCACCTGCCCGGCCACGAGCTCCAGCTTGGCCGCATTGTCGAAGCCCAGGACGTAATCCTGGCGGCTGGTGAACCGGTCATCCTTCTCCACCGTGTGCCGGTTGCGCTTGACCACGCCGCCCAGGCTGAGGCCCTTGTCCAGGGCGGCCAGTTCGTCAGGATCCTCCACGCAGGGGTAGGCGAAGTCCAGGGCGATCCGCTCGCGGACCCACTCGCCGGCCTCAGCAGCCGCACCCGAGGCGAGGATGTCCAGCTTGGTGAGCAGGTCGCCGTCGCGGGCGTCCTCCACGGCGAGCGCGCCGCCGGCCAACGGCTTGGAGACATCCACTGCCCGCAGCGCGCCGCGGACGTTGTGGTCATTGAGGTAGCGGGTCACGGCGCCGAAGTGCTCGCCGGGAACCAGCAGGGTGGTGGCCAGGTTGCGGAGCGCACGTTCGGCAGCGGGGCGCCACCGCTCTTCCCCGTCGGCGAGGTCCATGAGCTCACCGGCGAAGGGCATGCGGTCCTCGGGGATGCCGGTTGCGGCCGCAATGGCGGCGCGGTTTTCGATGCTCGACGGCGGCAGCAGGGATTTGCGCGTCTTCAGCGAGACGAGTTCCTGCTCAGCCGCGGCCAGTTCGCGTTTCCGGGTGGCGTGCGCGTCGAACGCCTCGAACCGCAGCTCCTGCAGGGCCTGCGAATCATCCTTCAGCTCGGCGGACCGGGCCGCCGCCTGCTCGTGTGCCTGCTCCCAGCCGGCGGCGCTCCACTCGAGCTGGAGGCCGGCGTCGGCCAGTGCCTGCTGGGCCGCCTCCTCCACCTGTTGCCTGAGTTTCAGGCCAACCCGGGCGTTCTCCAGCGACTGCTCGATGGCCGAGATCGCGTTGCCGCCCTGGTTGTTGTAGTCGGTTTCCAGCTGCCGCAGCTCCTTGGCCAGGCCATCCCTTACCGCACGCTCGGCGCCGAGTTCCTTGGCCTTTGCCTGCGCCAGCTCGCGGAAACGGACCAGGGTCTTCTGGTGGACCGTGACGGCCAGCTGCTGCCGGTACGCCTCGAACTCCCCGCCCACCAGCTCACGGAGCCGGTTCGCGTCCAGCAGCGACTGCGCGTATTCCCGGTTCAGTCCCGGGACCGGAACCAGCTGGTCCCGCTGCTGCCGGACGTCCTCGAGCCGCTGGCGTATCGACATCAGGTTGCTGAACTCCTCCACCACATCGTCAGCGGCGGCCAGCGTTGCCGGCGCGTCGAGGACCTGGTCGCGGAAGAAGGTGTTGACGCTGCCGCCAAGGCCCTTGCCGGCCTGGATGACGCGCAGCAGGGGCAGCGCCTGGTCCGAGCTGATCCCCAGCAGGCGCCGGAACCGCTCCGCGAACGCCTTGTGCACGTCGAACACCTGGGCGTGCGGGAAGAGCGCCTCCAGCGCGCCCTTGGTGAAGCGCTTGTCCGCGATGCACTCCACCGCCTCAAGGTCCAGGGGCACGTTGTCGATCAGGTAGAACCGGCCGACGCTGGACTCGGTGCCGTTCTTGGGCAGGTCGAACAGCGCCGAGACCGTCACCCGCGTGCCGGCGGCGTTATCGAACGTCAGGGCGACGGCGGACCAGGTGGCACCCGGGCGCTGGAACGCGCTCGCCGAGCCCTCGCCCACGGCCTTGTCCCCCACCTTGCCGCGCATGTACGTGAAAGTGGTCCGCTTGTCCTCCACGGCACCCGAACGCTGCGCGGCGGCTTCGTTGGACCGTGGCCGGGCATCGAACACCCGCAGCATCGCATCGAAGAGCGTGGACTTGCCCACGCCGGAGTTGCCCGTCAGCAGGGTGCCGTTCCGGTCCACGTGCATCGTGTGCGCGCCGTGGAACGTCCCCCAGTTGACCACCTGCACCAGCGCAAGCCGCATCTGCCCCGGGTTGGTCACGTCCCCCAAGGGAAGCATGCTCGCGATTGTCACTGTCCTGCCTCCTTAGCTGTGGTTGGGAACGACGACAGCGCTGCCGCCCCCGCCCCTTCGCCGGGCGGCATTGGTCCTGCGGACCATGCGCCCGGCTCCGACAGGCCCGATGCCACTCCCGGGGCGGCAGCGCCGTCGTCGTCATTCTCGTCCCCACCTTGGGCGTCAAACTCCAACAGTGCTTCCGTGCCCGTGGCGTCTGCCGAGGCTGCTACCAGGGCCTCGATGTGGGCCGGGATGTCGCCGATGTTTTCGAACGGGAGGGCCAGGGGCAAGGCGTTGGAGATGGTGTAGACGTCATCCAGTCCGGTGGGGAGCAGGAGCTGGCGGGCCAGGAGCTTGGTGATGGCGCGGGTGACCACGTCGGAGTCGCGGAGGGCGTCCTGCTGGCCGGCGGGCTGGTAGTGCGCCACCAGGTCCGTGATTTCCTCGCGGGTGATGGTGGGGTCCGTCTGGGCCGTGACGTGCCGGTCCAGCAGCAGGCGCAGCCGGAGCAGCACGATGGTTTCCACCCGGCTGAGGGCGCGCTGCTGGCGCAGGATGCTGGACCGGGTGCTGCCGCCGATCACCTCCGGATCCACGGGGCGCAGGACGGCGATTTTCCGCTCATGGTCCAGCTGCAGGGTCAGGAACAGCTCGGAAAGGCGGCTGCGCAGGATCACCTGGTTGTCCAGCAGCACTGTCCAGAGCTTTTCGTCCCGGCCGCCGTCAATGTAGGGGCCCTTGAGGAGCTTCACCAGGGCCTGCCGCACCTTCATCGACAGGACTCCGGTGTCGCCAGGGAACAAGGCGGCTCCGTCGACGAAGGTGTCGCGGGGTGAAACAGGTCCGGGGTACCCAGCGCCCGGTGCCGTCCTGGTTTCAACCTGCTCAACCAACGACTCATCCAGGTGTTCTCCAGCCGGGGTTTCCGCGGACTCAACTACCGGCGTCGTGCTTTCCTCAGTCATCTGAATCCTTTGCGAGCGTGACCACCGGCAGGTAGGCCCTGCGGGTGGAGCCGTCTATCTGTTCGAAGTCCAGGCCATCCCAGGCGCGGCGGTCGAAGTCCGCCCCTGCGTGCAGGGCTTCCGAGAGGAGGGCGCGGATGGTGTTGATGTGCTGCTCTTCGGGCGGCAGCTGGTGCCAGGCATCGGCAAGGGTTGCAGCTCCTGCCATGGCCGCCCGGACTACCGCCGGTTTGGCCTTGCCGGTCCGCGGCGAGCGCACCCGGTCCGAGTCCGTGAAGGCGATGGGATCGGCCAGGCGGGGCGGTGCCGCGAACTCGTCGGGATCGAAAAGCTTCACCATGGACAGGGACTCGAAGCCGGCGTTGTAAAGGACCGGCCCGGGTACCAGGCCGGGGCGTTCCCGCTCGTACGGGAGGGACCGGATGGCCTGCTCCGCTTCCCGCAGGACCTGCCGCAGCCGGACCGACTGGCGAAAGTCGTCGCTCTGGACGTAGGTGTTGAGGCTTTCGCTGAGCTTGCCGTAGATGCGCTGGATCTGGCTGTGCTGCTGGCGGAGCTCGGCCACCAGGTTCTTCAACGTTTCCCGGTCGTCGGGCGAGAGGTCGTCGGCGAACTGGCGGCTCAGCACCTCGCCGATGGCCGACCGGAACCTCAGCTGCTGCTGCGGATCCTCCAGGAATGCCGTGAAGGACCGGAACGTCCTGCCCTCGGGACTTTGCCGAAGCCGCTTGTCGGCCTCCAGGACCTGCGCCATGGTGGCGCCCTTGGTCAGGGACTCCTCGATGATCTGGTTGCGGAGGCCGCCCACCAATTCCTCGATGCGGTCACGCATCTTCTTGTAGTCCGCGGGCAGGCTGGCCGCCAGGTCCAGGATGTTTCCGGCGGCCTCCACCGCTTCATCGTCATCCAGCAGGCCGTCGAACTCTCCGGTACTGATGTCCTGGATGAGCTGCTGCCGCTCTTCGATTTCCTCTTCGAGGGCCTCAAGCCGGGCGCTCTGGTCCGGGTTCGTTTCGTTGGCGAGCTTCTCCACGTCGCCCAGCAGGGTGCCCAGGCGGGAGCCGTTCAGGGTGGAACGTTCGCTGGAGAGGCTGTCCAGGAAGGCGAGCACGCGCGCTGCCGGCTCGGTTGCCTCATAAACGATCTGGCCTGACTGGTTGCGGCGGGTCAGGAACTGCCGCCGGGTCCATTCGTCCCCGAAAGCCTTTCCGTTGGCCCCTCCCCCCAGCCCGGGATCCTGGCGGCGGAGCTCCTCAAGGAAGGAGTCGACGTCGGCATGGAATTCCTCGAGCGGAACCTGCGGCCGGGTGCGGGTGAAGGAAGCCTGGAGCACCGCAATCACCCACGGCGCCGAACGGGTCAGGGCCCAGGCAGGCCCCTTGGTGAGGAGTTCGAGGTCCCGGAGCCGGGCGCTGATGGCGTCAGCGGATGACCTGGCGGAGCGGGGCACACACTCTCCTTGGGCTGGTGGGCGGGGGCTGGGCAGGGGGTGCCCGAAGTGGACGGACCGGAAAACTGCCAACTACAAGGTTAACGCAGGCCGCCGCGACCGCTTCGTGACCTACCTGCGGGTAGTGTTTCAATCCCGTATCAACAGTCACATCAGCCCCATCCAGCACTGGCTGGGGAGGCATCCGTCCCCCTACGCTTCTGCTACTGGTCTTCGCCACCGCAGTCTTATGCACAGCAACGTCGCAGCAGGGGGATTCATGCAGTTCGATCTAAGCTCAGTGGAAACGTCAACTCTGGTCTTCATTGGGACACTGGTATTTGGTGCATTATTGGCCGCCTTCGTCCTCACGGCCGGGCTGGTTGCCCTGGTAGTGCTGGGGGCAGGGAAGCTCACCTGGATGGTGGTGGCCAATACCCTGATGGCGGTGGTCCACGGAATCAACTCCGCCTGGGACAGGCTGGTCCACCGCGCCTCGGCCGTCGAGCTTCCCGGCGATTTCCAGCCCCAGCCATCCCCTAGCACCGGAACCTACCCGCGGGTAATCTTGAGGGACAGCTGAAGGGTTCTCCAACCCGGCGGATCCATGGCTACACCGGCCAATCCGGCCAAGGAGATAACCCATGACCTCCGCAACTGACAGCCAGGCCAAAGACGCCCCGGCTGAAGAAACCCCCATCCCCGCCGGAAACATCGGCGCCGGTGCTACCGCCGAAGATGCCCGGGCCGTCGCCGAGGCCGCCCGGGAAACAGGCTGGGACCGCCCCAGCTTCGCCAAGGGCCTCTATCTGGGCAATTTCGACCTGGACCTGGTCCACCCGTGGCCCGCCGCGGACCCCGCCTCCGTGGACCGGGGCGAGGCGTTCATGTCCCGCCTCACCGAGTTCGCAAAAACCATGTCCGGCCGCGTCATCGAACGGGATGCGAAGATTCCGGACGAGTACATCAAGGGCCTGGCGGACCTGGGTGTCTTCGGGATGAAGATCCCGGAGGAGTACGGGGGGCTGGGCCTCTCCCTGGTGTACTACGGCCGGGCCCTCGCCCTGCTGGGCAGCGTGCACCCCAGCCTTGGTGCCCTCATCTCCGCCCACCAGTCCATCGGCGTGCCGGAGCCCGTCAAAGTCTTCGGCACGCCCGAACAGAAGCGCGAGTACCTGCCGCGGTGTGCCGCAGGCGCCATCACGGCCTTCCTCCTCACCGAACCGGACGTCGGGAGCGACCCTGCCCGCCTGGGCAGCACGGCAACGCCAACGGACGACGGCGACGCGTACCTTTTGGACGGCGTGAAACTTTGGACCACCAACGGCGTAATCGCCGAACTGGTGGTGGTCATGGCGGTGGTCCCGGCGCATACCGATGCGCACGGCACCAGGCACAAGGGCGGTATCAGCGCCTTCGTGGTGGAGATGGATTCTCCCGGCATCACGGTGGAGAACCGCAACGCGTTCATGGGCCTGCGGGGCATCGAGAACGGCGTGACCCGCTTCCACCAGGTCCGGGTGCCCGCCGCCAACCGGCTGGGCCGCGAGGGCCAGGGCCTGAAGATCGCGCTCACCACGCTCAACACCGGCCGCCTCGCGCTGCCCGCGCTGTGCGTGGCGTCCGGGCGATGGAGCCTGAAAATCGCCCGGGAATGGTCCAATGCACGCACCCAGTGGGGCAGACCCGTGGGCGAACACGAGGCCGTGGGCAAGAAAATTGCCTTCATCGCGGCCTCGGCCTTTGCCCTGGACGCCGTATTTGAACTGTCCGCCGAACTTGCCGATGCCGGGCAGAAGGACGTCCGCATCGAAGCGGCGCTCGCAAAGCTTTGGGCCACGGAGATCAGCTGCCGGATCGCCGACGAGCTGGTCCAGATCCGGGGCGGGCGGGGATTCGAAACGGCCGAGTCACTGGCCGCCCGCGGGGAACGTGCAGTGCCGGCGGAGCAACAGCTGCGGGACCTCCGCATCAACAGGATCTTCGAAGGTTCCTCCGAAATCATGCGGCTGCTGATTGCACGGGAAGCCGTGGACGCGCACCTTGCCGCCGCGGGCGATCTTGCCTCCCTGGATGCGAGCTTGGCCGACAAGGCAAAGGCCGCCGTCGGCGCTTCCGGCTTCTACGCCAAGTGGCTGCCCAAGCTGGTGGCGGGGGCCGGCATGGACCCCCGCTCGTATGGTGAGTTCGGCAGGCTGGCCAGACACCTTCGCTTCGTTGAACGCTCGTCGCGGCGGCTGGCGCGGCAAACCTTCTACGGCATGGGCCGGTGGCAGGCCAAGCTCGAACGCAAGCAGGCGTTCCTGGGCCGCGTCGTGGACATCGGCGCGGAACTGTTTGCCATGACAGCGTGCTGCTCCCGGGCCGAGATGCTCCTCAAGACCTCCCCTGACAAGGCCGCCGGCGCCTATGAGCTCGCCGACGCTTATTGCGAGCAGGCGAGGGTGCGCGTGGACGAATACTTCGACCAGCTGTGGCGCAACACGGACGACGCCGACCAAACACTGACGCGCAAGGTCCTCGCCGGCGATTATGAATGGCTGGAAGTGGGGGTCCTGGACCAGTCCGAAGGCACCGGTCCCTGGATCGCAGATGCTTCCCCGGGACCTTCCGCCAAAGAGGACCTTCACCGGAAGTACCGGTAAAACCGCAGGTCACAAAATAGTAAGCACGCTTGCTATCACCCGGGGCGGGTGGTTGAGTTGAGCCATGAGCAGCTCAACGGACCCAGAGAACCTGCCTCCCCGCCGTGCCCGGGAGGATGAAACCACCCGGGGCGGAAGCCACCGGGAAGCAGCCGCGGATGATGCCGCCACGCGCTCGATGGACCAGGCACCGGTTCGCCCAAGGGACCGCGACCGGGACGTGGACCGGGACTACGTGGCGCCGACGGCGGAGCGGACGTATGAACCCGCCCCGACTACGGCGACACCTGTGGTGGCGCCCGTGGCGGACCCAACGCTGGCAAACCGGGAAACCGCCGTGGCGCGCCAGAAGGAGCGGTTCGGGGGCATCAAGGTTGGCTCTGCCTTCTTTGGCTGGCTGACCGCCACCGGCATGGCCGTCCTGCTGACCGCACTGGTGGCAGCAGCCGGGACCGCCGTGGGCCTTGCCAGCAACACGGACGTCAACCAGGCCGTGAACCAGGCGGCGCAGAACAGCGGCACCGTTGGACTGGTGGGAATCATTGTTCTGCTGGTGATCCTGTTCCTCTCCTATTACTGCGGCGGCTACGTGGCAGGCCGGATGGCGCGCTTCAACGGCGCCAAGCAGGGGCTCATGGTGTGGGTGTGGGCGTTGATCGCGGCCATCGTGGTGGCCGTGCTGGGACTCGTGGCGGGGCAGCAGTTCAACGTCCTGGCCAACCTGAACAGCTTTCCGCGCATCCCGATCAATGAGGGACAGCTCACCACCACCAGCATCATCGCCGCGGTCGTCGTTGCCGTGGTGGCCCTCGTGGGTGCGGTGCTGGGTGGCCTGGCGGGCATGCGGTTCCACCGGAAGGTTGACCGTGCCGGGTTCACCCCGGACAGCGAGTTTTACGACGACGAGGAGTAGTCAGGCGAGGATGTCGCCGTCCACGTACAGCCAGTGTCCGCCCTCCCGGACGAACCGGCTGTTCTCATGAAGGACGCCGCGCTCCTTGCCGTGCCGGTAGAACGCCTTGAATTCCACGGTCCCTTCCGTGTCGAAGGGGCCGCCGTTGCCGGTGGCCACGATGTCCAGGCGGCGCCATTCCATGGCAGGGTCCAGGTCCAGGGCTGCCGGCGCGGTGGACGGATGGTGTGTGCGCAGCAGGTAGGCCTCGTCCAGCAAGGCAAAGGCGCTGTACCGGGACCGCATCAGCTGTTCCGCCGTTGCGGCCTCCGCCCTGCCGGAATGGAACCGGCCACAGCACGCCGCGTAGGGATCTCCGGACAGACATATGCAGTTTGCGGAATCTATTGATGCGGTCACCCGGTGATGCTGTCATATCGGGTAACAGCTTTGCTACAACCTGGCACCGCGCCCTGCCCACCCGGGCACGGCCGGACAAAAATCCGTATGGTGGAGAAGGAACTTTGCGCCCGGCCCTGTGCGCCGGACGCAGGCCCAGGATGTGGATGTTGGCCAGAGAGGAGAAGACGTGGAGAACCCGGACACTCTCGTCCTCAACCTGACCTTCCTGGGCACGATGGGCGTGGCTCTCCTGATGTTCCTGGTCCTCTTCCTGCTCGGAGTTATTACCCTGGTCCTCGCGGGTTTGGGGCGCCTCACGGCCGTCGTGCTGATGACGCTGCTCGGGCGGGCGCCAGGCAAACGGGATTCTGCCGGTTTCGCCGGGACACCCGCCCAGCAGGTGCACCCCCGGATGACGTTCCGGGAACGTGCCGCCGCGCTGAAGCCGGACCGCCTGAAAGACTCGCTGCGCACCGCCGTCGTACGCCATCCGAAACTTGCCGCAGCCCGCCCTGAACCGCAGGTTCTCGCCGAAGACTGGGCCTCCGCCGTGGCGGAGGCTGACAAGCGCGCCCAGGCCAGGGCGCGCGCGGCTGCGCCGGAAATCAAACTGTCCGTGCGGGATCTTCCGGATCCGGCCGTGCCTGCGGACAAGGTCTCCGAGGTAGCACCGCTCGTGGAATCCGCCCTGCACAACCACCGGCCGCCGCACGAGATGCCGCGGTCCTTCAAGAAGCCCCAGCCGCTGCATCCGATGCCGCCGCTGGACACCGGGTCCCTCGTTTCCCTGGCCGGCCCGCAGCAGGTGCTCAAGGAGCAGGCCAAGGAGAATGGCTAAGCCCTTACCTCGGGCAACCATGTGGGTTAGCGTGAACACATGGAATTCAGATACCTCGGAAACAGCGGCTTCAAAGTCTCGGAAATTACGTTCGGCAACTGGCTGACCCACGGCTCCCAGGTGGAAAACGACGTCGCAACCCAGTGCGTGCGCGCGGCCCTCGATGCCGGCATCAGCACCTTCGACACGGCGGACGTCTACGCCAACACAGCCGCGGAAACCGTCCTGGGCCAGGCCCTGAAGGATGAGCGCCGCGAGTCCCTGGAGATCTTCACCAAGGTTTTTGGCCCCACCGGCCCCAAGGGCAAGAACGATCTTGGCCTGTCCCGCAAGCACATCATGGAATCCATCAACGGTTCGCTGCGCCGGCTGCAGACCGACTACGTGGACCTCTACCAGGCCCACCGCTACGACTTCGAAACACCGCTGGAAGAAACCATGCAGGCGTTCGCGGACATCGTCCGGCAGGGCAAGGCGCTGTACATCGGCGTGAGTGAATGGACCGCGGAACAGCTCCGCGAGGGCCACAGGCTGTCCAGGGAACTGGGCTTCCAGCTCATCTCCAACCAGCCGCAGTACTCCATGCTCTGGCGCGTGATCGAGGCCGAGGTGGTCCCGGCGTCGGAAGAGCTGGGCGTGTCCCAGATTGTCTGGTCGCCCATGGCCCAGGGTGTCCTCAGCGGCAAGTATTTGCCCGGCCAGCCCGCCCCCGAAGGCAGCCGCGCCACGGATGAAAAGGGCGGCGCCAAAATGATCCAGCGGTGGATGCGCGACGACGTCCTGGCAGCCGTGCAGGAACTGAAGCCGATTGCCCAAGAAGCCGGGCTCACCATGCCGCAGCTCGCTGTGGCATGGGTGCTGCAGAACCCCAACGTGGCGTCCGCCATCGTGGGCGCCTCCCGTCCCGAGCAGATTGCCGACAGCGTGGGCGCGGCCGGCGTGAAGCTGGAGGCGGAGGTCCTCAAGCGGATCGACGACGCCGTCGGTGGCCTCGCCGAACGCGACCCCGCACAGACCAAGTCGCCGGCCACCCGGGAAGCCTAAGTGGCGTCCCCGACGGAACTGCCGGACCTGCCGGACCTCGCTGTCACCGGATCCACCGGAGGCCTGGGCGGAATGGTGGCACGGCAACTTGCCGCGTCCGGTTTCGCCCAGCGCCTGCTGGTGCGCGACGCCGCACGGGCCCCGCAGCTGGATGATGCGCATCCGGTGGTGTGTTCCTACGGGGACGGCGCCGCCTCCCGCCAGGCGCTGGACGGCGCGAAAGTCCTGTTCATGGTGTCCGCCGCCGAGGCCGAAGACCGGCTGCAGCAGCACTACGCATTCGTGGACGCTGCTGCGGCTGCCGGGGTGGAGCACGTGGTGTACACCTCCTTCTACGGGGCGGCACCGGATGCCACCTTCACCCTGGCCAGGGACCACTACGCCACGGAGGAGCGGATCAAGGCGTCCGGGATGGCGTACACCTTCCTGCGCGACAACTTTTACCTCGACTTCCTGCCGTTGATGACCGGCGACGACGGCGTGATCCGGGGTCCTGCCGGGGATGGCGTTTTCTCCGGGGTAGCCCGGGAGGACGTTGCCCGCAGCGCCCACGCCGTGCTGCGGGATCCTGCCATCCACAAGGGCAAGACCTACCACCTGACCGGCCCGGAGGAACTGAGCATGGCGCAGGCCGCCGAGGTGCTGAGCGCCGGCACGGGGCGGACGGTGCGCTACCAGCCGGAGACGGTGGAGGAAGCCTACGCGTCCCGGGCTTCCTACGGCGCGCCGCAGTGGCAGCTGGACGCGTGGGTCAGCACCTATACGGCGATGGCGGCGGGCGAGATGGCAGGGCTTTCGCCGGATGTGCATGGACTGACCGGGCAGGACCCCATCAGCCTGGCCGAGTTCCTGACCCGGCCGGTGCTGTAGCCCGGTTAATTTCATTGACGGGCGGGTTGGCCCGGCGTAGACCTGTGGCGGGGGGCCTTTAGTCCGCCGAGCAGAATCGCACCGCCATGAATCCCAGCAACCAACAGTCCACCCGGCAGGAGCCGGCACACGCTCCGGCGCCGGCTGCAGAGCCTTCCTCCGGCCCGCTCACCCAGGAGGAACTGCAGCTCGCCGCCCGCAACCATTCCATGCCGCTGGAGGCACTGCGCCGCGAGGTCACGCCGCCCGGACTCCATTACGTCCTCACGCACTTCGACATTCCCGACCTGGACGTTTCCTCCTGGCACCTGCGGATCGGCGGTGCGGTGGAACGTGCCCTTGAGCTGAGCATGGCCGCGCTTCGCCGCGACCCGGCCATCACTGTGCCCGTCACCCTTGAGTGCGCGGGCAATGGCAGGTCGCTCCTGGAGCCGCGGCCCCTCAGCCAACCCTGGGTCCTGGAGGCGGTGGGGACCGCACAGTGGACCGGTGTGCCGCTTGCCTATCTCCTGGGCAAGGCCGGTGTGCTGCCGGACGCGGCGGAGGTGGTGTTCACCGGGGCCGATGCCGGGGTGCAGGGCGGCGTCCCCCAGCGCTACGCACGCAGCCTGCCGATTCGCGAGGCCCTGCGTCCCGACGTCGTCCTTGCCTACAAAATGAACGGAGCCGTTCTGCCGCCGCAGCATGGTTACCCATTGCGGCTGGTGGTCCCGGGCTGGTACGGGATGGCCAGCGTCAAGTGGCTGGAGTCCATCGAGGTGGCCAGGGCGCCGTTCACCGGGTTCCAGCAACAGGTTGCCTACCGCTACCAGAGCTCCGCGGACGACGGCGGGAGCCCGGTTTCGCGGATCAGGGTGCGTTCGTTGATGGTCCCGCCGGGGGTCCCGGACTTCTTCACCCGGCGGCGTTTCCTCCGCGCGGGCCCGGTGATGCTGGAGGGCCGGGCATGGTCCGGGGAAGGTGCCGTGACCGCTGTCGAGGTGGGGATTGACGGCACCTGGCTGCACGCCCACCTGGATAAGCCTGCAGGTGGTTTCGCGTGGCGGAGGTGGAGCCTGCCCTGGGTCGCGGACCCGGGCGAACACGTCCTGGCCTGCCGCGCCACGGACATTACCGGTGCCACCCAGCCGCTGGAGCAGAACTGGAACTACCAGGGAATGGGCAACAACGTGGTGCAGCGGGTCAACGTGACGGTGGAATGAAGGCGGTCTTCACAACATGCTTGCCGGCAGCATGACGAGCACCACCAGGGCCAGGATGGACAACCCGACAACAGCGGGGCCGGCCACAAGCATCCACGAAGTGGCCGGGTACCCGCGGTAACCCTTGCCGCGCAATGTACTCATCCAGAGGGCCCCGTAGACGATGCTGGCAATCACGTAGGGAAGGCCCAGAGCGGGAAGTGCCAACCCAACCCAGACGATCCCCTGCAGGAAGGCCACAGTGCTGTCATGGTACAGATCGCCTCCGATCCTCGATGTGGCCATCGTCAGCAGAAGCAACAGGAGCAGGAGCAGGATGCCGGCCAAGACCAGCAGGGTTGTGCGGAAGGCCCGCGCCCAGCCCGGCAATGGCGGCTTCTGCATGGAACCTTGCCGGGAAAGGACATAGTCGTGCTGGTACGGGCTGTGGGGCTCCACGGTGCTCTCTTCCTGGCGGGTCTTCACAGTTTTGCATGAAGCGCGGCATGGGGTGACGCCTGCGGGGCTATACTCGGTGCCAATCATGACCAGCCTCCCATCCGCTCCCGCCAGTGTCCGTATCGATGCGTGGCTGTGGGCCGTCCGCGCCTACAAGACCCGGTCTGCCGCCACTGCAGCCTGCCGCGCAGGGCATGTCCGGCTGAACGGCAACCCCTCCAAGGCTTCGGCAACGCTGGTGACCGGTGATACCGTCACGGTCCGCATGCCAGGCTACGAGCGCATCCTTGAGGTGCGGCGGCTCATTGCCAAACGCGTGGGGGCCGAGGCTGCGTCGCACTGCTTCACCGACCACACTCCCCCGCGGCCCGTCCTTCCGGCGCTTGGGTTGCCGCAGCGCGACCGGGGCGCCGGACGGCCCACCAAGAAGGACCGCCGCGAGATGGAGCGGTTGCGGGGCCCTGCCTAGCGGACGTGCTGCCGCGTCAGGCACCCGCCTTGGTGCGTGCCTGCACCAGGTTGGCGAACGGCAACCGGCCATATTCCTCCACGAAGGCAGCGTGGTAACCCGCTTCTGCGCCGCTCAGCTGGCCGGCCGGCAGTTCCTTCCACGCAACGGCCAGTGATCCCGCGTCAGCGAGCTGCCAGATAAGCCGCCCGTCCCAGTGGCCGGGCGGCTTTCCTTGCCCAAAGTCAACGAACTCCTGGATCTGGCGCCGAAGCCCCCGGTTACCCTTGCTTCCGGGTCCGGCCTTTCCCACGTAGAGAACGACCGCGGCGTCCACCCATTCGGTGGCCAACACGGCTTCGGGGAGGGAAGGGTCCTTCTTCTTGAAGACTCCGGCGGTGCTTTTCGTGAGAAAGCGCGCCTGGAAATCTTCCGGCGCAACGACGGCGAAGATGCCTGTGCCCTGCGGAATCCTCATGGTTTCGAGGTTTCGGATGGGCCGGAATCCGGCGAAGCCTTCGACCTTCAGGCCCTTCCTGGTGAACTGCATAATTCATTGAACAGCATGGCCCGGGCCGTTGCTGCGTTTGCGTTTTCCACATAGGGACTTTGGGTGGCCGGGATTGTCACACCCCGGTGGAAGACTTTGGTCATGGAAGCGGTTTTGGAATCGGTGGCAGTACAACAGGGGGTGCGGTGCGCCGAACCTTCCGCTGTTGGTGCCACGCCATACCCGCCCGCCGCACCGTCCATAGGGGATGTCCTGATCCTGCTCGCGCGCGTTCCGGTCCCTGCGGATGGTGCGGAAATGATCGATCAGATTCGTGGGTTGGAGGACCTGAAGTCGCTGGCGGGTGCCCGGCAGGCTGATACCGCTGTTGCGTTTGATTTATCCCAGCGGCGGGAGCAGGCCGATGCCGGGGTCCCGGCCGACGGGCAGGGCGCCGGGGTCGCGGCGCAGATCGCGTTGGCCCGGCGTGAATCACCGGCGAGGGGTTCCCGGCTGCTGGGCCTGGCCAAAACGTTGGCCGGCATGCCGCACACGTTCGAGGCGTTCCGGACCGGCCTCTTGAATGAGTGGCGGGCCACCCTGATCGTGAAGGGCACCATCTGCCTGTCGGCCCAGGACCGGGCCGCGGTGGATGAAGAACTCGCCGCCGACACCGGAGCCCTGGACGGCCTGGGAGACCGCGCCATCATCGCCGCGGTCCGCGCCGCCGCGTACCGGCGGGACCCATCCTCGGTCGCGAAGCGCGCCAGCCGGGCCGTGGCCGAGCGGTGCGTGAGCCTGCGCCCGGCCCCGGACGCCATGACCTACCTGACCGCGCTGCTCCCCGCCGCCCAGGGCGTCGCCGCCTACGCCGCGTTATGCCGGGACGCCGACACCGCCCGAAGCGGCGGTGATGAGCGGTCCCGGGGGCAGGTCATGGCGGACACCCTCGTCGAACGCGTCACCGGCACCCCCGGCGGGATCAGCGGGGTTCAGATCCAGCTCGTCATGACCGACCGCACCCTCCTCCATGCCGACACCGAACCCGCACGGCTGCCCGGCTACGGCACCATCCCCGCCGAACAGGCACGAAACATCGCCCTCACAGCTCCCGATGACAACGACCTCAACCTCTGGGTCCGACGGCTCTACACCGCCCCCGGCACCGGTGAGCTGGTGGCGATGGACTCCACAGCCCGGCTCTTCCCGGCAGCGCTGAAACGCTTCCTGCAGATCCGGGATGACACCTGCCGGACCCCCTACTGCGACGCCCCGATCAGGCACCACGACCATGTCACGGCCTGGCACCACCGCGGACCCACCACCACCGGAAACGGCCAAGGCCTCTGCGAAGCCTGCAACCACACCAAAGAAACCCCAGGATGGACCGCACAAACCATCCCCGGCCCGCGGCACACCGTGGCAACCACCACCCCAACCGGCCACACCTACCACTCCACAGCACCACCACTCCCCGGAACCCCACCTGCAGGAAGCGCACGGTCATGCAGCTCTCAGGAACGGCGGCTAGCCTTGGCGCGTGCCACCCCTTGAGATCCTTGTTTCTTCCTGGCAGTTCGACTGGGCCGCCGCGGCTTTCGCCGCCGTGGCCGGCGTTCTGTACGGATGGGGAATGCGGTCAGCCGCGCGCCGGGGCCGGGGATGGCCGGTGTGGCGGGCGGTGGCGTTTTACGTCCTTGGCCTGGGCTCATTCATTGTCCTCACGTGTGGGTTCACCGGGGTTTACGGGGGGCAGCAACGGTGGGCCTTCACCATCGAAATATCCCTGCTGCTCTTTGTCGTCCCGCTGCTGATCGGCCTGGGCAAACCCCTAACCCTGGCGCGGGCAGCACTGCCGGCCAAGGGCACAGCAGGCTTGGACAAGGTCCTGTCCAGCAGGCCCGTACGGTTCGTCAGCAATTCATTTGGCGCACCCCTGCTGGGCCTGGCCCTCTTCTCCACGTTCCTCACGCCGGCCTTCTTCACGCTGCGGACCGACCCCCTGGCAGGCGCCCTCCTCACGGTTGGCGTACCGCTGCTGGGCATGCTGATGGCACTGCCGATCATCGAAGAGTCCGACTTCCAGCGCTCCAGCGCCTACCTGACCCTTGAATTCATGTTCGTGTTCATCGAGTTGCTGATCGACGCGGTCCCCGGCATCCTGCTGAGCCTCAACGGCCAGGTGCTCGATCACGTGATGTCCGTTCCCAATCCTCAATGGTGGTTCCGGGACGCGCTCCAGGACCAGCAGTTCGCGGGAAATTTACTGTGGTTCATCTGCGAGGTACTGGACCTGCCGTTGATCATCCTCATGTTCATCCGCTTCTCACGCAGCGACAAGAGGGAAGCAGGCGCCTTCGACGAACTCACCGACGAGCAGTTCGACGAACTTCAAAACCAACACCTGCGTGGGCGGCAGTAACCAGCCCATGCCCGCTGCCCGGCCCCGGAAAGGGAAGTGCGAAATTCGGTGTGCCCACCCTTTCCCGGGGAAGCGTAGAGTGACATAGGACGCCTGATTCTGGACGCCTCGCTGCCAAGGGAGAAATCGTGACGATTGATTGGGACGAAAAAAAGGCCCTGCTACAGGAACCGAATATCGCGAAGGTAACCCAACTTTGCGATGAGCTGATGGAAAAGAAGCCTGGTTCCACTGTCCCCTATATCGACCCCGTCCACGACGAGGACGAATGCAGGATCATCAGCCTCCAAGCCAGCCCCGGCAAAGGGACCGAGTCCGGATTTGTCTCCCACAACAACGACGACGAAGCTGCCCGACGCGCCACACAGATCTATGAGCTGGCCGAGCTGGACCCCCGCTACGTCATGCCCTGGAATGCCTACCCCTGGGTGCGTGAGAGCGGCAGCCCCTCTGCGCTGAGTGTCCAGGAAAAGACTGATGGGCTCCGCCCGTTCCGCCAGTTCCTGAAGATCAATTCCCGTGTTTCGGCCATCATCGCGCACGGCACGGACGCGTCCACGTTCCTGACGCTCTTTGAGAAGACCTATCACTCATCGCTGAAGAACAGCGGCATCAAAATTTACAAGGCCTCCGCCCTCGGCGGCAGGGCCTTTGCTGTTTCCGAGGCCAAGCAGGAAGAGCTTCTCGCCAAGAGCGTCGAAACCTACCGTGATGCGATGCAGCGGGCGGGCATCCAGCACCTGTAGCGCGCTCTGCCGCTCAAAAAAACTGCGCGTTCCTTGAGCCTCTCTTGATGAGTCCTTGCTTCTCCATCTCCAGCATTAGTGGAGTAAACACTCAGGATTCTCCGAGGTAGAGCATTCGATCGGCCTCGTTTCCTGAAACTGGGGGAACTTGGCATGAAGAAACTGATAATTGCATCGCTGGCGGCCACTGGCCTGGTCGCAGGGTCATTCGCTGCGGGTGCAGCTGCCAACGCCGGCACCGGCACCGTGGTGCGCGTGGTCGACGGGGATACGGTGGTGGTTTCCATCAACAATGGCGATCACACCATTCGGTTGCTGAATATTGACACCCCTGAAACCAAGGATCCGAACCAACCCGTCGAATGCCTCGGACCGGAGGCCTCAAAGTACCTTGAGGGCCTGCTCCCGAAGGGAACCCAGGTCAGACTCGAGTTCGACGCCGAGCGCCACGACAAGTACGGCAGGACTCTCGCAGGAGTCTTCACAGCCGACGGGTCCCTGGTCAATGCCAAAATTGCGCAGCAGGGACTGGGGATCCCGGTCGAGTACGGCGGCAACAGAAAATTCCTCCCGCCTGTAACAGCCGCATACGAAGAGGCCAGAGCGGCTAAGGCCGGGCTCTTCTCCGAGAGCATTGGCTGTACCCTTCCGGCTCAGTTGGCTGACACAACGAAGGGGCTGGAAACCGCCACCGCGGCTTCCCCAGCAACAACATCTGCCGCGGCGGGTACGGCCGCAGGCGTACTCGCAGCCAAGGTGGCCACGGCGAAGGCACTGCGAAAGGTCCTCAACGGGGACAAAGCAACGGAGCGCGCCCTTCTGTGGGCAGGGCTTTCAACTGCCGTGTTGGCCAAGCACGTATCAAATCTGGATAAGAAAATTACCGCCGCAGAAACGAAGGCGGAAGATACGAAGGCCCTGAAAGCCACCTTGGCCGCGGCAGAGAAGAAAGCCGAGGAGGAGCGTGTGGCGGCTGAAGCAAGGGCGGCTGCCGACCGCAAGGCAGCAGAGGAACGGGCTGCGGCAGAGAAGAAGGCAGCAGACGAGGCTGCTGCGGGCGCGGCTGCGGCAAAAGCTGAAGCCGATGAAGCAGCCCGGAAAGCGGCAGCTGAGGCAGAACGTCTACGCAATCTGCCCGTGCCAGCACCAAACCCGGCACCATACGTTGCGCCAGCCCCGCAAACGTACGTTCCGCCTGCACCCTCCACCAAGTACACCGGGCCGCGCTGCTACGCGCCCGGCGGCAAAACGTGGAGGCCCTGCTGACCATGGCGGACCGCTTCGGTGAGAACCGAGAGCCGGACTGTCAGGGATTTTTCAGGAGCACGTGGGCATACTCGTAGGTACCCTGACCGGCGAAAGAACCAGGCTGAACCTTGACGTCCCACACCAACCGTTCCCCCGAGGCGGCATCCCCAGCAGAGGCTGCGGCCGTACGTATGGCGGCCCTCCCCCAGCTCCGGCACTGGATTGCCGTGCCGGTCACGGCGGCTGTCCTGATCGTGGCTGCCGGCCTGGCGCTGCGGTTTATTCCCGCGCTGACATCCGCAGATATGTCCGTGGATGCCGAGCTGAGCCATGATCACACGGCGCCGCTGACGGGTGTGGCCATGTTCATCAATGTGGTGTTCAGCCCGGCAGGCGGCGTGCTGATGATCGCCGCCCTGTGCCTGTACCTGCTGCTGGTACGCCGCAGCCCCGTGAATGCGGTGGCCACGGGCTTAGTGGCGGCCGGCGGCTGGGTCAGCAGCGAACTGTTCAAAGTACTCGTGGCCAGGCACCGGCCGGACTCCACCGCCCTGTTCAACCCGCTGATCCCCGAACCGGGAACGGACAGCTTCCCGAGCGGACATGTGGCGCTGGCCTCCGCGCTGGCCATCGCCGTCTTCCTGCTGGCCCGCGGCACCAAGTGGCAGCGGCCCGCGGCCATCCTCGGGATCGTCGTGGCGGTTGCCGTCGCATTCTCCCGCGTCTACCTCGGCGTGCACTATCCAACAGATGTCACGGCGTCCTTCCTCACCGCAGCAACCGGTGCGGCGTTCCTGACGGGCTTGTGGAACCGGTTCGGCCTGGCGCTGCTGGCCCGCATACCCTTCCTGGCGAAGCTCGGCCCCGTCCCGGCGCCCCGAGCCTGATCCACTGCCATGACGGGCTTCATTGACGGACTCCTGAACGTCAGCCCGCTCGTGGCGTACATCGCCGTCTTTTGCCTGGTGTTCGCGGAGGACGCCTTGTTCGTAGGCTTCGTCATCCCCGGCGAAACCGCTGCCGTCCTCGGCGGAGTGGTGGCCAGCCGGGGCGAAGTGCAGCTGGGCACCATGATGGCCTTGGTGGTGGCCGCGGCCGTCATTGGCGACAGCGTGGGATACGAGGTGGGCAAGCACCTGGGCGCCCGGCTCATGAAGACAAGGCTGCTGGCCCGCCACTCCGGCAGGCTGGAAAACGCGCAGGACTTCCTCCGGCGCAGAGGCGGGTCCGCCGTGTTCCTGGGCCGCTTCACCGCCTTCTTCCGCGCCGTCATGCCCGCCCTGGCCGGCACGTCCCGGATGCCCTACGGCCGCTTCATCGCCTACAACGCTGCGGGCGGCGTGGCCTGGGGCGTCGGCTTCGTCCTGCTGGGCTTCCTCGCAGGCAACTCCTACGAGACCGTGGCCCAGGCAGTGGGCCGGGACCTCGCCGTCGTGATCGCCTTAGTGGCAGTGGCGGCACTCATCGCCTGGCATGTCCGTTCACGACGGCGGCAGCAACGGCGGCGCAAGGCCAACCAGCGGCAGGACAATGCCCCGAATTCATAGGAGGGTTTGACAGCAACTGTGACCAGTGCCATATTTAAGGCGTGAACCTGTCAGACAGCCGGACAGCAGGACAGCCTGCATCGTTCCGTCCCCTTGCCCGGCTGAGCGCTGCCGAGGCGGTGTTCAACGCCATCCGCCAGGACATCGAATCGGGCAGCATCCCGGTGGGGAGCAAACTCAGCTCGGAGGCCACCCTTTCGCAGCAGTACGGAGTAAGCCGCTCGGTGATCCGGGAAGCCCTCCGCTCCTGCACCGCCCTGGGCCTGACGGTAACCCGGACCGGCAAGGGCACCTTTGTCATTGCCAGCAAGGTGGCCAACGACCTCACCTTGGGCCAGTACTCCGCCCGTGACCTTACCGAAGCCCGCCCCCACATCGAAATTCCCGCCGCCGGACTTGCCGCAGAGCGTCGAACGGAGGAGGAACTGGACACCCTCCGCCACATCATGGGTGCCATGGCCACCGAAACGGATCCCGAATCCTGGGTAGCCATGGACTCCAGCTTCCACGCCACCATCGCCCGTGCCAGCGGCAACAAAGTGTTCGCAAGCGTCGTGGCTGACATTCGGGACGCGCTGGCGCATCAATCCGAGACGCTGAACATGGTGGCGGACCGCCAGCATGCCTCCGATATTGAACACCAGCAGATCCTTGCCGCCATCGAGACCGGTTCCGCGGAGGAGGCCCGCGCTGCCATGGCCCACCACCTGGAAGCCGTGGGCGTGGCCCTGGACTCCATCCTCAACAGCTAACAAGATCCAACCAACCTTTCAAGGACCCCATGCCATCCCCCGTGTTTTCTGCTGCCCACACTGCTGCCCCGGCGGGGTTGTCCCTGCCGCAGCACACCCCACTGGTCGCCGCCATCCGTGACGGCCTCGTGGAGAGTGTCCACTACGGCTCCGCGCTTGCGCTCGCGGCTGACGGCTCAGTGGCGGCATCGGCAGGGGACCACCTGGCACCGTTCTACCCCCGGTCAGCGCTCAAGCCCCTCCAGGCAGTGGCCATGGTCCGCGCCGGCCTTGAACTTCCCGCCGACCTCCTGGCACTGGCCGCGGCAAGCCATTCAGGTGCGGCAGCGCACCGCGACGGCGCGCTGCGCATCCTCGAACTGCACGGGCTCGCCCCCACGGACTTGGAGAACAGCACCGACCTGCCCTACGGCACGGCCGAGCGGGAAGACTGGCTCCGCGGCGGCGGCAGCGCTACCCAAATCACCCAGAACTGCTCCGGGAAGCACGCCGCCATGGTGGCCACCTGCATGATCAACGGATGGGCCGTCCAGGGCTACCTCGATCCCTCCCACCCGCTGCAGCAGCTGGCGGCCCGGACCGTCACCGACCTCACCGGCGAGGAGCCGGCCGCCGTCAGCACGGACGGCTGCGGCACTCCCTTGTTCGCCCTCACGCTGCGCGGCATGGCCCGCGCCTTCGGCCGGATCGCCCAGGCCGCCGCGGACGACGACGGCAGCCCCGAAGCCGCCGTCGGCCTCGCCATGCAGCAGCACCCCGGAATGGTGGCTGGCGACGGCCGCGACGTCACCGGGCTGATGCGTCTGCTGCCCGGTGCCGTGGCCAAGGACGGCTTTGAAGGCGTGCAGCTGGTAGGCCTGCCCGACGGCAGCGCCGTGGCCGTCAAGATTTCCGACGGCGGCGACCGCGCCCGGATGCCCGCCACCGTCCGCCTGCTCGAGGCGCTGGGCGTGGATACGGAGCCGCTCGCCGGCATCGCCACGGCCCCGGTGCTGGGCGGCGGCCACGAGGTGGGCCGGCTGCTGGCCACCGACTTCCTGAATCACCTGTCCGCACCCGTCAACGAAGCCCTGTAAGGACACCATGACAACCATCGAAACCGCCGCACCCGCACAGGTCCGGTCCGAGCACGACCTCCTCGGGGACCGGGACGTGCCAGTGCACGCCTACTGGGGCGTTCACACGCTCCGCGCCGTGGAGAACTTTCCCATCACCGGCCAGAAGCTGTCCTCCAACATGCACCTGGTCCGCGGGCTTGCCGCCGTGAAACTGGCCGCCGCCCGCACCAACCGCGAGCTTGGCCTGCTGGACGCCGAACGCGCCGACGCCATCGAGCAGGCATGCCAGGACGTCATGGCCGGCCGGCTGGCCGACCAGTTCGTGGTGGACGTCGTTCAAGGCGGTGCCGGGACGTCGTCGAACATGAACGCCAACGAGGTCATCGCCAACCGGGCGCTGGAAATCCTGGGACACCCCAAGGGCGACTACGCGCGGCTGCACCCCAACGACCACGTCAACCTCAGCCAGTCCACCAACGACGTGTACCCCACGGCCGTGAAGCTCGGCACCATCTTCGCCGCCCGGGAACTGCTGGCAGCACTCGAAGAACTCGAGGACGCCTGCGCTGCCAAGGCCCTGGAATTCCGCACCGTGGTGAAGATGGGCCGCACCCAGCTCCAGGACGCCGTGCCCATGACCCTCGGCCAGGAGTTCGGCAGCTACGCCGTGACCATCGGCGAGGACCGGCTGCGCCTGGCGGAGGCCGAGCTGCTGATCCACGAGATCAATCTCGGCGCCACCGCCATCGGCACGGGCCTGAACGCCCCTGCCGGCTACGCCGCAACAGCCTGCCGGCACCTGGCGGAGATTACCGGGCTGCCGCTGGTGACCGCCGTGGACCTCATTGAAGCCACCCAGGACGTGGGCGCCTTCGTGCACCTGTCCGGCGTGCTCAAGCGCGTGGCCGTCAAGCTGTCCAAGATCTGCAACGACCTGCGCCTGCTCTCCTCCGGCCCGCGTGCCGGCTTCGGCGAAATCAACCTGCCGGCCGTGCAGTCCGGGTCCTCCATCATGCCCGGCAAGATCAACCCGGTCATCCCGGAGGTGGTCTCCCAGGTGGCCTACGAGGTGATCGGCAACGACGTCACCATCACCATGGCCGCCGAGGCCGGACAGCTGCAGCTCAACGCCTTCGAACCGATCATTGTCCACAGCCTCCACAAGAGCATTTCCCACCTCGAGGCAGCCTGCCGCACCCTTACGGCGCGCTGCATCCGTGGAATCACCGCCAACACCGACCACCTGCGCCGCACCGTGGAGCAGTCCATCGGCCTGGTCACCGCATTGAATCCCCACCTCGGTTACGCCACTGCCACCGCCATCGCGCAGGAAGCACTTGCCACCGGCAAGGGCGTGGCCGAGCTCGTCCTCGAACACGGACTTCTCACCGACGCCCAGCTCCAGGAACTCCTGAGCCCCGAACGCCTGGCCAACCTCAGCAAGTAGTCCCCACCTCCCCCAAAGGACACCCCCATGACAAATACTCCCCTTCCAGACCACTTGATTGATGGTGGTCACGCGCATGCGTCCGAGACCTCCCTGCACGCGGAGGACAAGGGTTACCACAAGAACCTCAAGCCGCGGCAGATCCAGATGATCGCGATCGGCGGTGCGATCGGTACCGGCCTGT
>NZ_JBWJAR010000025.1:0-41119 GCF_056389225.1 Pseudarthrobacter sp. rb | reverse complement strand
GGGGTCCTGCATGCGGGTTGCATGCAGGACCCCCGCCGTTGAAGTCCCGATCAGCCGTTGATGACCTGGGGGACGCCGAGCGCTTTGAGGCCTTCGACGCCGAACTCCACGCCGTAACCGGACTGCTTGGCTCCGCCGAAGGGGATGCGCGGATCAACGGCGCCGTGCCGGTTGATCCACACCGTGCCGGCCTGGATCCGGGCTGCGACGTCGCGGGCGGCCTTCAGGTCCGGGGACCAGACGGAGGCGCCCAGTCCGACGTCGAGTCCGTTCGCCTTCTCCACTGCTTCGTCGATGGTGCTGTAGCGGATGATCGGCAGGGCCGGGCCGAACTGTTCCTCGGCCACCAGCGGGTTGTCGTTGTCGATGTCGGCTACCAGGGTGGTGGGGTAGAAGTAGCCGGGCTGGCTGGTATCCGGGTCGCCGCCCAGCAGGACGCGTGCTCCGGAAGCCTTCGCTGCCTCCACGAGGTTCGCCACGACGTCGTACTGGGCCTTGTTCTGCAGCGGGCCCAGGACGTTGTTCTCGTCCAGGCCGTTGCCCATGGGCATCGCCTTCGCAACCGCCACAAGTTCCTCGCAGACGGCGTCGTAGATGCTGTCGTGGACGTAGAGGCGCTTGAGCGCGGCGCAGGTCTGGCCGGTGTTCAGGAACGCGCCCCAGAAGATGTCCTGGGCGATGGCTTTGGGGTCGGCGTCGGGCAGGACGATGCCGGCGTCGTTGCCGCCCAGTTCCAGGGTGAGCCGCTTGACGGTGTCCGCGGAGGACTTGATGATGGCGCGGCCGCCAGCGGTGGAACCGGTGAACATGATCTTGCCGATGGCGGGGTGGTCGGTGAGCCGGGCGCCCACTTCGCGGCCGCAGGAAACCACCGAGAGGATGCCGTCAGGGAGTTCCTCGTTGAGGACCTTGACCAGGGCCAGGACGGACAGCGGCGTGTTACCCGAGGGCTTGACCACCACGGCGTTGCCCATGCGCAGGGCCGGGGCGAGCTGCCAGACGGCGATCATCATGGGCCAGTTCCAGGGGCCGATCGCGCCGACGACGCCGATGGGCCGGTAGTGCAGCTCGGCACGGGTCTCGCCGTCGTCCACGATGGTTTCCGGTTCCAGCGGCAGGCCGGCGGTGGCGCGGAGCCACGCGACGCAGGCGCCGACTTCGAAACGGGCGTTGGGGCCGTTGAGGGGTTTGCCCTGCTCGCGGGAGAGCAGTTGCGCGAGTTCCTCGGCGGAGCGTTCGACGGCGTCGGCTGCTTTGAGGAGCGCGGCGGACCTTGCGCCGTGGCCCAGGGCGGCCCATGCCGGCTGGGCTGCGACGGCGGCGGAGACGGCGTTTTCCAGGTAGTCGAGGCCGTGGATGGGGGCTTCGCCCACGGCTTCACCGGTGGCAGGGTCAAAGATGGTCCGGCCGGTGCCGGTGGCGGGGGCGATGGACGCGAGAAGCGCATCATAGGTTTCCAAGGGATACTCCACTTCGAGTAGGCAAGGACGCCAGCCGGTCGGCGTAGCGGGTTACTCCCAGTGTGGGTTGCACCCCGTTCCAGGCTCTTGTCTTTGTGCGCAGGACTGTTGTGCTGGAGCGAACGCCGGCGGGTGTGTGTCACACTGGCCCACTTTTGGGCGATTAACGACTGCCCCGGGTTTCCGGAGTCCCGCAGTGATAACTGGGCCAGTTTGGGCGGTCTTATTGGGCCGCGTGGGGGTCGGCGATGCCGATGTATTGGGTGGTGGTGTATTCGGCGATGCCTTCGGAGCCGCCTTCACGTCCGAGGCCTGATTGTTTGACGCCGCCGAAGGGTGCTGCGGCATTGGAAATGACGCCGGCGTTGAACCCGACCATCCCGAATTCGATCTGCTCCGCCACGCGGAGCAGCCGATTAAAGTCGCGGCTGTAGAGGTAGGACGCGAGACCGTACTCGGTGTTGTTGGCGAGCCTGATCGCGTCTTCCTCGGTGGTGAAGGTGGTGACGGGGGCGACGGGCCCGAAGATTTCCTGGCCCAGGATGGCTGCATCGTTGGGCACGTTGGCCAGGACGGTGGGCTGGTAGAAGTAGCCGGGCCCGTCCACGGGGGCGCCGCCGGTGACGGCTACGGCCCCGGACTGGACGGCGTCGGTGACGAGGGTGTGGACGTCGTCGCGGGCGCCGGCGTCGATCAGCGGCCCGACTTTACTGTCCGGGTCGGTGCCGCGGCCGGTGGTCAGGGCTGCCATGGCGGCGGCGAACTTCCGGGTGAATTCCTGCGCCACGGCTTCGTGGACGAGGAAGCGGTTGGCCGCGGTGCAGGCCTCGCCCATGTTCCGCATCTTCGCCGCCATCGCCCCTTCAACCGCGGCGTCCAGGTCCGCGTCCTCGAACACGATGAACGGAGCGTTCCCGCCCAGCTCCATCGAGGTGCGCAGGACGTTCTGCGCGGCGTCGGCCATCAGGCGCTTGCCGACCGGGGTGGACCCGGTGAACGAGACCTTCCGCAGCCGGGAGTCCTTCAGCAGCGGCCCGGAAATCCCCGAGGCCGAGGACGAGGCGACGACGTTCAGCACGCCCGCGGGCAGGCCGGCGTCGAGCATGGTCTGCGCGAAGTACTGCGCCGTCAACGGCGTGAGCTTGGCGGGCTTCAGGACCATGGTGCAGCCGGCAGCGACGGCGGGGGCGACCTTGCGGGTGGCCATCGCCAGCGGGAAGTTCCAGGGCGTGATGAGCAGGCAGGGCCCGACGGGTTTGTGCTGGACCAGGATCTTGTTTTTGCCTTCGGGCGTGGTGAGGTAGCGGCCGTAGTCGCGGACGGTTTCCTCGGAGAACCAGCGCAGGAACTCCGCCCCGTAGGTTACTTCGCCGCGGGCCTCGGCCAGTGGCTTGCCCATTTCCAGGGTCATCAGCAGCGCGAAGTCCTCCGCCCGCTCAGTCACGAGGTCGAACGCCTTCCGGAGGATCTCGGCCCGTACCCGGGGTGCGGTGCGGGCCCAGGAGGCCTGGGCGGCGTCGGCCGCGTCCAGCGCAGCGATCGCGTCGGCGCTCGTGGCGGAGGCGAGGGTGGCGAGGACCTTCCCGGTGGCGGGGTCGTGCACATCGAACGTGCCGCCGTCGGACGCCTCCACCCACTCACCGTTAATCAAAAGACCTGTGGGCACGGAAGCAAGGAGCGCGGCTTCGCGCTCCGGTGTGAGGGCAGGGGGCAGCGCAGCAGTAACTGTCATGGGAAGTCCTTAGGAAGGGAGGGTCAGTAGCTGGGACGGGTTTCGTCAGGGCCAGCCGCCGGGTGCGGTATGTATTTTGCGGCGAGGGCTTCGGAGCCGCGGGCCAGTATGGCGACGTCGGCGCCCACCAGGATGAAGCCGGCGCCGTTCGTGAGGTAATGCTGGGCCGTGTCCGGGTTGAAGGCGTTCACACCGGCGGGCTTCCCGGCCGCTGCGGCAGATGACAGGCAGTGTTCGACGGCGGCGCGCACCTCGGGGTGTTCCTGCTGTCCCAGCAGGCCCATGGAGGCGGCGAGGTCGGACGGCCCAATAAAGACGGCGTCCACCCCGTCCACCTTCAGGATGTCCTCCACCGCTGCCACGGCGGCGGTGGATTCAATCTGGACCGTGACGCTGATGGTCTCGTTGGCCCGGGCCAGGTAATCGGGTACCCGGTTCCAGCGGGCGGCGCGGGCCAGTGCGGAGCCCACTCCGCGGACACCCTGCGGGGGGTAGCGGGTCGCGGCCACCGCGGCTTCAGCCTCGGCCACGGAGTTGACCATGGGGATCAGCAGGTTCTGCACCCCAAGGTCCAGGTACTGCTTGATCACCACGGTGTCGTTGACCGGCGGCCGGACCAGGGTGTGGACCGGGTAGCCGTGGACGGCCTGCAGCTGGGCGAGGATGGATTCGAGTCCGTTGGGGCTGTGCTCGGCGTCCACCAGGAGCCAGTCCAGGCCGGCGCCGGCGCAGAGTTCGGCGATCAGCGGGCTGCCGGAGCAGACCCACATCCCGGCGAGCGGACGGCCCGCTTCAGCCAAGGCGGAGCGGAAAGTGTCCTCTACTCGAAACGGCATGTCACAACTCCCAGGGGGCCGTAGTCAGCGTGCACGGTGTCGCCCTTGTAGACCCACAGGGGACGGGTGAAGGACCCCGCCAGGATGATATCCCCGGCCTTCAAAGAGTCACCATGGGCGGCGATCTTGTTGGCCAGCCAGTGGACCCCGTTGGCAGGGTGGTCCAGGACTCCGGCGGCCACACCGGTTTCCTCCACGGTCTGGTTCTTGTAGAGGATGGCGGAGACCCAGCGGAGGTCCACCGCGTCCGGCTTGACCGGGTTGCCGCCGATCACCATGGCACCCATCGCGGCGTTGTCCGAGATGGTGTCCACGATGGTCCGGCCCTCCATCTCGATCCTGGAGTCCAGGATTTCGAGGGCCGGAACCACGTAGTCGGTGGCCTTCAGGACATCGAAGATGGTGACGCCCGGGCCCTTCAGCCCGTCTTTCAGGACGAACGCCAGTTCCACCTCCACCCGCGGATGCGTGTACCGGTCCCACTCCACGGAGCAGCCGGTTTCCAGCACCATGTCGTCGAAGATGGCGCCGTAGTCCGGTTCGGTGATGCCGGTGGCGGCCTGCATGGCCTTGGACGTGAGGCCGATCTTGCGCCCCACCAGGGTCCGGCCTGCGTCCTCGTTCCGGCGGCGCCACAGCTGCTGCACCGCGTAGGAGTCCTCCACCGTCATCTCGGGGTAGCGGGCGGTCAGGCGGGGGACAGGGGTGCGGGTCCGGCCGGCTTGCACCAGTTCGTCCGCGATGGCCTCAATCGTCGTCGGCTCCAGCATGGTTAGACCTGGACTCCCAGCTTGAAGCCCTCGGCAGCTTCACCCTCCGGCTTGCGGGTGTAGGAGAAGCCGTCGGCGCCCACGGTCACGGCCATCTCGGACTTTTCCTCGCGGACGATGACCGGCTGCGGGTTGCCGTCCAGGTCCAGGACCAGGGAAGCCTCGGTGTACCAGGACGGGACCACGGGGTTGCCCCACCAGTCGCGGCGCTGGTTGTCGTGGACGTCCCAGGTGATGGTGGGGTTGTCCGGGTCGCCGGTGTAGTAGTCCTGGGTGTAGATCTCGATGCGGTGGCCGTCCGGGTCCAGGATGTAGAGGTAGAAGGCGTTGGAGACGCCGTGCCGGCCGGGGCCGCGTTCGATCCGGTCGCTGATGCGCAGGGCGCCCATCTTGTCGCATATCTGGATGATGTTGTGCTTCTCGTGGGTGGCGAACGCGACGTGGTGCATGCGCGGGCCGTTGCCGCCGGTGAGGGCGGTATCGTGGACGGTCTGCTTGCGGTGCATCCACGCGGCGTAGGTGACGCCGTCGGAATCCTTGATGTCCTCGGAGACGCGGAAGCCAAGGTCCTCCAGGTACTTGCGGCCCTTGGGGACGTCCGGGGTCACCTGGTTGAAGTGGTCCAAACGGACCAGTTCACCGGCGGAGTAGAGGTCGTAGCGCTGGGTGAGGCGCTCCACGTGCTCCACCTCGTAGAAGAACTCGTAGGGGAAGCCCAGCGGGTCCTCCACGCGGACGGAGTCGCCGATGCCCTTGGTGAAGCCTTCCTTGCGGCGCTCCACCCGGCAGCCGAGCTCCTTGTAGTAGGCCTCGGCGGCGTCCACCTCGGCGGGGGACTTCACGCGGTAGGCGAAGGCCGCGACGGCGGCGATGGGGCCCTTGCGCAGCACCAGGTTGTGGTGGATGAACTCCTCCAGGGAGCGCAGGTAGATGTTGTTCTCGTCTTCCTCGGTGACGTGCAGGCCCAGGACGTCCACGTAGAACTCACGGGACCTGGCGAGGTCCGTGACCACGATTTCCATGTAGGCGCAGCGGACGATGTCCGGTGCCGGGACGGTGGGGGTGGGGACGAAGTTGGTCATTGGATTCTCTCTTCTTTGAAAGGTGGGTGGGAGCGCTTAGGCGCCGAATTTGGGGGTGTGGACGGTACCGAGCGTGATGTGCACGGCCTGCTGGTCGGTGTAGAAATCGATGGAGCGGTAGCCACCCTCGTGGCCCAGCCCGGAGGCCTTGACGCCGCCGAACGGGGTGCGCAGGTCCCGGACGTTGTGGCTGTTCAGCCACACCATGCCGGCCTCGACGTTCTGCGAGAAGTTGTGGGCGCGGGTGAGGTTCTGGGTCCAGATGTAGGCGGCCAGGCCGTACTTGGTGTTGTTCGCCAGGGCGAGGGCCTCGTCGTCGTTCTCGAACGGGGTGATGGCCACGACGGGTCCGAAGATTTCCTCCTGGAAGATCCGGGCGTCGGGGGCGACGTCGGCAAACACCGTGGGTGCGATGTAGTTGCCTTCGGGCAGGTGGTCGGGGCGGCCGCCGCCGGCCAGGAGCCGGCCTTCGGACTTGCCGATCTCCACGTAGGATGCCACCTTCTCGTAGTGCTCGGGGTGGACCAGGGCGCCCACCTGGGTCTTGGGGTCGTGCGGATCGCCCACCACGATGTTCTGTGCGCGGGCGGCGTACTTCTCGCAGAACTCGTCATAGATGGCGCGCTCAACCAGGATGCGGGAGCCGGCGGTGCAGCGTTCGCCGTTGAGGGAGAAGACGCCGAACAGGGCGGAATCGATGGCGGCGTCCAGGTCGGCGTCCGCGAAAACGACGCACGGGGACTTGCCACCAAGCTCCATGGAGAGGCCCTTGAGGTTGGCGGCGGCGTTCCGGAAGATCGTCTGGCCGGTGGTGGTCTCGCCGGTGAAGGAGATCAGCGGGACGTCCGGGTGCTTCACCAGCGCGTCGCCGGCTTCCTCGCCCAGGCCGTTGACCAGGTTGAAGACGCCGTCGGGAAGGCCGGCGTCCTTGAAGATGGTGGCCCACAGCGACGCGGAGAGCGGCGTGAACTCGGCCGGCTTGAGGACCACGGTGTTGCCGGTGGCCAGCGCGGGGGCCAGCTTCCAGGACTCGAGCATGAACGGGGTGTTCCACGGGGTGATGAGGCCCGCGACGCCGATCGGTTTGCGGTTCACATAGTTGATCTGCGAGCCCGGGACCTTCATGGCGTCATCAAACTGGGCCACGATCAGGTCAGCGAAGAAGCGGAAGTTCTCGGCGGCGCGGAGGGCCTGGCCCTTGGCCTGCGTAATGGGCAGGCCGGTATCGAAGGTTTCGAGTTCGGCGAGGCGGGCTTCCTGGGCCTCGACGGCGTCGGCGATCTTGTTCAGGATCCGGGCCCGTTCGCGGGGCTTCATCTTCGGCCAAGGGCCATTCACGAACGCTTCGCGGGCTGCGGCGACGGCGAGGTCGATGTCTTCCTTTTGGCCGGCCGCGGCGGTGGCGTAGTTCCGGTTGGACACCGGGTCCAGGACATCGAAGGTCTTGCCGCCCACGGAGTCAACGAACTGGCCGTTGATGTAGTGCTGGATGTGGGTGGGCAGGTCCTCAGGGACGTAGTGCTTGGAAGTTTCTACTGAGGTCGTCATCGTTGAAGTCCTTACTGGTGCTTTGCTTGGGCGAGATATGCGTCAAGGGTTGCCGAGCGGTGGAGCCTGGCGGCTTTTTCGATCTGCTCTGCGTCGGCTCCCGTTTCGATGAGCTTCAGCAGGTTTTCGTGTTCATCCACGGACTCGCGGGCGCGGCCCGGGACGAAGCGGAACGTGGAGGACCGGATGGCTGCGAGCCGGTTCCAGCCGCGGTGCACCAGGTCCAGGATGTGCGGGTTGGGGCAGTGCTCGAACAGGACGCTGTGGAAGTCCTGGTTGAGCTGCGTGAACCGCACGGGGTCGAAGTGGTCCAGGCACGCGCGCATCTCTTCGTTCACGGCGCGGGCCCTGGCCACGGCTGCGGGATCGATCAGCGGGGCGGACAGCGCTGTGGCGGCGCCTTCCACGATGCTGAGGGTCTGCATGGTGTAGAGGTATTCGGTGGGATCAATGCCGGCCACGGTGGCGCCCACGTTGCGTTCGAACGTCACCAGGCCTTCGGCTTCCAGCCGGCGGATGGCTTCGCGGACGGGGACCACGCTGAACCCCAGGTCCTTGGCGATGGAGCCCAGGACCAGCCGGTAGCCGGGGGTGTAGGTGCCTTCCACGATCCGGGCCTTGACGGCCTGGTAGGCCTGCTCGGACTTGCTGCCGGCAACCATGGTGGCCTCACTCATTGGTGCCTGCCCATTCGTTGTACTTTGCCTGCCATTCGGCGTTCATGGGGTAGAGGCCGTCCACGCTGTTGCCCTGCTTGACCATCTCGAAGATAAAGGTTTCTTCCTTCTCCTGCTGGATGCAGTCCTCCACCAGTTCGTCGGCGATGGCCGGGGGGATCACCAGGATGCCGTCGGAATCGGCCACGATGATGTCGCCGGGCTGGACGGTGGCTCCGCCGCACGCGATGGTGATGTCCGTGTCCCACGGGATGTGGCGGCGGCCCAGCACGGCCGGATGCGGATTGGCGAAGTAGGTGGGCATCTCCAGGTCCGCCACGGCGGAGTAGTCGCGGACGCCGCCGTCGGTGATGATGGCCGCGGCACCGCGGACCTGGGCACGGAGGGCCAGGATGTCGCCCACAGTGCCGGTTCCCTTTTCACCGCGGGCTTCCATGACCAGGATTTCGCCTTCGTTCACGGAGTCGATGGCCTTCTTCTGGGCGTTGAAGCCGCCGCCGTGGGTCTTGAACAGGTCCTCGCGGTTGGGGACGTAGCGGAGAGTGCGGGCCAGGCCCACCACGCGGCGGTCCGGGCGGGTGGCCTGCAGTCCGTCGATGCTGACGTTGTTAAGGCCCCGCTTGCGCATCTGGGAGGACAGGGTGGCGGTGGCGACGGACTCCAGCTTGGCTTTCAGCTCCGGGGTCAGGACAGGCCCGACGGCGGGAAGCCCCGCGGCTTCACGGGAGCCGTAGGCTTCCTCCCGCTGCAGGTCATCGACCTTGGGCCGGGCACCAAAGTCCGCGAACGCCGTCGTGCCTTCCTCAACGGTGGTGACCAGCCGGCCGGTGGACAGGCCGCCGTCGATCGTCCCCACTTCCACTTCCAGCACGTCGCCCGGCTTGGCGACCGAGGCGCCGGCCGGGGTGCCGGTAAGGATGATGTCACCTTCCTCGAGCGTGAGCAGCTGGGACAGGTCCGCGACGAGCCGGGCGAACGGGAAGAGCAGGTCCCCGGTGGTGTCGTCCTGGACCAGGTCCCCGTTGTGCCAGGTGCGGATGCGCAGCTTGGCGGGGTCGACGGCGTCTGCCGGGATCAGTGCCGGGCCCACGGGGGTGAACCCGTCGCCGCCCTTGGACCGGAGGTTGGAGCCCTTGTCCGCGTAGCGGAGGTCGTACACGCCGAGGTCGTTGCTGGCGGTGACGGCCGCGACGTGGTTCCAGGCGTCCTCAATCGAAACACGGCGGGCGGCCTTGCCGATCACCAGGGCGATCTCACCCTCGTAACCGAGCAGTTCGCAGCCGGCGGGCCGCTCAACGGGGCTTCCGCCCAGTGCCAGCGAGCTGGAAGGCTTGAGGAAGTAGGACGGCTGCGCCGGGGTGCGGCCCCGCTGGGCGGCCCGGCTGGGGTAGTTGATGTGCACTGCGATCACTTTGCGTGCTGCCGCCAGGGTGTCGCCGTTGACCTGCTCCAAAGCCTTCTCCTCATCAGGTACGAAATCGTATACGATCACTATCACCCATCAGGCGCGGTCCGTCAACCCCTGGTTTTCCGGGCTTTTGACGAGCAGGCCGAGGGCACTTGTCGCCCGGATCACATCGGGCGTACAGTGGAAGCCAGATTTACAGTTTCGATTATCGAATCGCGTGTTCTGATATAGAACATGCTTTAGCCCCGATAGTCATCCACAATGAAGTGAGGAAAGCCCGTGCAGTTCCACCACCACGGATACGTATCCGGTGACCCGCGTGTCCAGCCGGCGGCCGGCGTCGGCCTTAACCGCCCCGAGGAACTTCCCGACGAAGTGGACGTCCTCATCGTGGGCACCGGGCCTGCCGGCATGCTCGCCGCGGCCCAGCTGTCCATGTTCCCCAACGTAACCACCCGCATCATCGAACGCCGCCCCGGCAGGCTCGCCATCGGGCAGGCCGACGGCATCCAGGCGCGCAGCGTGGAGACGTTCCAGGCTTTCGGTTTCGCGGAGCGGATCATCGCCGAGGCGTACCGCATCACCGAAATGGCATTCTGGAAGCCGGATCCGGCCAACCACGCGAACATCATCCGGACTGCCCGGGCCGTGGATGACGAGATGGGCATCAGCGAGTTCCCGCACCTGATCGTCAACCAGGCCCGCGTGCTGGACTACTTCGCGGAATTTGCCGCGAACTCGCCCACACGCCTCAAGCCTGACTACGGCTACGACTTCGAGGGCCTGACGGTGACCGGTCAGGGCGACTACCCCGTCACCGTGACCCTCCGCCACACCGCCGGACCCAACGAAGGCCAGGAGCGGATTGTCCGCGCCAAGTATGTGGTGGGCGCGGATGGTGCGCGCAGCAAGGTGCGCCAGGCCATCGGCTGCACCCTTGCCGGCGACCAGGCCAACCACGCCTGGGGCGTCATGGACACGCTGGCCGTCACCGACTTCCCGGACATCCGGACCAAGTGCGCCATCCAGGGCGCCGAGGGCAGCATCCTGCTGATCCCGCGCGAAGGCGGCCACCTGTTCCGCATGTACGTGGACCTGGGCGAAGTGGACCCGAACAGCCAGCACTCGGTCCGCAACACCACCATCGAGGAGATCATCGCCAAGGCCAACGCGATCCTGCACCCCTACACGCTGGACGTCCGGAACGTCGCGTGGCACAGCGTCTACGAGGTGGGCCACCGGCTCACGGACAGGTTCGACGACGTCCTGCCGGCCGAGCGCGGCACCCGCACCCCGCGGGTGTTCATCACCGGGGACGCCTGCCACACCCACAGCGCCAAGGCCGGCCAGGGCATGAACGTCTCCATGCAGGACGGGTTCAACATCGCCTGGAAGCTGGGGCATGTCCTGGAGGGCCGCAGCCCGGAGAGCCTGCTGAGCACCTACTCCGAGGAGCGCCAGGTAGTGGCGAAGAACCTCATCGACTTCGACAAGGAATGGTCCACCATGATGGCCAAGAAGCCGGAGGAGTTCGAACACCCCTCCGACCTTGAAGACTTCTACGTGCAGACCGCCGAATTCCCTGCCGGCTTCATGACGCAGTACACGCCGTCCCTGATCGTTGGCAGCACCGACCACCAGGACCTGGCCACCGGGTTCCCGGTGGGCAAGCGCTTCAAGTCCGCACCCGTGGTCCGGGTGGGGGACACCAACCCCCTCCATCTTGGCCACCACGCCACCGCCGACGGCCGCTGGCGGATCTACGTCTTCGCCGACCCCGCCCTGCCGGGCACCAACTCGGCAACGGACATGCTCGCCGAGTGGTTCGCGAACTCGCCGGAGTCCCCGCTGGCCGCCACCCCTGCCGGCGCCGACCCGGACGCGTGGTTCGACCTGAAGGTCATCTACCAGCAGCCGCACACCGCCGTCGACATCAATGCCGTGCCCGCCGTCTTCAAGCCGCTGGTGGGCCCGTTCAAGCTGACCGACTACGAGAAGGTGTACGCCACGGATCCCAAGGCGGACATTTTCGACCTCCGCGGCCTGGACCGCAGCGGCGTGGTGGTGGTGGTCCGCCCGGACCAGTACGTGGCCAATGTCCTGCCGCTGACGGCAACCGCGGAACTGGGCGCGTTCTTCACGCCGCTGCTGAAGGCCGCCCCCGCGGCACCGCGTCAGGCCGTGGCGGCGGCGAGCCGGTAGTCGGCCGCGGCGTACACGCCGAGGATCCGCACCTCGGTGGTGAAGAAGTCCAGTTCCTCGAGGGCCAGCTTCAGCGGCAGGTCCTCGGGGTGGCCTTCGACGTCAGCCATGAACATGGTGGCGGCAAACTCGTTGCCCACCATGTAGCTTTCCAGCCGGGTCATGTTCACGCCGTTGGTGGCGAAGCCGCCCAGTGCCTTGTACAGGGCGGACGGGACGTTGCGCACGCGGAACACAAAGCTGGTGACTGCCGGTCCGGGAAGTTCGTCCCGGGCCGGCAGTGCCTTTTCGCGCGCCAGGACCACGAAGCGGGTGGTGTTGGAGGGGTCGTCCTCCACCCGGGAGGCCAGGACCTTCAGGCCGTAGATGTCGGCGGCCAGCGGGGGAGCGAGGGAGAGCTTGCGGGGATCGTTCCATTCCGCCACCTCCCTGGCCGAGCCTGCGGTGTCGCCGGCGATGACGGGCTTGAGGCCGTGCTCGCGGATCAGCTTCCGGCACTGGCCCAGCGCGTGGATGTGGCTGTGGACCTCCGTGGCGCCTTCAATGGTGCTGCCCGGGATGCCCAGCAGGTCGAAATGGATGGGCAGGAAGTACTCGCCCACGATCTGCAGGTTGGACTGCGGCAGCAGGATGTGGATGTCCGCCACCCGGCCGGCGATCGAGTTCTCGATGGGGATCATGGCCAGCTCTGCCTCGCCGCTGGTCACCAGCTCAAAGGCATCCTCGAAACTCGCGCACGGCACGCTTTCCATGTCCGGGAACATCTGCTGACACGCGATATTGGAGTTGGCGCCGGGCTCACCCTGGTACGCAATCTTGGAGGCCATGATCCGTATGGTTTCACGCCCCGGTGCCAGGTCCCAATCTCAGGCCCCCGGTTACTGCGGCGTGACGCGCAGCCAGAGGTATTGCCGGGGGAGGAGGGTGACGCCGTCGTCCAGCTGCATGGCTGCTTCGGAGAGAAGGTCGACGGCGGCAGGGGAGAATCCGCCGAACGTTTCCGCCGGGAGGGTCTGGGCGGAGTCGCTGAAGTTTGCCAGGGCCAGGATGGTGGGACCGCCCTCCGCCGCGCCCGGCCGCTGGTAGCCGAGCACCGCGCGGTTGTTGGTGCCGAAATCAATCAGCGTGGTCCCCGCCAGTTCGGGGGTGCTGGTCCGGACCTCAATCATCCGCTTCAGCCCGGCGTACACGGCTCCTTCCGGCGTGGCCGGGTCCAGGCGGCGGGCGTACTGCTCCGCGGGGAAATGCGGCCGGTGCACCCAGCGGCTGTCCTCCTCGTGGCCGGGCTCGGACGCGTACCCATAGTCGTTGACCTGCCCCACCTCGTCGCCCAGGTACAGCAGCGGGACGCCGCCGGTGCTGAACGGCACCGAATGGGCCAGGAGGATCCGTTCCACCGCCTCAGCCGGGTCCACCTCCATGCCGCAAAGGGACGCCGTCGTGCCTGAAATCCTGCAGTCGCCGGTCTTGGGGTTGTCCTGGAACGGGACGCCGCGGGCAAAGCTGCCCGGGAAACGGTTGACGTAGAAGGAGTTCAGGAAGCGGCGGTGGTCGAAGCCGTTGATGCCCAGTTCGGCGGCGTCCTCGTCGGCGAAGGTCCAGCCGATATCGTCATGGCTGCGGACGTAGTTCACCCACGCCGTGCCGTCCGGGATGTTGTGCCGCCGGTGCAGTGCCTGGGCCAGGAGCGAGACATCCCTGGTGGCCAGGGATTCCCAGATGAGTGCCATCTGCAGCGGGTTGTAGGAAAGCTGGCATTCCCTGCGGTCGATATAGAGCGCTACCTCGTCCGGGTGCACGATGGCCTCGGACTTGAACAGCAGCGCCGGCGCCGCCAGCCGGCACACCGCGTTGAACGCCCGGAGCAGTGTGTGCGCCTGCGGCAGGTTCTCGCAGGGGGTGCCCAACTGCTTCCAGATGAACGCCACCGCGTCCATGCGCAGGATGTCCACCCCCTGGTTGGCCAGGAACAGCATTTCGCCCGCCATGGCCCGGAAGACCTCGGGATTGGAGTAGTTCAGGTCCCATTGGTAGGTGTGGAACGTGGCCCAGACCCACCGGCCGTCCGCCATCTGGATGAAGGACCCGGGATGGTTCTCGGGGAAGATCTCCCGCACGTCCGCCTCGAAGGCGTCCGGCAGCGTCCGATCCGGGAAGATCCAGTAGTAGTCGCTGTAGTCCGGGTCCCCGGCGGCTGCCTTCCGCGCCCACTCGTGCTCGTCCGAGGTGTGGTTGAAGATGAAGTCCACCACCAGGCTGATGCCGTTGTCCCTCAGTTCCGCTGCCAGGGAGCGCAGCTGCTCCATGGTGCCCAGCTGTGGGTTGACCTGGCGGTAGCTCGAGACCGCATACCCGCCATCCGAGTGTGGTTCCGGCGCCAGGAACAGCGGCATGAGGTGCAGGTAGGTGAGGCCCAGTTCCTTGAAGTACGGGATGCGGGCGCGGACCCCTTCGAGGCTTTCGGCGTAGCGGTCCACGTAGCAGACGCCGCCCAGCATCCGGTTGGACTGGAACCAGTCCGGGTCCGCCTCCCGTTCGGCGTCCAGGGCCTTCAGCTCCTGCGGGCGTTCCTGCCAGGAAGCCGCACTCTGCACCACCAGCGCGGAGAGCTGCTCCAGCCAGTCCGTCCGGTCACCGTACAGGGAATGGAAGAGGCTGCGGAGGGTGGGAAAGTGCCCGTGGAGGCGCCGGTCGAAATCAGGGTCGGGGCGCAGCCCCCGGCTGCGCTCAGCCGCCAGCACTGCCAGGACATGCCGCCGGGCCTCTTCGTCCTCGTTGACGAATTCCTGCATGGCCACCTGCCCCTTCAGAACGTCCCGCCGGAACGTCCGGCGCGCTTGTACGGAAGTATTCCACGTCACATGCCCAGGGCGTTCGACGGCGGTGCGCCCGTTTGCTTCCCCGGAGTGGGGAGGCCGATCGTCCGGTACGGTTCCTCCCGGAACCCAACCACTATCTTTAAGCTTTACGCACCGCACCAACCAACGAATGATTGGACAGCCATGACCCGTACCTACACCATCGATTCGATTCCCGGTGATGGCATCGGCGTGGACGTCACCGAGGTGGCCATGGGGTGCGTGGATGCTGTGGCCGGGCTGCATGGCTTCGCCGTCAACTGGCGTGTCCGTGACTGGAACAGCGACCTCTACGTCAAAACCGGCCGGATGATGCCCGTTGACGGCATCGAGCAGCTCGGCAGCGGCGACGGGATCTACCTGGGAGCGGTGGGCACCCCCGACGTCCCCGACGACGTGACGTTGTGGGGACTGTTGATTCCCATCCGCCGGGAGTTCGACCAGTACGTCAACCTTCGCCCCATGAAGCTGCTGCCCGGGGTCAAGGGAGCGATGCCGGGCCTTGAGGACCTGGACATCGTGGTGGTCCGGGAAAACGTTGAAGGCGAGTACTCGCAGATCGGCGGCCGCTTCGGTGCAGGGACGGACGCTGAATTCGCCGTCCAGGAGAGCGTCTTCACCAAAGCCGGCATCAGCAGGGTGGCCCGCTACGCGGCAGAGGCTGCAACGAAACGCGGCGGCATCCTGGTCTCTGCCACCAAATCCAACGGCATCATCCACACCATGCCGTTCTGGGACGAAGTGGTGGCCCGGACGGTGGAACAGTTCCCCGGCGTCACGGTGGACAAGGTGCTCATCGATGCGCTCGCGGCCCGGCTGGTCATGAAGCCCACCAGCGTCCGGACCATCGTCGCATCCAACCTGTTCGGAGATATCCTGTCCGACCTCGTGGCCGGAGTGGCCGGTTCCATCGGCATCGCCCCGAGTGCAAACCTGAACCCCGAGCGCCGGCGCCCGTCGATGTTCGAGCCCGTCCACGGTTCCGCCCCGGACATCGCCGGCAAGGGCATCGCCAACCCCGTCGGCGCCCTCTGGGCTGCGGCCATGATGCTGGACCATTTGGGCGAGGCGGCGGCCGCCCAGTCCCTTACCGGTGCTTTCGAATCAGCGCTGGCAGGCGGCATCGCCACACCGGACCTGGGCGGTTCGGCCACCACGCTGGAATTCGCGCAGGAGGTGCGGACCCGGCTGCGCTAGCCGCGCCTGGACACGACGGCTAGAGCACGTTCCGGATGGCCTGCTCGAAACTGGTGACGTGCTCCAGGGCGAGCTTGCCGGCCCGGTCCGCGTCGCCGTCGGCCACTGCCTCCAGCAGTTCAACGTGCTCGGCAATGTGGGACGCAACGGACGGTACCTTTTCCAGCACCATGCACCAGATGCGCGTGGCCAGGTTGTCGTAGCGGATCAGGACGTCCTCGAGGTGCGCGTTGGCGGCGGCCCGGTAGATCAGCCGGTGGACCTTGATGTCGTACCGCATGAGGTCGTAGGGATCATCGTCATCGCCCATGGTGGAAATCGCTGCCGCGGTCTCCCGGATTTCCGCCCGCAGCGCGGGCGTTGCCAGTTTGGCGGCGCGGCGTGCGGCCAGGGGTTCCAGGGATTCGCGCAGCTCTGAGACGTCTGCCAGTTCAGTGATGTCGACGATGGTGGCGAACGTTCCGCGCCGGGGATAGGACACCACCAGGTGGTCACTTTCCAGCCGCTTGAGGGCTTCCCGGACCGGCGTCCGGCCGATCCCGAGTTCGGCGGCCAGCTTGGCGTCGTTGATCGCCTCGCCCGGCCGGATGTCCAGCATGATGAGCCGGTCCCGCAGGTGCCGGTAGGCCTGTTCGGAGAGTGAGAGGTCCCCGTCGCCGGCCAGGTGGTTCTCTAATGTGACGCTCATTTCGAGCCTTCCCAGGAGTGCTATTGACGTCCAAGTGATCTGGAACATACTATTACGACAGTTCTAATATATCAGTTACAGATCAGTTATAGGTCAGTAACTCCCAAGGGTTCATAAGGAGAACAATGCAGGACGTACTGAACGCCTCGCTTGCCACGGTCGACGCCGACGTCGCCGCCGCTGTGGCACAGGAACTGCACCGCCAGCAGTCCACCCTGGAAATGATTGCGTCGGAGAATTTCGCTCCGACCTCCGTTATGGAGGCCCAGGGCTCGGTGCTCACTAACAAGTACGCCGAGGGATACCCGGGCAAGCGCTACTACGGTGGCTGCGAGCACGTGGACGTCATCGAGCAGCTGGCCATCGACCGCGTGAAGGCACTCTTCGGCGCCGAGTTCGCCAACGTGCAGCCGCACTCAGGCGCCCAGGCCAATGCCGCCGCCATGTTCGCCCTGCTGAACCCGGGCGACACCATCCTGGGGCTCTCCCTGGCGCACGGCGGACACCTCACGCACGGCATGAAGATCAACTTCTCCGGCAAGCTCTACAACGTGGTTCCCTACCACGTCCGCGAGGAAGACCTCCGGATCGATATGGCCGAGGTGGAAGCCCTGGCCCTGGAGCACAAGCCCAAGCTGATCGTGGCCGGCTGGTCCGCTTACTCCCGCCAGCTGGACTTCGCCGAATTCCGCCGCATCGCCGACCTCGTTGGTGCCTACCTCATGGTGGACATGGCGCACTTCGCCGGACTCGTCGCCGCCGGCCTGCACCCGAACCCCGTCCCGTACGCGGACGTGGTCACCACCACCACCCACAAGACCCTGGGCGGTCCGCGCGGCGGCGTCATCCTGGCCAAGGAGGAATACGCCAAGAAGATCAACAGCGCGGTGTTCCCGGGCCAGCAGGGTGGTCCGCTGGAGCACGTTGTGGCAGCAAAGGCCGTGGCATTCAAGCTCGCTGCCGCCCCCGAATTCAAGGAACGCCAGGAGCGGGTGCTGCAGGGCGCCAAGCTGCTGGCCGAGCGCCTCCTCAAGGACGACGTCGCAGCCGCGGGCATTTCCGTAGTCAACGGCGGCACCGACGTCCACCTGGTCCTGGTTGACCTCCGGAACTCCGAACTCGACGGCCAGCAGGGTGAGGACGCGCTCCACCAGATCGGCATCACGGTCAACCGCAACGCCGTCCCCTTCGACCCCCGCCCGCCGATGGTCTCCTCCGGCCTCCGGATCGGCACCCCCGCCCTGGCCGCCCGCGGCTTTGGCGCCGCCGAGTTCACCGAGGTTGCGGACATCATCGCGACAGCGCTGATTGCCTCCGCCGGCACGGGCACCCTCCCCGGGGACACCGCCGTCGAACTCCGGGAACGCGTGACGGCCTTGGCCGGCAAGTTCCCCCTCTACCCGCACCTTTCCGCCGACGCCAACCTGGCCGGCATCGAGGCAGACCTGATTGGAGCCGCCCAGTGAGCACCCAGCACCTTCCGGAGCACCCGGACTTCCTCTGGCGGAACCCGGAACCCAAGTCCTCCTACGACGCCGTGATCGTCGGCGGCGGCGGGCACGGCCTGGCCACGGCCTACTTCCTGGCCAAGAACCACGGGATGACCAACATCGCCGTCCTGGAAAAGGGCTGGCTCGCCGGTGGCAACATGGCCCGCAACACCACCATCATCCGCTCCAACTACCTCTGGGATGAGAGCGCGGCCATCTACGAGCACGCCCTCAAGCTCTGGGAAATCCTGCCCGAGGAACTCGAGTACGACTTCCTGTTCAGCCAGCGCGGCGTGATGAACCTGGCCCACACCCTGGGCGACGTGCGCGAAAGCATGCGCCGCGTGGGTGCCAACAAGCTCAACGGCGTGGACGCCGAATGGCTTGACCCGCAGCAGGTCAAGGAACTCTGCCCCATCCTGAACATCCGCGACAACATCCGCTACCCCGTGATGGGCGCCACCTACCAGCCCCGCGCCGGCATCGCCAAGCACGACCACGTGGCGTGGGCCTTCGCCCGCAAGTGCGACGAAATGGGCGTGGACATCATCCAGAACTGCGAGGTGACCGGCTTCCTCAAGGACGGCGACCGCGTGGTGGGCGTCAAGACCAACCGCGGCACCATCAACACCGAAAAGGTGGGCCTCTGCGCCGCAGGCCACAGCTCGGTCCTGGCTGAAATGGCGGGCTTCCAGCTCCCCATCCAGTCCCACCCGCTGCAGGCCCTGGTCTCCGAACTGCACGAGCCCGTCCACCCCACGGTGGTCATGTCCAACCACGTGCACGTCTACGTCTCCCAGGCGCACAAGGGCGAACTGGTCATGGGCGCCGGCGTGGACTCCTACAACGGCTACGGCCAGCGCGGCTCCTTCCACGTGATCGAGCAGCAGATGGCGGCCGCCGTCGAACTCTTCCCCATCTTCGCCAGGGCCCACGTGCTCCGGACCTGGGGCGGCATCGTGGACACCACCCTGGACGCCTCGCCGATCGTGGGCACCACTCCGGTGGAGAACATGTTCGTGAACTGCGGCTGGGGAACCGGCGGATTCAAGGGCACCCCCGCCGCAGGCATGACCTTCGCGCACACCATCGCCACCGGCGCCCCGCACAAGCTGAACGCGCCGTTCTCGCTGGAACGCTTCGAAACCGGCGCCCTCATCGACGAACACGGCGCCGCCGCCGTGGCCCACTAGCCGCCGCCACCAGAAAAGGACTAACGCACATGCTGCTGATCCCATGCCCCAACTGCGGCCCGCGGGACGAAACCGAATTCCACTACGGGGGACAGGCCCACGTCCCGTACCCCGAGAACCCCAACGAGCTGAGCGACTCGGAGTGGTCCCGCTACCTCTTCTACCGCGAGAACCCCAAAGGCATCTTCGCCGAGCGCTGGGTCCACAGCACCGGCTGCCGCCAGTGGTTCAACATGCTCCGCGACACCGTGAGCTACGACATCAAGGCTGTCTACCCGATGGGGGCGAAGCGGCCCGACCGCTCCCCGGACGGCGCACCCGAAACCGGGACCGCCAGCACCGGCCCTGACAGCACCACCACGGGAAGTGCCGCACCCAGCACCTCCACCACGAGCATCCTCAGCACCACCGCCCCGGAAGGAGCGACCAAGTGACTTCCCAGAACGCCCGCCTGGCTACCGGCGGCCGCATCGACCGCACCATCTCCTGGCGCTTCACCGTGGACGGCGAGGAGTTCACCGGCCATCCCGGTGACACCCTGGCCTCGGCGCTGCTGGCCAACGGCCGCATCGCCGCCGGCAACTCCCTGTACGAGGACCGTCCCCGCGGCATCATGTCAGCCGGGGTGGAGGAGGCCAACGCCCTGGTCCGTGTGGAAGCCCGCTTCCCCGGCCACGTGGCGGAATCCATGCTTCCCGCCACCACCGTTTCCCTGGTGGACGGACTCCAGGCCACCCTGCTCAACGGCCTGGGCAAGCTGGACCCGGAGGACGACCGCGCCGAGTACGACAAGAAGTACGTCCACACCGACGTCCTGGTCATCGGCGGCGGCCCCGCCGGGCTCGCCGCAGCCCGCGAGGCTGTCCGCACCGGCGCCAGGGTCATGCTGCTCGATGACCAGCCCGAACTCGGCGGCTCGCTGCTCTCCGGTTCCACGGCTCCGGGCCTTGCCGAGACCATCGAAGGAAAGCCCGCCCTGGAATGGGTGGCCGACGTCGAAGCCGAGCTGGTATCCGGCGCCGAGTCCACGGTCCTGAACCGCACCACCGCGTTCGGCGCCTACGACGCGAACTACGTCATCGCCGTCCAGAACCGCACCGACCACCTCACGAGCCCTGCCGCCCCCGGCGTCTCCCGCCAGCGGATTTGGCACATCCGTGCCAGCCAGGTGGTCGTCGCCCCGGGCGCCCATGAACGCCCCCTGGTGTTCGAGAACAACGACCGCCCCGGCATCATGCTCGCCTCCGCCGTGCGCAGCTACCTGAACCGTTACGGCGTGGCCGCCGGCAAGCGCGTGGTCATCAGCACCACCAATGACAGCGCCTACGCCGTCGCCGCCGACCTCGCCGCCGCCGGCGTCAAGGTCGCCGCCGTGGTGGACGCCCGTCCGACCCTGACCGCAGCGGCGACTGCCGCCGTCGAATCCGGGATCCGGGTGCTGATCGGCAGCGCGGTGGCCAACACCTCCGCCGGCGCCGACGGCCGCTTGGACGGTGTGACCGTCCGCAGCATCAACGACGACGGCGAGCTGACCTCCGGCGTTGAGCAGATCGCAGCAGACCTGCTGGCTGTGTCCGGCGGCTGGAGCCCGCTGGTCCACCTGCACTCCCAGCGCCAGGGCAAGCTGCGCTGGGACGAGGAGCTGGCAGCCTTCGTGCCCAGCACCGAGGTCCCCGCCCAGCAGACCATTGGCGCCGGCCGCGGCTCCTTCGCCACCGAAGACTGCGTCGCGGAGGGCATCTCCGCCGGCGCGAAGGCGGCCATCGCCGCAGGCTTCGAATCCGCCGTCGAACCGTCCGTGTTCGGCGACCCGAAGGCCTCCGCCCCCACCCGCCAGCTGTGGCTGGTGCCGGGCGAGAGCGGCACCCCGGACGACTGGCACCACCACTTCGTGGACTTCCAGCGCGACCAGTCCGTGGCGGACGTCCTCCGCTCCACCGGAGCCGGCATGCGCTCCGTGGAACACATTAAGCGGTACACCTCCATCAGCACCGCCAACGACCAGGGCAAGACCTCCGGTGTCAACGCCATCGGCGTCATCGCCGCGGCCCTGCGCACCGCCGGCGAAGCCTCCCGCGGCATCGGCGACATCGGCACCACCACCTACCGCGCCCCCTTCACCCCGGTGGCCTTCGCGGCACTGGCCGGACGCCAGCGCGGGGAACTGTTCGACCCCGCCCGCGTCACATCGATCCACCCCTGGCACGTGGCCAAGGGTGCGCTGTTCGAGGACGTTGGACAGTGGAAGCGGCCCTGGTACTACCCGCAGGCCGGGGAGGACATGGACGCTGCCGTGCTGCGCGAATGCGCCGCCGTCCGCGAATCCGTGGGCTTCATGGACGCCACCACGCTGGGCAAGATCGAAATCCGCGGCAAGGACGCGGGGGAGTTCCTGAACCGGATGTACACCAACGCGTTCAAGAAGCTCGCCCCGGGTTCGGCACGCTACGGCGTCATGTGCACCCCGGACGGAATGATCTTCGACGACGGCGTGACCCTCCGCGTCGACGACGAGACCTACTTCATGACCACCACCACCGGCGGTGCCGCCAAGGTGCTGGACTGGCTGGAGGAATGGCTGCAGACCGAGTGGCCGGAACTGGACGTGCAGTGCACCTCCGTGACGGAACAGTGGAGCACCATCGCCGTCGTCGGGCCCAAGTCCCGTGAGGTCATCGCCAAGGTGGCACCCGAACTGGCTGCCAACGGCGGCCTGGACGCGGAGGCCTTCCCGTTCATGACCTTCCGCGAAACCACCCTCGCCTCCGGCGTACGCGCCCGGATCTGCAGGATTTCGTTCTCCGGTGAACTTGCCTACGAGATCAATGTGCCGGCCTGGTACGGGCTGAACACGTGGGAATCCGTTGCTGCCGCCGGGGCCGAGTTCAACATCACCCCCTACGGCACCGAAACCATGCACGTGCTGCGCGCCGAAAAGGGCTACCCGATCGTCGGGCAGGACACCGACGGCACCGTCACCCCACAGGACGCCGGCATGGAATGGATCGTCTCCAAGGCCAAGGACTTCATCGGCAAGCGCTCCTACACCCGGTCGGACGCCCAGCGTGAGGACCGCAAGCACCTGGTCAGCGTCCTCCCCGTGGACGGCACGCTGCGGCTGCCCGAAGGCACCCAGCTGGTGGAAAAGGGACGCTCGACCAACCCCGCCTACGGCCCCGTGCCGATGGAAGGGTTCGTCACCTCCAGCTACCACAGCGCAGCGCTGGGCAGGTCGTTCGGCCTGGCCCTGATCAAGAACGGACGCAACCGCATCGGCGAAACGCTGGTGGCAGCCGCCGGCGACCAGCTGGTGGACGTGGTTGTCGCAGAAACAGTGCTTTTTGACTCTGAAGGGACCCGTAAAGATGGCTGAAACAGCAGCATCCCCGACCTCCGCTAAGACCAACGCCGAGAAGAACCTCGCCGCCCGCGTCAGCCCGGCGCGTCAGCTGGCGGAAGAATTCGCGGCCGGCTCCCTGGCCGGCACCGTTGAAATCGCCGAGGTGCCCTTCCTGACCATGGTGGGCCTCCGGGCCCTCGCAGGATCCGCCGCGGCGGAGCGCCTGGCCGGTGTCACCGGCGGACTCCCCGCCGGCTCAGGCGCCGTGGCAGGCAGCGGCGACGTGTCCGTCCTGTGGCTCGGCCCCGCCGAGTTCCTGGTGGTTGCACCTACCGAGGCGCACGAATCCCTGGGAGGGGACCTCATCCCCGCGCTCCGGGACGCGCTGGGCGGTGACGCGGGCCAGGTGGTGGACCTGTCCGCCAACCGGACCACGTTCGAACTGACGGGCCCCCGGGCGCGCGCCGTCCTGGAAAAGGGCTGCTCGCTGGACCTGCACCCGCGGGTCTTCAAGGCCGGCACCGCCTTCTCCACGGAAATCGCGAACATCCCTGCCATCCTGTGGAAGACCGGTGACGAGTCCTTCCGGATCTTCCCCCGCGCTTCCTTCGCCGAGTTCCTGGGCCGGTGGCTGCTGGACGCCATGCGGGAGTACGCCTCGCCAGAGGTCCCCTGATGGCGCTCAGCGTCCTTGACCTCTTTTCCGTCGGCATCGGGCCCTCGTCGTCACACACGGTGGGCCCGATGCGGGCGGCCAAGCTGTTCGCCGACGGGCTGAAGGGCGACGGCCAGCTGGCCGCCACCGCCCGGGTGCAGGCCGAACTGTTTGGCTCCCTCGGCGCCACCGGCCGCGGGCACGGCTCGGATAAGGCAGTGGTCCTGGGGCTGAAGGGCCTGGACCCGGAAACCGTGGATACCTTCACCGCCGACGACCAGGTGGCAGCCGCCGCGCTGGACGCCGAACTCCACATCGCGGGGGCGCACCGGGTGGACTTCAACTGGGAAGAGGACGTGGTGCTCCACCGGCGCAAGTCCCTCCCGGCGCATCCGAACGGCATGACCTTCCGCGCGCTGGACCACACCGGAGCGGTGCTGAGCGAACGGAGCTTCTACTCGATCGGCGGCGGCTTCGTGGTGGACGGCGACGCCGAGGGCGGGGACAAGGTGGTGCCGGATGACACCGTCCTGCCCTACCCGTTCTCCACCGGCGACGAGCTGCTGCAGATCTGCAGCCGGGAAGGCATGTCCATTTCCGACGTCATGCTGGCCAACGAGCTCACCTGGCACAGCGAAGCGGAACTCCGGGAGAAGCTGCTGGGGCTGTGGGCCGTCATGCGTGAATGCGTGGAGAACGGCTGCAACGCCGAAGGCATCCTGCCGGGCGGCCTGAACGTCACCCGGCGGGCGCCGTCACTGTTCCGCACCCTGACCGCCTCCGCGGCAAGCGCCGAAGCCGCGGCAGCAACGCCGTCGCCCGTCCAGGCGCCGGCGGACCCGCTGCTGGCGATGGAATGGGTCAACCTGTTCGCGCTCGCCGTGAACGAGGAAAATGCCGCAGGCGGCCGGATCGTCACCGCGCCCACCAACGGCGCAGCCGGAATCGTGCCGGCCGTGCTGCACTACTACATCAAGTTTGTTCCGGGAGCCGACGACGACGGTGTGGTCCGCTTCCTGCTGGCGGCGGCCGCCGTCGGAATCCTCTTCAAGACGAACGCCTCCATCTCCGGTGCCGAAGTGGGCTGCCAGGGTGAGGTGGGCTCCGCCTGCTCCATGGCGGCGGCCGGGCTCTGCGAAGTGCTCGGCGGAACGCCCGCGCAGGTGGAAAACGCCGCAGAGGTGGGGATCGAGCACAACCTGGGCCTGACCTGCGACCCCGTGGGCGGCCTGGTGCAGATCCCCTGCATCGAGCGGAACGCGATCGCCAGCGTGAAGGCGATCAACGCGGCCCGGCTGGCCCTGCACGGGGACGGCAGCCACAAGGTCTCGCTGGACAAGGCCATCAAGACCATGCGTGACACCGGAGCCGACATGAAAACCAAGTACAAGGAAACCTCCCGAGGAGGCCTCGCCGTGAATGTGATCGAGTGCTGAGCCATGACTGTTACTGAAACCCATATCCCCGCATCAAAAGCGCCCACCACCGTGGAACACGTCCTGACCCTGGACTGCCCCGAGGGGCCTGGCATTGTGCACGCCGTCTCCGGGTTCCTGCTGGAGCACGGCTGCGACATCATCGACAACAAGCAGTTCGGTGAGCGCTCCGAAGGCCACTTCTTCATGCGCGTGCACTTCGTCTCCGAAGGCGATGAGTCCACGCTGGACGTTTTGCGGTCTTCGTTCGCCCCGGTGGCCGAAAAGCTCGGCATGCGCTGGCAGCTGGAACGCCACGGGTCCAAGCGCAAGGTGCTGATCATGGTGTCCAAGTTCGGGCACTGCCTCAACGACCTGCTCTTCCGCGCCCGCATCGGCGAATTGCCCGTGGACGTGGTGGCCGTGGTGTCCAACCACCGGGACCACCAGGCGCTGGTGGAGTGGCACGGCATCCCGTTCCACCACATCCCGGTCACGGCGGAGACCAAGCCCTCAGCGGAAGCTGCGCTGATGGAACTGGTGGACGGGCTCGACGTCGAACTGGTGGTGCTGGCCCGCTACATGCAGGTGCTCAGCGATGACCTGACCCGCCAGCTCGATGGCCGGGCCATCAACATCCACCACTCGTTCCTGCCCAGCTTCAAGGGTGCCAAGCCGTACCACCAGGCCTACGCCCGCGGCGTCAAGACCGTCGGTGCCACCGCGCACTACGTCAACGCGGAGCTGGACGAGGGGCCCATCATCTCCCAGCAGGTGGTGGACGTGGACCACACGTACGGGCCCGAGGACCTGGTGGCCGCCGGCCGCGACACAGAATGCAAGGCCCTCTCCAACGCCGTGAAGTGGCACTGTGAGGGCCGGGTCATCCTGCAGGGCAACCGCACCGTGGTGCTCCGGTAGCGGTTCTCAACTAAAAACCGTCAGCGCGGCAGGCTGCCTTCCGGGCAGCTGGCCGCGCTTTCGTTTGCCCGGAGGGTCCTAGCCGCTCTGTGCTCCCCGCCGCAGGAGAACCGCCTGGTGCACTTCCTCCAGGGCGGCAGCGATCTCCTCCCGCCCCACGCCCGCGAGGTACTGCAGCACCAGTCCATCCAGCGCGGCGAACAGTGAGCGGGCCACCACGTGGACGTCACACTGGACGCCGAAAGCCTCAAGCCCCTCCGACAGCGCGCCAACGTAGCTCTCGTACAGCCTGGCTACCGGCCCCGCCAGCTCCGGGCGGCGCCGGGCCTCGAGGATCATCTCGTACTGGAACACCTGCAGCCCCGGATCTTCAAGCAGCAGTTCCAGCAGCGCCTCCGTGAAAGTCCCGCCGTTTTCGGCTGCTTCCCGCAGCCGTGACGCGCCGATGGACTGCTCCGATGACCACAGGAGCGCTGCCTCGATCAGGGCGTCCCGGGTCCCGAAATGGTGGGCGACCAGGCTGTTGTTGACGCCCGCCGCCTCCGACACCGCACGGTATGTGAGTCCGCGCAGGCCCTTCTGCGCCACCACATCCACCGCGGCCCGAAGCAGGGCTTCACGGCCCTTGCCATATCTGGGCGCGGCGGGACGGTCAGGGGACGCGGTCATAGCCCGATTCTAGCCATCCGCCGCCGGGCAAAAAGCAGCCCTTGACTTAAAACTAAGCAATTGCTTAGATTGCTTCCACGCGGTGATGCCCGTCACAGGACCGCCGCCATTTCACACATCCCGCGGCGTGACCGTTCCCCTGCCGCGCCTTCCCCTCTGGAGTACCCATGACCACCACCCCGTCCTTCACCGCGTCCGCTTCCCTTGACCCCGGCAGGAATGAGCCCTTCGAACTCGGCAAAGTACAGTGGGTGCGCCGCTTCGGCGAAGGTGGCAGGCCTGCGCTGGCCTGCGGCTACTGGCACGTCAATCCCACAGAAGCCCCCGAACCCTTCAATCTCGTCATGGAAGCCGACGAGACCATCCACATCATCGAAGGCCACCTCCGGATCGAGGTGGAGGGCGGCGTCAGCTATGACCTCACCGCCGGCGGCGCCGCCTCCTTCAACAAGGGCGCCCGCACCAGGTGGGCTGTGCTGGCCCCCACCGTCGAATTCTTCGTCTACTCCTAAGGGTCCGGGGATGGCACAGCACAACAGCGCCGTGGAGCAGGACCTGGACGTCGTCATCGTGGGTGCCGGGTTTGCCGGCCTCACCGCCGCCCGCGAACTCACCCGTCGTGGACTGGCAGTCCGCCTCGTTGAAGCGCGGGACCGCATCGGCGGCCGGACCTGGCTGGACCACCGGCTGGGCCGCGACCTGGAGATCGGCGGCACATGGGTCCACTGGACCCAGCCGTACATTTGGGCGGAGTTGAAGCGGTATGGCATCGGAACCGTCGCCAGCCCGGAGCCCGAGCGGGCTTTCTGGTGGGCCGACGGCGGCCGCCGGGAAGGCGACCCCGGAGCCTTGCTTGACGTGATCGGCCGGCACAACGGCGAATTCACCAAGGAGTCCCGGACCTACTTCCCCGAACCGTTCAGGCCGTTGGCGACGGATGCGTTCAAGGGCATCGACCACATCTCGGTGCAGGACCGGATCCGGGAACAGTTTCCCGCCGGCGACGCCCGGGACATCCTCGAATCCTTCTGGACCTTGAACTTCAACGGCCCCCTGGAGGACGCGGCACTGACCCAGGCCCTCCGCTGGGTGGCCCTGACCAACGGTGACTGGACCGTCAACTTCGAAGCCTGCGCCACGTACAAGATCCAGGGCGGAACCGCCGCACTCGCCGAGGCCATCCTTGAGGACTCCCGTGCCGCCGTCGACTTTGGTTTCGCCGTGGCAGGCATGACGGACGACGGCGGGAGCGTCACCCTGCGGAGCGCGGACGGCCGGGCCATCAGCGCCAGGGCCGCCATTGTCACGGTCCCCCTTCCCGTCCTGGGAACCATCGACTTCCAGCCGCCGCTGCCGCCGGCCAAGACGGAAGCCGCGAAGCGCGGACAGGTTTCCAGGGGCGTCAAGGTGTGGATCCGGCTGCGGGGTGAGCACGCGCCGTTCGTGGCGTTGGGACAAGCGGACTGGCCCCTGAACTTCTTCCAGGCCGAGTACACGCTCGACGGCCACACGATCGTCGTCGGCTTCGGCCCCGACGCAACAAGAATTGACGCGTCAGACGCAGCAGCAGTCCAGGAGCAGCTGGCCCGGCTGGTCCCCGGCGTTGACGTGCTGGACGTGGCCACCCACGACTGGGTGGCGGACCCGCTGGCGGGGGAGACCTGGCCGATGCACCGGACGGGTTTCCTGGGCGACTACCTGGCCGTCATGCAGTCCGGGCACGGCAACCTGCTTTTTGCCGGCTCCGATATTGCCAACGGCTGGGGCGGCTTCATCGACGGTGCCATTGAGAGCGGCATGGAAGCGGCGCAGGCCGCCGCGTCGCTGCTTGGCCCCCGCTCCGCCGCCCGCCCGGCCGCCCAGGAACCAGTGCCGCAAAATCCTGCACTGCGCTGACAATCAACAACTCGTCGCTGGTGGACAAAGGGCTTCGGCGCCCCGCTGCCAAGCTGGATTCCACAGCAATTTTCCCGAACTCATGACCGTTAAGAAGGATCAAATGAGTATTTCGAATTCTGAGCCCCGGACCACTGACGCTCCGGCCAAGGAGCATTCAACGGCACTGCGCGCCGGCAGCATCGGCGTCCTGGGCATCCTCTTCTTCGTCCTGTCGGCGCAGGCACCCCTCACCGGGATCGTGGGCGCTTCGCCGCTGGCCGCAGCGCTCGGCAACGGTGCCGGCGCACCCGGCGCATACCTGATCGTGGGCATTGTCATCGTCATCTTCGCCGTCGGATTCGTGGCGATGAGCCGCAAAATCCAGGCCAACGGCGCTTTCTACGCCTACGTCACCGCAGCCTTTGGCAGGAAGACCGGCGCCGGCGCCGCCTGGCTGGCCCTCCTGGCCTACAACACCGTCCAGGCTGCGATGTACGGGCTATACGGTGCGGCGTTCTCGGGCCTGCTCGCCTCGATTGGGCTGGAGGTTCCGTGGTGGCTGCTCGCCCTGGCCACCATGGCCGGCGTCCAGGTGCTGGGCTCCCTGAACATCGAACTCGGTGCGCGCGTGCTGGCCCTGCTGGTGGGCCTCGAGGTGGCCATCCTGCTGCTGTTCGGCTTCACCGTCTTGCTCCACGGCGGCGGCCCGGAAGGCATCAGCGTGGCCGCGTCCTTCTCGCCCGAGGCCATCGGGGCCGGCGCGCCGGGTGTGGCCATCATGTTCGCCGTGGCTTCGATGTTCGGTTTCGAATCCACGGCCATCTATTCGGCCGAGGCCAAGGACCCGCATCGCACGGTAGCCCGGGCCACCTACCTGTCCGTGGGCGTCATCTCCGTCTTCTTCTCCTTCATCTCCTGGATGCTGGTCAGCTACTACGGCCCGTCCCAGGTCATGGACGCCGCCGGGGCAGCCCTCGAATCAGGCGACGCCACGTCCTTCGTGCTCGGTCCCATGGTGGAGCTGTTCGGACCATGGGCGGGCGTGGTGGCAGGCATCCTGCTGGTTACCTCGCTGCTCGCCGGCATCATCGCCTTCCACAACGGCATCAACCGCTACCTGCACTCCCTGGCCCTGCGCGGTTCCATGCCCGCCGTGCTGGCCCGGACCAACCGGCACCGCGCCCCTGCCTTTGCCGCCTGGATCCAGACCGCCACCGCCGTCGTGCTGGTGCTTCCCTTCGCCATCCTGGCCCTGGACCCGGTCCTGACCCTCTTTTCCTGGTTCAGCGGCCTGGCCGTGGCGGCACTGCTGGTGCTCTACATGCTGTGCTCGGTGGCGGTGGTCAGCTTCTTCCGCCGCGAACGTGCAGGGGCGCAGCTGTGGCAGACGCGCATCGCCCCCGTCCTGGCAACGGCGCTCCTCGCCTGGGTCCTGTTCCTGGTGGTCAGCAATTTCACGGCCCTGATCGGCGGCAGCGCGGAAACAGCCATCGCCCTTCTCGCCGCGGTCCCCGTGGTCTTCGTGGCAGGGGTGCTGGTGGAAACCGCCATCGAGCGCCGGCACCACGCCGCCACCCTGGGACACGCGCTTACCTAGCGCTCACGGCTTCCCCTTCACTGGCCCGGCGCGGACTGGCAGGTCCGCGCCGGGCCAGAACGCGTGCTGCAAGGAAAACCCCGGCCAGGAAGGCTGCTGCCACCCACGCCGCCCAGGCGCTGCGGGGCCATACGCCGGACAGGCCCAGGAACGCGGGAACAGTGGCAGTGACCTGGCTGGCCAGCACCAATGCCCAGCCGGTGAACAGGTCCAGCCGCACCGCGCCGAATGCGGCGGCGAACAACAGCCCCCACAGCACCGACCAGCACACCCAGAGCACCGCGAGCAGCGGATCCGTCCCGATCCACGCGCCCGCCAGCAGCAAACCGAAAAACGCCACCATGCCGCAGAACCAGCCCAGGCCCTTCGAACCCAGGGCCAACAAAACATCCAGTCCGGCATAGGCGTACGTCAGCCCGAACAGGAACATGCCGGCGGCCGTCAAGAGGTGTTCAGTGCCGGTATTGCCGGTGGAAAGATGGACGACGCCGAGCACCAGCTGGGTGCCGCCGAGCAGCAGGCTGAAGGTGGCGGCGTCGCGGCGGGGGAGACGCCCCAGCGTCGCCAGCCCATTGACCAGCAGCGCGGCACCGGAGAGAAGCAGGCAAATGAAGGGCATCAGCGCGTCTCCGGTGTGCAGGAGGGATGCGCCAAAACTATCGCAATGTGGAATATCTGTGTCACATTACGGAGATTAGCCGAACCTGACCCACCCGCCTACTGCTCCCCGGTCGTAATCCGATAAGTTGAAGAGTAAACCTATGGGGCGACGTTGCTTTTGCGCTGTCCCTCGTTTCGGCTCAGAGGTAAGGAACAGTTCATGGACGCACGGCTCGAAGCCATCAAGGACACCGTCCTCGCGCGGAATCCCGGTGAAGCGGAGTTCCACCAGGCAGTGGTGGAGGTTTTCGAAAGCCTTGGCCCGGTCCACGACAGGCACCCGGAATTCCTCGAGGCTGCCATCCTGGAACGCCTTTGCGAGCCCGAACGCCAGATCATCTTCCGTGTGCCGTGGACGGACGACTCCGGACGCGTCCAAATCAACCGCGGCTTCCGGGTGGAGTTCAACTCCGCGCTGGGCCCGTACAAGGGCGGACTGCGCTTCCACCCGTCCGTCTACCTGGGCATCGTCAAATTCCTCGGCTTCGAGCAGATCTTCAAGAATGCCCTGACCGGCATGCCCATCGGCGGCGGCAAGGGCGGTTCCGACTTCGATCCCCGCGGCCGCAGCGATGCCGAAGTCATGCGGTTCTGCCAGTCCTTCATGACCGAGCTCTACCGCCACATCGGCGAATACACGGACGTCCCGGCCGGCGACATCGGCGTGGGCGGCCGCGAGATCGGCTACCTCTTCGGCCAGTACAAGCGCATCACCAACCGCTACGAATCCGGCGTGCTCACCGGCAAGGGCATCTCCTGGGGCGGCTCCCTCGTCCGGCCCGAGGCCACCGGATTCGGCACCGTCATCTTCACCCAGGAAATGCTGAAAACCAGGGGCACGTCCTTTGACGGCCAGCGCGTGGTGGTGTCGGGCTCCGGCAACGTGGCCATCAACGCCATCGCCAAAGCCCAGTCCCTCGGTGCCGCGGTGGTGGCCTGCTCCGACTCGTCAGGCTACGTGGTGGACGAGGCAGGCATCGACGTCGCGCTCCTCCGTGAGGTGAAGGAAGTGCAGCGCGGCCGCCTGAAGGATTACGCCGAACGCCGGGGCGGCGTTACCTACGTGGACGGCGGTTCGGTGTGGGACGTCGACGCCACGGTGGCACTTCCCTGCGCCACGCAGAACGAGCTCGACGGCGCCGCTGCCGCCCGCCTGATCCGCAACGGCCTGGTTGCCGTCGGAGAGGGCGCCAACATGCCCTCCACGCGTGACGCTGTTGCGGTGTTCCAGGAGGCGGGCGTCCTCTTCGGGCCGGGCAAGGCCGCCAACGCCGGCGGCGTGGCAACCTCGGCCCTGGAAATGCAGCAGAACGCCAGTCGTGATTCGTGGTCCTTCGAGCACACGGAGGAGCGGCTCACGGAGATCATGGTTGGCATCCACGACCGCTGCGCCGCCACCGCCGAGGAGTACGGCGAACCCGGCAACTACGTGCTCGGCGCCAACATCGGCGGGTTCGTCAAGGTGGCCGATGCCATGCTGGCCCAGGGGCTGATCTAGGAAACGCAGCCGGGTTCAGCCCCGGCGCCATTCGGTGGGTGAGACGCCAAAAGCATCCCGGAACGTGCGGCTGAAATGGGCGGCATCCAGGAACCCCCAGCGGGCAGCCACCGTGCCGACGGATTGCCCGGCGTGCAGCGGGTCGCGGAGGTCACGGCGTGCACCTTCGAGCCGCTGTGTCCGGATCCAGCTGGCAACGGTGGTCCCCGACTCGTGGAAGACGTTGTGCAGGTGCCGGGTGGAGATGAAGTGCGCGGCGGCGATGCTTGCCGGTGACAGCAGGGGGTCGGCCAGGTTCGCCTCGATGTACTCGCGGACCGAGACCGCCAGCAGTGCCTGCGGCTTCATGCGGTCCGGCGTGATGTCCATTTCCGCGTGCAGCATGGTGGACACCAGGTCCAGGGCGTTGGTGGCGAGCCGCGAGCCGCTGGGGCCGTTCAGGACGTCCAAGTTCGCAGACAGTTCGCGAATGAACTGGCCCACGATTCCGCTGAGGCCCCCGCTGCCCATGCGCACCGCGGCGAGCTGCCCCACGTAGTCCACCGGCAGGGAGAGGGCGTCGCAGGGGAACATCAGGACCATGATCCTGGTGCTGTCCTCGAAGGCAAGGGTGTAGGGCCGGTTGGTGTCGTAGATTGCCAGGTCGCCGGGCTGGAGGACGGCTTCGCGGTTGTCCTGGATCAGCAGGCCCGTGCCTTCCAGCTGCAGATTCAGCTTGAAATAGCGCTCATGGGCCTGGGCGATCAGCGCGGGGGTGCGGTGGACCTCGTGGGAGGTGGCGGTCACTTCCACGATGGACATCCGGTCCAGTACCCGGGAACGCATCCGGCCCTGGAAACCCTCCACGTCCGCCGTCCGAGCGGTGAGGGGCACGAAGGATTCGGCCACCAGGTGTTTCCAGTGGTCAAATGATGTGGCAACGCTGGAGCTGAGGTCCTGGCGTGGGGTCAGGGCTGTTGCTCCGCTTGCTGCAGCTGCTGGCATGATGTTCCTCGCGACGGATGGCCACTTCACGTTCCCCCCGGGTTGTGTCCTGCGACACAGTCCATTCAGGTTAGCGGCACGCCAATCTTTTTTCAACGGTTGGCGAAAATAAGGCGAATTGTCTTTCCAGCCGCAGCCCAGCCTCGCGTGCCATGATCGGGCCATGAAGTCCATGACGGCTCCCGGCGACCACCACCGGAACTTCAACTCCCGCGCCCACCATTCCCGGCTCCGCTTGCTGGTGATGCTTGCCGTCGGCCTTGTCGCGGCGCTGGCGGTTGGCACCTTTGGCACCTGGACGTATGCCCCGGCACTCGGCTGGGCCGCTGCGTCGGCCACCTACCTCATCTGGGTCTGGAGCGTCATCGGACGCCTGGGTCCTGCAGCCACCGCTGCGCATGCGCGGAGGGAGGATCCCGGCAGGATCTTCTCGGACACGCTGGTCCTGGGCGCCACCGTGGCCAGCTTTGCCGGGGTCGCCCTGATTTTGCTTGATGCCTCCAGCGAGCAGGGTGGCGCCAAGGACGCAACGGTGGCCATGGCGCTGGGCAGCATTGCCCTCTCATGGTTCCTGGTCCACACCCTGTTCACCCTCCGCTACGCAGCGATCTACTACCGCGACGGCACGGGTGTGGATTTCAACGAAGGGAGCCAGCCCCGGTATTCGGATTTCGCCTACCTGGCCTTCACTGTGGGCATGACGTTCCAGGTATCGGACACCGACCTGAAGACCACTGCCATCCGTTCCACCGTCCTGCGCCAGGCGCTGCTGTCCTATCTGCTCGGTGCCATCGTCCTCGCCACCACCATCAACCTGGTTTCGGGGCTGATCCACTAAGCGGGCCTATTCTGGGCCCATGGCTGAGATAAGAGTTAACTGGCACCGGCGGCACAAAGAGGGCCTCAGTACGGGCGACAAAGCCGCCGACGCCCTTCGAAACGGCATGGGCAGCTGGCCTTTCGTGGGGATGTTCTTGGGTTTCATGGGATTGTGGGCCCTGGTGAATTCCTACGCCCTCGCCAACAACGCATGGGACCCCTACCCCTACATCCTGCTGAACCTCTTCCTGTCCATGCTGGCCGGCCTGCAGGGCGCCATCCTGCTCATTGCAGCCAAGCGCCAGGACGCCATTGCCTCGGCCATGGCGCAGCATGATTACGAAACTGACGTCCGGGCCGCGGCGCAGATCGAGATGCTCATGAACATGAACGCCGAGCAGTTGAAGCTGCTGCAGGAACTGCGGGACATGCGGGACCGGCCCTGAAAACGCCAATGGGTGCAACTCCGGCTGGAGTTGCACCCATTATGCGAGCGTTGTCTAGTCCTTCTTGAAGGCATCCTTGACGTGCTCGCCGGCCTGCTTGAGGTCCGACTTTGCCTGGTCAGTCTGGCCTTCAGCCTTCAGGCTCTCGTCGCCCGTGGCGTTTCCGGCAGCTTCCTTGCCCTTGCCGCCGAGCTTCTCTGCAGCGTTGCCGATCTTGTCATCCAAACCCATGGAGATGCTCCTTACAGTTCGTGCTCGCTCCGGCATCCGCCAGAACCTGACCCCTCAATAGTAAGCATACTTTCGAGTTTGGCGCTCATTTCCGGCCGGGAATTTTGCCCAGGAGGGAAATGTACCCCTCGAGTTGGGCCGCGTGGCCAAAGTCTGTTTGGCCGGCCGGTGCAAGGGCTGCCTCGATCTGGGCCCCCAGCAGCATGTTCAGCAGCTGCCCGGCAAGGATGGGATCATCGACGGCGGCACGGACGTCGCCGCTGTCCCTCGCCTCTGCCAGGAAACGGCGGATTGCCACCAGCCACTCATTCATCGACTGCTGGTGGATCGCCGCCTTCCGGGGGTCGTTGATGGCCCTTTGCCAGAACGGGACCACGATTCGTGCCTCGTTGACGCGCTCTTCATCGAGGGGGAGGACCTCGAGGCAAAAGGCCCGCAGCGCGTCCAGGCCCGTCCGCCCGGCCGTGACCTCCGCGATGCGCAGGTTGGTCCTGTTGAACACATGGCTGAAGGCGAATTCGAGCAGGGTGTCCTTGGTGGGGAAGTAGGGTTTCAGGGCGCCGTTGGCGAAGCCTGCCTCCGTGGCGATCTCCCGCATGGTGGCGCTCTCCAGGCCCTGACGGGCAATGATCCGCCAGGTGGCATCCACGAGTTCCAGGCGGCGCTCATCATGGTCAACTATCTTCGGCACCGCGGCCACTCCCCGGAAATATTTCGCTCAGACTCTTGTGAGCCATGTTACGGACGTTTATTCTCTACAACTATAGAAAATAAACCAGTGGCCGGCGACGGCCCGGACAAAGGCTCTTCCCATGACACTTGCACGAACCGAAACCGCATCGGCCTTCCACCTGGCAACGGCGGAGGAAATCCTGGACGTCCGCGCCATCCTGCAGTCGGAAGGCCACCTGGACGCCCGGCACCGCATCGCCTACCTCGGCCTGCTGGATCCGGTCCGGGGAGCGCAGCCACAGGCTGTGGACCGCCGATTCCGGGTCTTCATCCACGACGTCTCGGGGGCTGCGCCGCGTGACGTCGTGGTCTCCATTACCCAGCAAAAGGTGCTCTCCGCCGTCGAACTCGACACCGCGGTGACCGGCGAACTGCCGGTGCTGGAGGAGGAGTTCGAAGTGGTGGAATCCCTGCTGGCCACGGACGACCGCTGGCTCAAGGCGCTCGCCGACAGGGGGCTCGAGGTCGAAAAGGTCCGCGTTGCCCCGCTGTCTGCCGGTGTTTTCGAATACGGCGAGGAGAAGGGCCGCCGCATCCTCCGAGGCCTGGCGTTCGTGCAGGAATTTCCCGAGGACAGCGCCTGGGCGCACCCGGTGGACGGACTGGTGGCCTACGTGGACGTGGTCAGCAAGGAAGTCACCCAGGTCATCGATCTCGGCGTGATGCCCATCCCGGCTGAGCATGGCAACTACACCGATCCGGAACTCACCGGGCCTGTCCGCGACACCCAGAAGCCCATCAGCATCACCCAGCCGGAAGGGCCGAGCTTCACCGTCACCGGCGGCAACCACGTGGAATGGGAAAAGTGGAGCGTGGACGTCGGCTTCGATGTCCGGGAAGGGGTGGTCCTGCACAACCTGGCCTTTCAGGACGGCGGCCGGAAGCGGCAGATCATCAACCGGGCGTCCATTGCCGAAATGGTGGTGCCGTACGGGGATCCCTCACCCATCCGGTCCTGGCAGAACTACTTTGACACCGGCGAATACCTGGTGGGCCAGTACGCCAACTCGCTGGAACTTGGCTGCGACTGCCTGGGCGAGATCACCTACCTCAGCCCGGTCGTCAGCGACGCGTTCGGCAACCCGCGGGAAATCCGCAACGGCATCTGCATGCACGAGGAGGACTGGAGCATCCTCTCCAAGCACTCCGACCTCTGGAGCGGCGTCACCTACACCCGCCGCAACCGCCGCCTGGTGATCTCCTTCTTCACCACGATCGGCAACTACGACTACGGCTTCTACTGGTACCTCTACCTGGACGGCACTATCGAATTCGAGGCCAAAGCCACCGGCATCGTGTTTACCTCGGCGTTCCCGGAAGGCGGCTCGGACAACATCTCCCAGCTGGCGCCCGGCCTGGGTGCACCCTTCCACCAGCACCTCTTCAGTGCCCGGCTGGACATGGCCATCGACGGGTTCACCAACCGGGTGGAGGAGGAGGATGTCATCCGCCAGGCCATGGGGCCGGGCAACGAACGCGGCAACGCCTTCTCCCGCAAGCGCACCGTCCTGGCGCGTGAATCCGAAGGCGTCCGGGAAGCCGACGCCCGGGCCGGCCGGACCTGGATCATCTCCAACCCGGAATCCCGCAACCGGCTGGGGGAGCCCGTGGGCTACAAACTGCACTCCCACAACCAACCCACGCTGCTGGCAGACCCGGACTCCTCCATCGCCCGCCGCGCCGCCTTTGCCACCAAGGACCTGTGGGTCACCCGGTACGCCGAGAACGAGAAGTACCCCACGGGCGACTTCGTGAACCAGCACGCCGGCGGAGCGGGCCTGCCCGCCTACGTCGCACAGGACCGGGACATCGACGGCCAGGACATCGTCGTCTGGCACACGTTCGGCCTGACCCACTTCCCCCGGGTGGAGGACTGGCCCATCATGCCCGTGGACACCGTCGGCTTCAAGCTGCGGCCGGAGGGCTTCTTCGACCGCAGTCCGGTCCTGGACGTTCCCGCCAACCCCAACAAGCAGGAATCCTCCTGCCACAGCGAGGGCGGCAGCGGTGGCTGCCACTAGCCTCGCCCCCGCCACGGCAGGGAGTACGACGGCGGCGGGACGGGCGCGTGCCAACGGCCCCGTCCTGCATCCCCGCGTCGTCGCCGTGGCCACCGCCGGTTCCTGCGTTGCCCACGTGTGGCTGGCGGCGTCGGGACACCACGGCGCGTGGCTGAGCGTCCTCATGCTGGCGCTCGCCGCCGTCTGCGTTCCCTGCACGGTCCACATCTGGCGGCAGAGCCGGGTGGCCGCACTGCAGCAGGTCACCGCTGCTGCCGTGGTGATGGCCGCCCTGCACGCCGTCCTGCTGCTGGCCGCCGGGGGTGCCGGGCACGCCCATGGCGGCCAGCCGGCGTCGTCCGCTGTTGTTGATTCGGGCAGCACGGACCTGCTGCTGGTTGTCGCCCTGGAACTGGGGACGGCACTGCTCGCCGCAACCCTGGTGGCCCGGCTGCGGCGGTTGCGCCGGTAGGCCTTCGGGGCTCAGCCGGCCGGGACGCCGAGCGGGCGGGCGACGTGCAGCTGTTCGTGGTCAACAAGCCACTGGATGGATTCGAAGATGGCCTGCTCCGGTTCGTACCGCGGCGCGTAGCCGAGCACGGAGGCCGCTTTTTCAATGCTGAAGCACTGGCTGCGGTAAAGGTGGTTCCAGCTCGCATCTGCGTGCTCGCGGGAGGTGTTCTCCCGGAAGCGGTCCCAGGGAACCGTCTCCAGTACCGCAGCGTGCCCGAACCAGGCGGCGGCGATGTCCGCGTAACCGCGGACCGTGAGCGCCGTGGGGGCAACGATGTTGAAGTCCTCACCGGTGGCCGCCTCCCGCCGGGCAATGGCCTTCTCGAAGGCCTGGGCGACGTCATCGGCGTGCACGTGGTGCATCAGCTCCGAGCCGCTGCCGGGAATCCGGAGGGGCTGCCCTGCGGAGATCGTCTGCCAGACGGCGGGATCGAGGTTTCCCAGCGGACCAACGGGCTGCCAGCCCGGCCCGACAATGTGGCCGGGATGCAGGGAGGTGGTGGCCAGCCCGCCGCTGGCGGTTTCCTCCTGCAGCATCAGGGCAATCCTGTTTTTTTGGATGCCATATTCGCCAAAGGGGGGTGCGGCTGAATCCGATCCTTCCCTGATGGGCAGCTTCAGGCTTTGGCCGTACCGCCAGACGGAGCCGCAGTGCAGCAGGTGCCCCACTTCGCCCCGCAGCCGTTGCACCAGCGCTGCCGCCGATTCGAGGGTGAAGCAGACCAGGTCCACCACGACGTCCGGCTTGAGGGCAGCCACCCGGTCAGGGAAGGTTCCGTCCTGGTCCTCCGCCTGCCGGTCTGCGGTGACGTTCTGCACCTGCTGCCAGGCAGGCGCGTCCGTGTAGGGCTTGCTGGTGCCGCGGCTGATGTTGGTGACCTCGTGGCCGGCCTGGACCAGCCGGGGGATCAGGAACGAACCGATGTGGCCGCTGCCGCCGATGACGGTGACTTTCATTGCTCTCCGATCGTTGCGTTCCCTCCACGGTAGGGCCGCGGCAGCAGGAAAGGGAGGCCCTGCCGGACCTCCCTTTCCTGGCGATAGGTGTGGAACCGAAGGGTCAGGCGGGCTTGGCGTACTCTGCCGCGCTCATGACCTCGTAGCCAACAAACGTCTCATCGCCGTCCACCCAGGCGTCGTGGCCTGCCGGGATGGAGTACGCGTCGCCGGCCTGGATGGTCATGCCGGTTCCGTTGTCCAGCTGGACGGTCAGGGTGCCGGAGGTGCAAAAACCAAGGTGATTGTTCTGGCAGCTGTCCGTATGGACAACCGTCTTGACGGTTTCTGACCAGCGCCAGCCGGGCTCAAACGTGAACCGGCCCAGGGTGGCGCCACCAATGTTCACCACGTCCACTTGGGTCTTGGGCGGACGGCGCTTTTCATCGGGTTGGTCAAAGGATTTGGACTCCAGGTCCTTCACCGTTACTGCGGGCATTTCTGGCTCCTTGGTAAGGAGTGGTTATTGAGTTCGTCCGGCGCGGGAGCACCGGGAAATAGGGCCGGCAGGGCGGGATGTGCCCCGTCCAGAACCTGCCTGGCCTCGTGTGCGACGATCCCAATCTGCTCTTATGCGTACCTGATGTCAATGACGCTTTTCTGCCTCGAACCACTCCAGGGTCGGGTTGGTCACCGAGGGGGCGGAACGGTCAATCCCGGGCTGTGCAGCCCACCGGACCCCGTTGGCCAGGACCCGCTGGACCTGCGGATGGTGGTACACCGGGTACTCCTGGTCGCCGGGGCTGAAGTAGAAGATGCGGCCCTTGCCGCGGGTGAAGGTCACGCCGGAGCGGAACACCTCGCCGCCGGCAAAGGAGCTGATGAAGATCAGGTCGTCCGGGTCCGGGATGTCGAACAATTCGCCGTACATCTCCTGCTCCGGAATGACGATGGGGCTCTCCACGCCGTCCGCGATGGGATGGGAGGGCTTGACGGTCCACACCAGCTCGCGGCCGCCGTCGTTCCGCCAGGCCAGGGAGCAGCTGGTGCCGAGCAGTTTGGTGAAGATCTTCGCGAAGTGCCCCGAGTGGAGCACGATCAGCCCCATACCGCCCAGCACATGCCGGTGGACGCGTTCGACGACGGCGTCCCCCACCTCGGCGTGCGCGATGTGGCCCCACCACAACAGGACGTCCGTCTCCGCGAGCACCTCCTCGGCAAGGCCGTGTTCGGGATCCGTGGCCAGGACCGCCGTCGTGATCGCCGCGTCCGGAAGGTGGGAGCGCAGGCCCACGGCGATGGCGCCATGGATGCCGTCCGGGTACATATCCCCGATGTGGGACGGCTCGTTGTTGGCTTCGTGGACGCCTTCGTTCCACACCAGGATCCGCAGGTTGCCGTCCATCAGAGCCGAACCTCCCTCTGCTCGCGGGCGGACTGGTAGCACGCGTCGATGACCTGGGCGCGGTACAGTGCCAGGGATCCGTCATGGTTGGCCCAGACCTGGGCGCCGCCGCGCACGGCGGTGACGAAATCCTCCACCACTGCATCGTGCGCGCGGCCCGGCAGGACCGGGGGCAGGTAGTCCGCGGACCCGCCGTCCTTGTCCGTGAACACCCGCAGCCGGCCCACCGGCGGGAACGGTGCCCCGTGCACCCTGAGCTCGGCGCCGCCGTCGGTACCGTACACCGTGAAGTCCAGCTGGTCATCGGTTTCCCGATAGGCCGCCCAGCTCGCCTCGACCAGCAGGGTTGCGCCGCCGTCCAGCCGGAGGAATGCCGTCGCGAAGTCCTCCACTTCGAAGGCATGGCTGGTGGCGTGGGCGGAGAACCGGCTGCCGCCGCCCCGCCCCTGCGGCCCCAGTTCGGCGTGGGTGGCTGCGGAGACCGCCACCACCTTGGGCTCGCCGAGGAGGTAGAGGGCGAAGTCGAGCACATGGACGCCGATGTCCGCCAGCGGCCCGCCGCCGGCGAGCTCCGGGTTGGTGAACCAGCTGCCCAGCGTGGGAATGCCGGCGCGCCGCAGCCATGACGCCTTCGCGTAGTAGGGCCGGCCCAGGCCGCCGTGGTCGATGACCTCCTTGAGCGCCTTGATGTCGCCGCGCCGGCGGTGGTTGAAGGCGACGTCCAGGACGCGTCCGGCCTCGCGGGCCGCGTCCACCATGGCCCGGCCTTCCGCGGCGTTGCGGGCAATGGGCTTCTCGCTCAGCACATGGATACCCCGTTCCAGGGCCGCGATGGAGATCGGGGCGTGCAGGAAGGTGGGTACTGCCACGCTGACTGCGTCCAGGCCGCCGTGGTCCAGCATGTCCTGCCAGTCGGCGAAGGCGTTCGGAATGGCGTATTCGGCCTGCAGGGAGTCCCGGAGGTCCTGCTCCATCCCTGCCACCGAGACGATGCTTACTCCGTCCAGCGCTGAGTAGGCCTTGAGGTGCTGCTGGCCGGCCCAGCCGATGCCCACCACCCCCACCCGCAGGTCACTCGGCGGTACAGGAGGGGATTGCTGGCTGTTCAAGGGCTGGCTCCTTCGGCGTGGCTGGCTGCCCGGACGCTTTCCAGCCTAATACGAAAGTAGGGTTCGTCAGGCTGCGGTGACCGGGGTGATGGTGACATTGAAGCCGAGGTTGTTGAGCTTTTTGATCGCGTTGTTTTTGGCTTTGATCGGGTCCAGACGGGTGAAGTGGT
>NZ_JBWJAR010000024.1:0-42146 GCF_056389225.1 Pseudarthrobacter sp. rb | reverse complement strand
TGGTGGTCACCATCGGCACCCCCACGCTCTGCGCGCCGGCGCGCTGCAGCAGGCTCCGCATGATGTATTGGGCACGCTCGGTGCCCTGTTCCCTGATCAACGCGTCCAGGGACTCAACCCACTCGGCAGTCTCTTCCGGATCACGATCAGGCAGCTGGTTAGTCAACCCGCTGAGGATATGGGAGGTATCTTCTCCTGCAGCCACGTCCAACCTCTCTTTGCGCGCATGAATCGGCGCACTCAGGCCAGGCAGGGTGACTGCCCGGCGTATATACGCCGTGTGCGACGTATCGGTTACAACAGCCCGGTCATGTGTGCCGGGCAGCTTCCTAGCGCTCCTATGTCTGCACGGAGTCACAAGGTCGTCGTCCGCAGGCATAGTTGTCATCAGCCACTCTAGCCTTCACGGCAACACGATGCGTAGCTGCGGTCCGGGTGCTCCAGTTGTATTTCGTTCGTCATACTGGTTGTGTGACGAAAAGCCCCTGTCCCGGGGGCGCTGTGGCCCGATGTGACGCAGAATATGCGCAGTCCAGGGGGCGGCAGCTTGAAGCGCAGGCACAAAGGGTGTTGGCTTGGGAGTAATGGAAATCACTATGCACACCGCATATATGAGGTATTGGAGGAACACGTGAGCGAGGCCGACGCCGCCACTTCGGTAAATGTGGCGGAAAAATTGGGTTTCAAAAATGGGGATCTGATTCAGGAGTTCGGTTACGACGACGATGTCGATTTCGACTTGCGTGACGATATTGAGGACCTCACCGGGTCCGAAATGCTTGACGAGGACGACCACGAGGTCGCGGACGCCGTCATCCTCTGGTGGCGCGACGGCGACGGGGACCTGGTGGACAGCCTGATGGATTCGCTCACCACCCTGAGCGAAAACGGCGTTGTCTGGGTGCTCACCCCCAAGTCAGGCCGCGACGGCTACGTTTCGCCGGCGGAAATCCAGGAGGCCGCTCCCACGGCCGGCCTGCATGTCACCACTTCAGCCGGCGTCTCAAAGGACTGGAGCGCCGTCCGCCTGGTCAGCAGGAAGAACAAGTGACGGCAGCGGTTGAGGCCGCTTCTGCGGCTGTTCCTTCGCTGGGCGCTGCAGCTCCCGATTTTGAGCTGGCCAACCAATACGGCGAGCCGGTGAACCTGTCCTCGTTCCGGGGGCAAAACGTGGCACTGGTCTTTTACCCCTTTGCATTCTCGGGTATCTGTACCGGTGAACTTTGCGAAATCCGGGACAACCTGGGGATGTTCGAGGATTCGAATGCGGTTGTCCTGGCCGTGTCCGTGGACAGCAAGTTCAGCCTCCGGGCCTACGCGGCGCAGGAGGGCTACACCTTCGACCTTCTGGCCGATTTTTGGCCCCACGGCGCCGTGGCGAATGCCTACGGCGTGTTCGACGCCGGCAGCGGCATGGCGAAGCGGGCCACCTTCATCATCGATGGTGAGGGCAGGATCCGCTACAGCGTGGTGAACCCCCGCGGCCAGGCCCGCGACTTCAGCGAATACCGCGCCGCGCTGGCGGATCTGAAGCAGGCCTGAGGAAGCATGGCTGGGGAACGGCGGGGGACGGGTCTTACCGGCTTCGCCAGCATGCCGCCGGTAGCCCCGGCCCCGCCTTCCGGCAATGACCTTGAGGTTCTGGCACGGATCCGGGACGTTCTCGCCGGCGCCCCCTTTGCCCTGCTGACGGGCGCCGGCCTCAGTACCGACTCCGGCATTCCGGATTACCGCGGCCCGGATTCGCCGCCCCGTTCGCCCATGACGTACCAGGAATTCGTCCGGGACGCGGCCAACCGGCAGCGGTACTGGGCCAGGAACCACATTGGCTGGTCCCACATGCGGCATGCAGACCCGAACCAGGGCCACTATTCCGCCGCGGCGCTGGAGCGGCGCGGCTACCTCACCGGCCTGATAACCCAAAACGTTGACCGGCTGCACCAGGACGCGGGCAGCTCCAACGTGGTGGATCTTCACGGAAGGTATGACCAGGTGGTTTGCCTGGACTGCCGGCGCACGTACTCCCGGCGCCTGCTGGCCGGTGTTTTTGAGGAACTCAACCCAGGCTTCCTGAAGCGGGCAGCGGCCGGCGGACTCGTGGAAATGGCCCCCGACGCTGACGCGACTGTGGAGGACCAAACCCTCATCAGCAGCTTTGTGGTGGCAGTGTGTCCCGCATGCGGGGGCACCTTGAAGCCGGATTTCGTCTACTTCGGCGAGAATGTGCCCAAGGACCGTGTGGAGCGCTCCTACGCAATGGTGGACCAGGCTGCCGCCCTGGTGGTCGCCGGTTCGTCGCTGACTGTCATGAGCGGCCTGCGGTTCGTCAGGCACGCCGCCAAGGAATCCAAACCTGTGGTCATCATCAACCGGGGCGCCACCCGTGGCGACGACAAGGCAACCATCAAGCTGGAAACCGGTGTCAGCCAGGCACTGGATTACCTCGCCGCGGAACTTCCTTCCCTGTAGGCGGGACGCTTCTTCCATGGATTCGCGTTTCCGGCCCACAGTCGGGTAGAGTCTATGTTCGTTGGTTACGGCGGAACGGCCGGAAACCACGCAATTTGGGTCTTTAGCTCAGCTGGTAGAGCGCCACGTTTACACCGTGGATGTCATCGGTTCGATCCCGGTAGGACCCACCTGTAGAACCCCGTTGTCCCCGCCTGATGGTGGAGGCAGCGGGGTTTTTTGCTGCGCCGGCCTCCTGGCGCCATTGTCAGTGCCTTGCCATAGCTTGCAGGAATGGAACACGTCATAGTGCAGACAGACAGCGACGGAATGCCGACGGCGGTGCTGAGCCGGGGCAGGGAATGGGCCGTGGGTGCCGAGCCGGTGAGATGGTTCGAGCGCGTCAACTGGTGGGAAACCAGCCGACGGATGCCCAAGGGCAGCAGCGGCGTGGACGTCGAAGTCCTGCAGGTGCAGGTCAGGCTGGGAAACAACTCCAGGTCGGCCCTGACCACCATGTATCTCCAGCGGGACGGGCTGGGCGGCGGCTGGCGGCTGAGGGAACCAGTTGTGGGCGCAGCCTAGGAGGTTGAGCTCCGCGCCTTTGTCCGGGCATTGGAAAACCCTCCACCGCGACTATTGGGGGATGCCGCGGTGGAGGGCCTGGGATGAATATACCGTGAACTCCCGGAAACAAAAAGTCACGTGTGGCGGGCGTTTCACGTCATTTCCCGGTTCCGGCCGATGCTTACTGCCGAACGGGGATAAAAACCCGCGGTTGTTCCGTCCAGGTATCTGCCATTTGGGACATCGTGCGCCGCATGATCCGGTCCGAGGCCTCCCGCGCGGACACTGCGTCACCACGGGCGATCGCGTCCGCCACATCCTCATGCCACTGCAGGGCGGCCTGATGGGGGTGGTCGGGCATCAGTCCGTGGACAGTGCGTCCTGTCAGGGTTTCCGCCACCTGGCCCATGAGGTTGGCAAACATCTCGTTTCCGGAGCCTGAGAGCAGGAGCGAATGGAAGCGGATGTCCAGCTCCAGGAACCGGGCCACCTCGCCGTTGTTGCCGGCCTCACGCATGGCACGGGCCACGTCCACGAGTTCCATCCGCAGCGCTGCCGGAGCGTTCTGCGCAGCCAGCTCGGCAGCCGCAGGCTCCACTGCTGCCCGCAGTTCGGCAAGGGAGCGCAGTTGGGCGCCGCGTGCATCGCTGGCCAGACGCCACCGGATGACCTGCGGATCAAAAGGATTCCAGCGGCTGGCCGGCAGCACCCGGATACCCACCCGCTTGGTGGTCTCCACCAGGCCCAGGGACTGCAGGACACGCACCGCTTCCCGGATGACCGAACGGGATACTTTGAGTTCAACCTCAAGCTGCTCAGCGAGCATGACGTGGCCGGCAGGAAGATCCCCCGAGATGATCCGCGTACCGAGGTTGTCGATGGCACGGTGGTGGAGGCTGCTGGTCATGAAGCTAAGCCTAGTTGTTGGCAGGCGTCCGGAGTTCAGGCAAGCCAGCGGCCCAGGACACTGAAAGGCAGCAGCCCTGGGCTGACACCGACACAATGGATTCCATGACGCGGACGTTACTTTCGCGTCGCCGCCAGAATATATATGCTTTATTCCGACCCCCTGATCTGGCCCGGTGACTTCCCGCCTGCGGAAGCCGGCAGCCGAGGCCAACAATGAATTGGAGTTATGGATGTCTGCACACATCGGTGTCACCGGCCTCGCCGTCATGGGCGCCAACCTCGCCCGGAACCTGGCCCGCAACGGCTTCACCGTGGCGCTGCACAACAGGTCCGTGGAGAAGACGGATGCGCTGCTGGAAAAGCACGGCTCGGAGGGTGACTTCATCCGCACCGAAACCCTGCAGGAACTGGTGGACTCCCTGGAGAAGCCCCGCCGCGTCCTCATCATGGTCAAGGCCGGCAAGCCCGTCGATTCGGTCATTGAACAGCTGGAGCCGCTGCTGGAGCCGGGCGACATCATCATCGACGCCGGCAACTCCCACTACGAGGACACCCGCCGCCGGGAAGCGGCCCTGGCCAAGAAGGACCTGCACTTCGTGGGCGTCGGCGTGTCCGGCGGCGAGGAAGGTGCGCTGAACGGCCCGTCCATCATGCCCGGCGGTTCCAAGGAGTCCTACAAGGCACTTGGCCCGCTGCTGGAAAAGATCTCCGCGAAGGTCGACGGCGAGCCCTGCTGCGCCTGGATCGGCACCGACGGCGCGGGCCACTTCGTCAAAATGGTGCACAACGGCATCGAATACGCCGACATGCAGGTCATCGGCGAGGCCTTCGACCTGCTCCGCTCCGGTGCGGGCATCGAGCCGGCCGAGCAGGCAAAGATCTTCTCCGAGTGGAACCAGGGCGAGCTGTCCTCCTTCCTGATCGAGATCTCCGCCGAGGTGCTGGGCCACGTTGACGCCAAGACCGGCAAGCCGTTCGTGGACGTCGTCGTCGACGCCGCAGGCCAAAAGGGCACCGGCCGCTGGACAGTCATCTCCGCCCTGGAACTGGGCTCGCCGGTGTCGGGGATCGCCGAGTCGGTCTTTGCCCGTGCACTGTCCTCCCAGGCCGCACAGCGCAAGCTGGGCCAGGAACTGCTGGCCGGCAACGAGGCCACCGTGGAGATCCCGGGGACGTTTGTCGAGGACGTCCGCCAGGCGCTCTACGCCTCCAAGCTGGTCTCCTACGCCCAGGGCCTGGACATGCTCACCTCCGCGGCCAAGGAATACGGCTGGGACCTGAAGCTGGACGAAATCGCTTCCCTCTGGCGGGCAGGCTGCATCATCCGCGCCGAGCTCCTCAAGGACATCACCAAGGCGTACGCCGCCGACGAGAAGCCGGCCAACCTGCTTTTCGCGCCGGCCTTCACCAAGGCCATCGCAGACGCCCTGCCGGCCTGGCGCCGAGTTGTGGCCACCGCCGTCCAGCTCGGCATTCCGGTGCCGGTGTTCTCGTCGTCCCTGGCGTACTACGACGGCCTGCGGCGCAAGCGCGTGGCCGCCGCCCTCATCCAGGGCCAGCGCGACCTGTTCGGCGCCCACACCTACGGCCGAGTCGACACCGAAGGGACTTTCCACACCCTCTGGGGCGAGGACAAGTCCGAGGTTGAAGCGGTGGACACGCACTAGCACCTGCTGCCGCTTAAACAACGGCGGGCAGGTTCCCGGTGACCCGGGGACCTGCCCGCCTCTTGCTGTCCTGCTAAACCAATCAGATCCGGTACTCTATGTCGTATTCGGCCGGATCCACCGCGGGCTTGGTTTCCCGCTGTGCATCCCGGTGCCGCCATTTGGCGGGAACTCCGGTGATGATGGACTCCGGAGGTGCATCCTTGACCACCACGGCGTTGGCTCCCACCGCACTGTCCCGGCCAATGGTGATGGGCCCAAGGATCTTGGCGCCGGCACCGATGGTCACGCGGTCGCCGATAGTGGGATGCCGCTTGATCCTGGCCAGCGAACGGCCGCCAAGCGTCACACCGTGATAGATCATCACATCCTCGCCGATCTCGGCCGTCTCGCCAATCACCACGCCCATGCCGTGGTCGATGAAGAAGCGGCGGCCAATGGTGGCGCCCGGATGGATCTCGATCCCGGTCCAGGACCTGCCCAGCTGCGACAGGAGCCTGGCCGGGAAACGCAGCTCCGGCTTCTGCCACATGCGGTGGGTCAGCCGGTGGATCCAGATGGCATGCAGCCCGGAATAGGCGAAAAAGTTCTCAAAAGAACCTCGAGCCGCCGGGTCGTGGGACCGGGCGGCGTCGAGGTCTTCCTTTAGTCTTGCGAAAAAGCCCACAAAGTTCTTTCTACAGGAAACGGGCGGAGCGCGGACTGATCAGCCGCGGATGTCGTCATAGAGCACGGTGGAGATGTAACGCTCACCAAAGTCGCACACCACGGCCACGATCAGCTTGCCGGCGTTTTCCGGCCGCTTGGCCAGTTCCAGGGCAGCCCAGACGATGGCGCCGGAGGAGATGCCGCCCAGGATGCCCTCCTTGATGCCCAGATCGCGGGCTACGCGGACCGAATCTTCGAGGGTGGCGTCGATGACCTCATCGTAGACATTGGTGTCCAGCAGTTCCGGGATGAAGTTTGCGCCCAGGCCCTGGATTTTGTGCGGGCCGGGGGCGCCGCCGTTCAGGATGGGGGAGTCCTTGGGTTCCACGGCCACGATCTGCACACCGGGCTTGCGCTCCTTCAGGACCTGTCCAACGCCGGTGATGGTTCCGCCGGTGCCGATGCCTGCCACGAAGATGTCCACCGCGCCGTCGGTGTCGGCCCAGACCTCTTCCGCGGTGGTCTTGCGGTGGATCTCCGGGTTGGCTTCGTTGGCAAACTGCTGTGCCCAGATGGAGTTCTCGGTGTTGGCCACGATTTCCTGGGCCTTCTCCACTGCGCCGCGCATACCCTCGGAGCCCGGGGTCAGCACAATCTCCGCGCCGAAGGCACGCAGCATGACCCGGCGCTCGGTGGACATGGTTTCGGGCATGGTGAGGATGACCTTGTACCCGCGTGCGGCACCCACCATGGCCAGGGCAATGCCCGTGTTGCCGGAAGTGCCTTCAACGATGGTGCCGCCGGGCTTCAGGGCGCCGGACTTTTCCGCGGCGTCGATGATGGCAACGCCGATGCGGTCCTTGACGCTGTTGGCCGGGTTGTAGAACTCCAGCTTCACGGCAACGGTGGCGTCCAGCCCTTCGCTGAGCCGGTTCAGCCGGACCAGGGGGGTCCCGCCGACCAGCTGCGTTACATCGTCATAGATCCGTGCCATGTACATACGCCTATCTCTAAGGGGTGGATACTGAGGTCAGCCTAACGAGGCCGCGTAATGCCGGGCTAAGCGTTAAGCCATGCAGAGTAATATTTCCTGGCCTTGGCCAGTTTGGGGTTGATGATCACCTGGCAGTACCCCTGTTCCGGGTGCTTTGCGTAGTAATCCTGGTGGAATTCCTCCGCCACGTGGAACCGCGGCAGCCGGCTGACCTCGGTAACGATGGGGTGGGACCACAGGGCCTGGTTGCGGTCGATTGCTTCCTCGAACAGGATCTTCTCCTCATCCGTTTCGTAGAACATCGAGGAGCGGTACTGGGTGCCCACGTCGTATCCCTGCCGGTTCAGCGTGGTGGGGTCGTGCAGGGCGAAGAACATGTCCAGGATCACCTCCGCCGGGATGATGTCCTCATCGAAGGTCACCGCCACAACTTCGGCGTGCCCGGTGGTCCCACTGCAGACCGAGTAGTAGTCCGGGTGGGGGTCGTGCCCGCCGGTGTAGCCGGATACCACGGAGGTGACGCCCCTGGTCTTCTGGTAGACGGCGTCAAGGCACCAGAAGCAGCCTCCGCCAAGAACAAAAGTTTTCATGACCTCTTCAATGGTTGACAGCGCCGGAAGATTCCCCGGGCACCCCGGCGCAGCGCCGCAAACTGCGGCGGCGGGAAGCCCATGGGGTAAAACTAAGACTATGGAACCTGTGGACACCGACGTTACCGGCCAGGCAGATCACGACGGCGAGGCCACCTCCGACACGCCGCCCGCGGCGGGTTCCGCGGAGGCCCCGACATTGGCCGAGCTGCTGCTTGCGGTTGAGGAGCTGTGGCCGGAATCCCTGGCGGAGACCTGGGATGAGGTAGGGCTCGTGGCAGGCCACCCGTCCGCCCCCGTCACAAAGGTGATGTTCGCGGTCGATCCCACCCTGGAAGTCATTGAGGAAGCGGTTGAGTGGGGAGCGGAGCTGCTCATCACCCACCACCCCCTGCTGTTGAAGGGCGTTACGTCCGTGGCGGCCACGTCGGCAAAGGGGCGGGCGGTGCACCGGCTGATTGAGTCGGGGACGGCACTGTTGACCGTGCACACCAACGGCGACTCCGCCGTCGGAGGTGTCTCCGATGTCCTGGCTGACGCCCTGGGACTCCGCGACGTCGCCCCCCTGACAGTGGCGGCCAACGGGCTGCCGGAGGAAGGCATTGGGCGCGTGGGCGACCTCGCGGAGGCCATGAGCCTGGGCGACTTCGCCGCCCGCGTATTCGGAATCCTTCCCTCCGTGGCCGGGGGAGTGCGTGTCTCCGGCGACAAGGACGGGCTGGTTCGGCGCATCGCGGTTTGCGGCGGTGCCGGCGATTCGCTGTTTAACGAAGTGCGGGCCAGCAATGCGGACGTCTATGTGACCGCTGACCTTCGCCACCACCCGGCGTCGGAGGCGCGCGAGGCCGCCCTCAACGGACGGCCGTACCTGGTGGACGTTTCGCACTTTGCCAGCGAATGGCTGTGGCTGCCTGCCGCCGCCGCGGCACTGGGCAACGTCCTGTCCGACCAGGGCCATGACGTTGAGATCCTGGTCAGCACCACCAACAGCGACCCGTGGGACTTCATCCTCACTCCGGGCTAGAGTCTAGGAAGCGCCGGTTCGGTGCCCGGCCCCGGCCGGAAGGGATTTAGCGGAGGTAAAAGTGGCCAAGGCAGCACCGGCGGAACAGTTGAAGTTGCTCGAACTGCAGGGCTTGGACGCCAAGTTGAAGGGCCTCACCAACCGCCGCCGCACGCTGGAAAACGATCCCCGCATCAGGGACCTCGAGGCTGCCCTGTCCGTCGCCAACGGTGAACTGGGCGCAGCCAAGGTGGCCGTGCACGACGCCGAGGCTGCGCTGAAGCGGGCAGAGGCCGACGTCGAACAGGTTGCCTCGCGCATCGAACGCGACGAAGCACGGCTAAACAGCGGAACCGGCCTGTCCAAGGACCTGGTGGCACTTCAAAAGGACATCGCGTCGCTGAACAAGCGGCGCTCGGACCTTGAAGACGTGGATCTGGAAGTCATGGAGCGGCTCGACTCGCTGCGGGAGCGGCAGGCGGCCCAGCAGCAGATCGTCGATGACATCCAGGGGTCCTTTGGAACCATCAGGGCCGAGCTTGATGCGGCCCTGGCCGAAGTGGAAACGGAAGCGGCAGGCCTGCGTGCCCAGCGCGGCGAATTTGCCCAGGGCCTGGACGCAGGCCTGGTGGCGGTTTACGAAAAGACGCTGGCCAAGCGGGGAGTCGGTGCGGCCCGGCTCTTCCACGGCACGTCGGAAGCCTCGGGCATGAAGCTCAGCCCCGGCGACCTCGCCGAGATCAAGGCAGCTGCTGCCGACGACATCGTTTACTGCCCGGACTCCGGCGCCATCCTGGTCCGTTCGGACGAGTGGTCCTAGGCAGCCAACAGGCTTCCCCCCGGGCCGGTCAGCCCGGCAGGATGATGTTCATGGCGTGCGGCTTGCGTGCGGTCCCCGGCACCAGTTCGGCCTCCCACTGTTCGCGGGCAGCCTTCAGGAGGTCCGACGGCGTGGCCGGGGCTTTGCCGCGGCGCACCAGCAGGTGCCGCGCCAGTTCGCCGCGCGTGTGCTTGGCGAAGTGGCTCACTACCTTGCGGACACCGGCGCTCTCGGTGAAGACATTCACGGAGACGGTCTGTTCCGGCGGGGGCGCCCACGCCGCTGCGTACGTGCTGGACCGGCAGTCGACCACGAGGTGTCCCTGGGCTGCTGCGCCCAGGGTGTCGCTGAGCTGCGCCTTCCAGAACGGAGCCAGCCGGCCGACGTCGGGCAGGGACGTGCCCATGGACAACCGGTAGGCGGGAACGCTGTCGCCAAAACGCAGGGCTCCCCACAGCGCCGAGATCACCAGGACGGATTCATCGGCCTTGCGGCGCTGTGCCGGCGTCAGCGTCCGGTAGCCCAGGGCGTCATACAGGACGCCCGAATAGATGCTGTGCGCCGGGGCCGCCGGTTCGGCGTGCAGGCGCGTATTGCGTTCGACGTCGTCCCGCAGGGACGCTCCGACGCCCAGCAGGGCGAGGGCATCCTGGTGGGCGCTGACCGTTCCCAGCGCGTCAAGGACCTTGGCGCGGTACGGGTTGAGCTCCGGGAAGCCCAGGTCGGTCCAGTCGACGGCGGGTCCGCGGAGCGCGGGTGTCTTGCCTTCGGAAGGGGGAAGCAGAATCAGCACCGTCCGATCCTACCGGCGGCAAAAGGCGGCCGGCGGCGCCGGTAGACTGGGACCCGGATGGGACAGCCAGACGGCCGCGCGCCACGCAAGTGGCTCGAGGAACGTCCGGGCTCCGCAGGGCAGGGTGGTGGGTAACGCCCACTCGGGGTAACCCGCAGGCCAGTGCCACAGAAAACAGACCGCCTGCATTTCCGGCTCCGGCCGGGGAGGGCAGGTAAGGGTGAAACGGTGGTGTAAGAGACCACCAGCTTCCCGGGTGACCGGGAAGGCTAGGTAAACCCCACCCGGAGCAAGGCCAGACAGGACACGTTCGAGGGCTGCCCGCCCGAGTGTCCGGGTAGGCCGCTGGAGGGTGCCGGCAACGGTACTCGTAGATGGATGGCCGTCGCTCCCTTCCCGGTAACGGCAGGGGAGAACAGAACCCGGCGTATCGGCTGTCCCATCCTTAAACCGCGTTTGACCACGGGCTATGCGTCGGGGATCCTGAACCGTGCCCGTAATTCCTGAAACCCGTCCCGCACCCGCAGCGGGCATTCCCGGCATCCGTTCACAGGGCGGCTTCCTGGCCCTTTCCGCCCTGGCCTGGGTCCTCGCCTCAGTTCCCATCATCCTTAACTCCAACGGCTGGTACGCGGGCTCGCTGAAAGCTCCGTGGATGCCGCCGTCGTGGATGTTCCGCACCACCTGGATGGTGCTCTATGCCGGCGTGGCGGCAGCCGCCTGGCTGGTCTGGCGCAAAGGGCGCCTGTCCGGGGCCACCCTTGCCGGCTATGTGACGCAACTGCTGCTCAACACCGCGTGGCCGGTGACGTTCTTCGCCATGTATCCCATGCTTGGAGTGGTGGCCCTGTGGGCAGCCTTTGCTGTCATCTGCGCGCTGACCGCAACCCTGGCGTTCCTGATCCTGCGCTTCGGACCGGTGGACGCCGCCGCCGGATACCTGGTGCTGCCGTACTTTTCCTGGCTCGTGTTCTCCGCCAGCCTGAACCTGTACTCCGCCATCCACAACTGAAGGCCGGCAGTTTCAGCTGGGTGGTCCGCCCCGGCCGTGTGAGTGATTTCACGCAGCGCAAACGTGCTCCCTGCGGCGGGCCAAATTAGAATGGATCCCGGACGCAGGAGTTCTACCGCCGAAAGTTGCGTCCGCAACCGGCGGTTTTTCTTTGCACGCGATCCAGGCGCCTGGGGACCATCCCCTGCGGGCGCCGGTGCCCCTGGACATCATCAGGTGGCCTACATCTGTGTACGACGACGTACACGGCTGAACCGAGGAAGGTATTTCTGTGAGCCAGACGTCTGATTCTTGTCTTGATACGTGGATGGGCCGGGAGGCCCTCGCCGAGGCCATGATCCCGGTTATCGGCAGGCTGTACCGCGAAAACAACGTGGTGACCAGCATCCACGGCCGGAGCCTGATCAACAAGTCCACCATGAACATCCTCAAGGCGCACCGCTTCGCGCGCCGGATGAGCAAGGACGAACTGCTCCTGGAGGACACGGCGCCCCTGCTGAACACGCTGGCCGGACTCGAACTCGGCGCCGCCGCGATCGACATCGCCCGCCTGAACCAGAAGTTCAAGGAAGAAGGCAACGGCGCCACGCTGGAGGAATTCCTCCGCGACGAGCTCGCCGAGATCGTGGGCAAGCGGGGCGGCGATGACCGCACCAGCACCGACGTCGTGCTCTACGGCTTTGGCCGCATCGGCCGCCTCCTGGCACGCCTCCTCATCGAAAAGGCCGGCGGTGGCCACGGCCTGCGCCTGCGCGCCATCGTGGTGCGCCGCGGATCCGACAACGACCTCTCCAAGCGCGCCAGCCTGCTGCGCCGCGACTCCGTCCACGGCTCCTTCGAGGGCACCATCCGGATCGACGAGGCCGCCAACACCATCACGGCCAACGGTGTCCAGATCCAGGTCATCTACTCCAACGACCCCGCCACCATCGACTACACCGCCTACGGCATCAACAACGCCCTCGTGGTGGACAACACCGGCCGCTGGCGCGACGCCGAAGGCCTGTCCCAGCACCTGCAGAGCAAGGGCGTTGCGCGGGTCCTGCTGACCGCGCCGGGCAAGGGTGAACTGAAGAACATCGTCCACGGCATCAACCACCGGGACATCACCGACTCGGACAAGATCATCTCCGCGGCGTCCTGCACCACCAACGCCATCACCCCGGTCCTGAAGGCCATTAACGACAAGTTCGGCGTGGTCCACGGCCACGTGGAAACCGTCCACTCCTTCACCAACGACCAGAACCTCATCGACAACTTCCACAAGGGCGACCGCCGCGGCCGTTCCGCTGCACTGAACATGGTCATCACCGAAACCGGTGCCGCCAAGGCAGTGGCAAAGGCGCTGCCCGAACTCCTGGGCAAGCTCACCGGCAGCTCCATCCGCGTCCCCACGCCGGACGTTTCGCTGGCCATCCTGAACCTCACCCTTGAAAACGGCACCACCAAGGACGAGGTCAACAACTACCTGCGTGAAATGTCGCTGCACTCGGACCTGCGCAAGCAGATCGACTACATCGACTCGCCCGAGGTTGTCTCCACCGACTTCGTCGGATCCCGCCGCGCCGGGATCGTGGACGGCCTGGCCACCGTGTCCACGGACAAGAACCTGGTCCTCTACGTCTGGTACGACAACGAGTTCGGCTACAGCTGCCAGGTGGTCCGCGTCATGGAAGAGATGGCCGGCGTGAATCCGCCGTCCTTCCCCGCCAAGGAAAGCGCTGCCGCCCTTGCCGCGATCGCCGTCTAGCCACATCCGGCCGCGTCCTGCGAATTCCCGGCTGATTCTCTGGAATCAGCCGGGAAACGGGACCACACTGGTGGCATGGACAACGAATCGACACTTCAGCACGAAACCACCCTCGAGCACGCACTGGACGTGGCCAAAGCCAACCATAAGGAAGCCGTGCGGCTCCTGGACCGCGCCCGTGCAGCCCAGAGGACCGGGGACGTCACCGACGAGCGGGTGCGCCAGCTCGAGAACCTGCTGTCCATAGCGGAAGAAGACCTGCGACGGGTCACCAGGGAACAATAACCAGGCGCCGTGCACGGCGCTGTGATCCATCACTCGTCCCCAACAGTGTGGATATCAGCGGCCGGCCGCGGCCTTTGTCCTAGGCTCTTGGGGTGCCCGATTTCCCCTTCCCGGCGTCAACCCCATGACCGTCAGCTGGTCCGCCTACCGCCGCGCACGCCGCCGTTCCCGGCAGGCCTGGGCGCTTCTTGTGACGGCTGCGGTTTCCATCATTGCCGCGCTGTTCTGGTTCTTCACCGCCGGACAGTTCGCGGCAGCGGGGCCCGCCACGGATGGGCCCACGGAGGCCCCGGTCTTCGACTCTGCCTGGATGAAGCCGGTCCAGGAACCCAACCCGGTGCCGGCCGGCAGCGCCGTCGCAGCCCTGGACGGCCTGGCCGTCAAGGGGCGGGCGCCCAGCAGCGATTACAGCCGGGAGGCCTTTGGCCAGGCCTGGCTCGATGTGGACCGGAACGGCTGTGATACCCGCAATGACATTCTTCGCCGGGACCTCGCCGATGTTGTGTTCTCGGAGGGTTCCTCCTGCAAGGTGACGGCCGGGCACTTCCGGGAACCCTACACAGGGCAGGACGTCGATTTCCGGCGTGGTTCCGACAGCAGCCGCGCGGTCCAGATCGATCATGTCGTCGCCCTGGGTGATGCCTGGCAAAAGGGTGCCCAGCGTTTGGGGCCGAGGGAACGCCAGAGTCTGGCAAACGATCCGCTGAACCTCATCGCGGCGGACGGCGCCGCGAATCAGCAAAAAAGCGCGGGGGACGCCGCTACCTGGCTGCCGAAAAATACGGCAATCCGCTGCCACTATGTGGCCCGGCAGATTTCCGTGAAGGCCGCGTACGGGCTGTGGGTAACGGCAGCAGAAAAGGATGCCATGAAGCGGGTCCTGGCTTCCTGCCCCCAGCAGCAGACCATCACGGCAGGCTGACCGGCATCCGCCGGCACGGGTCGGTGGCTAACGGCTAAGTGGCTGAACCGGTCAGTGTCCGAAGGGGTCCGGGTCAACGCCAGGCATCCAGGTCAGCCCCGGCACGCCCCAGCCGTTCTTCTTGGCCTGCTTCATGGCCTTGCGGGAATACCGGTCCATCAGCCGGTTGACGTACAGCTTGCCGTCCAGGTGGTCATACTCGTGCTGGATGACCCTGGCAAACCAGCCGGTGGCTTCGAAGCGGACCCGTTCTCCGAACCCGTCAAAGCCCTCCACCCGGGCCCATTCGGCGCGCTTGAGCGGATACTGTTCGCCCGGGAAGGACAGGCAGCCCTCTTCCTCCTCGTCAGGATCGGGAGCAGCACCCGAGACCTTGGACAGGGTCAGGACGGGATTCACCAGGACTCCGGTTGGGGGAGCGCCGTCGTCATTGGCGTACTTGTAAACGAAGATCCGCTTGCCGACGCCGATCTGGGGGGCGGCCAGGCCCACCCCGTTGGCGGCGTCATTGGTTTCGAACATGTCGGCGATCAGGGTGCGCAGTTCGTCGTCGAAGACCTCCACCTCGGCGGCGCGGCGGTGCAGGACAGGCTCGCCCCAGATGGTGATCGGCAGAACGGTCATATCAGTAGTCCTTCGGCTTCGCGGTATCCCCGGCTGCAATGCGTGAACCGGTGGGGCACGACAAAGGAGGCCGCACCGGATATCCGGTGCGGCCTCCTTTGTTGACGGCTGCATGTGCCGCCCCGTGAGGGTGAGCGACGGGGGTTGAACCCGCGACCTCCTGGACCACAACCAGGCGCTCTGCCAACTGAGCTACGCCCACCATGTGCCTCAAGGGAATTCCACCGGAGCGGCTCCCTGGAAACGCAACTCAAATAGCTTACCTGCTCGAAAGGGGTGCTTTGTCCACTTTCTGCGATTTGAGCGAAATTTCATCAAAACGTGGCGCAGATTACTCCCCGGACCGGTCCCCGGCGTCCCCGTTGGTGATGCCCTTGGCAATCTTCTGGGCGGTGGCGCTGTCCGGTCCGGGGGCGGGGACGAACACTGCCTCCCGGTAGTAGCGGAGCTCGTCGATGGAATCCTTGATGTCTCCCAGCGCGCGGTGGCCGCCCTTTTTCGCCGGCGACTGGAAGTACGCCCGGGCGTACCACCGGCGCGAGAGCTCTTTGATGGTGCTGACGTCAATGACCCGGTAGTGCAGGTGCTCCACCACGGCAGGCATGTCGCGGGACAGGAACACCCGGTCGGTTCCCACGGAGTTGCCGCCCAGAGGTGCTTTGCGCGGATCCGGGACCCAGGTGGAGATGTACTCCATGACCGCGGCCTCTGCTTCTGCCATCGTCTTGCCGTGCGGCAGCTCCGCCAGCAGCCCGGACTTGGTGTGCATGTCCCGGACGAAGTCGGACATCTGGGCCACGGCGGCATCGTCGGGTTTGATGACGACGTCGACGCCGTCGCCAAGGATGTTGAGCTCCGAATCGGTGACCAGTGCTGCCACCTCGATCAGGGCGTCGTTCTTGATGTCCAGGCCGGTCATTTCGCAGTCGATCCAGACGATTCGTTCGTTAGATATAGGCACCGGACCAGCCTACCGTTACACTTCCGGGCACCCTGCCGATGCTAGGATTTCGGGTACGCGGCGGGTCGCCCTTCCGCCCTTTAATCGTGTCCCGGCCGGCCCGCGCGGCCCGCCGGATCAACCGCGGAAAACGCAAGAAGATTGGACGATCCTGAGATGACGGCGCCTGTGCCCGCAACGGGGGAGATGGCGGCTGCCGGTATTGCCGGAACGGGCAGTGCCGAGGTGGACAATCCGCGCTCACCCCTGCTTGCCGGCTTCCTGGGCTCCATGTTCATGATGATTGGCTCCATTGGCGTCGGCTGGCTGGCCCCGGTCTCGGAGCTGCGCCGGATGCCCGTGTTCATCTGGATGCGGACGGAGGCTCCCGGCGTGGCGCTGTCCATCGTCCTGGTGGCCGTCGGCGGCATGCTGCTGGTGCGTGCCTGGCTGCGGCTGGGCCAAAAGGTCCGGGTGTGGGGTGAACAGGCACGGCGGGCAACCCTGTCCGCGGTGGTGGCATGGGGACTTCCCATGATGTTCAGCGTGCCGCTGTTCAGCCGCGACGTCTATGCGTACATCGGGCAGGGGCGCCTGATGGTGGAGGGCTTCAATCCGTACGAAAACGGCATTTCCGCCCTGTCCAACTACTTCCAGCTCGGCGCCGACAAAATGTGGACCGAGGCGCCGGTTCCCTACGGCCAGCTGTTCCTGTGGATCGAGCAGTTCGTCGTCTGGGTAACCAACGTCCAGCCGGAGGCGTGCGTCATGCTCTTCCGGCTGGTGGCGCTGGCCGGTGTGGTGCTCTGCGTCGTCTACGTGCCCCGGCTCGCCGAACTGCACGGCGTGAACCCGCAGCGGGCCCTCTGGCTGACCGTGGCCAACCCGCTCTTCCTGACCAATTTCATCGCCAGTGTCCACAATGACTCCCTGATGATCGGGCTTGCCCTGGCGGGCCTGTACTACTCCGCGACCCGGCGCCCGGTCCGCGGCATCGCCCTGGTGACCCTCTCCATCGCGGTGAAGCCCATCACCATTGTCTTCCTGCCGTTCATCGGGCTCCTGTGGGCGGGCCGGAATGCGGGCTGGCTCCGGAAAGTGGCGTTTTGGGCACTGACGGCCGGCCTGAGCCTGGCGCTGTTGACCGCCATGAGCATGGTCAACGGGTTCGGTTTCGGCTGGATCAACGGCCTTTCCGCACCAGGCAGCATTTCGATCTGGTACGCCCCGGTGGGCTTGATTGGCATGGTGGTGGGATCCCTGGCCAATGCTTTCGGCTTTGACGGTTCGGTCCCCGCCGGTTGGGTGTTCGACGCCGGGAAGCTGCTTGCCGTGGGCATCGTCGCCTGGCAGATCTTCAAGGGTGACTACGACCGCCTCATGCGCCGCCTCACACTTGCCCTGGCGGCCGTGGTCCTGCTGGCCCCCATCATCCAGGCCTGGTACGTCGTCTGGCTCATACCGCTCTTTGCCGTGACCGGCATCAGGAACGACTGGCAGGTCAAGGCCCTGTACTTCGTGGTGTCTTTCTTCATGATCTACGCCATTTCGGACCAGTTGGACGTTTTCCCGTACCTCCAGACCCAGGACCTCGGCTTCGCCCTCGCCCTGGCCCGGATTGCCGCGGCGCTGACCGCCCTGCTCTTTGCCCTGTACCTGATCTTCTGGGACCCCGGCACCCGCAGGCTGTTCCGCAAATCGCACCAGCCCGTCGTCGAACGTCCGGTGATTTAGCGGCCGCTATCGCTGTGCGGCCCGGGCGCTTATCCTGCGCAGGGCCTCCCTGCGCGACAGTGGACTCATGGCGTCCCGGTTGCGGGAAACGAACGCCTCCACCCACTCCGGTGCGGTCTTGGCGTACTCGCGCAGCGCCCAGCCGATGGCTTTGCGGATGAAGAACTCCTGGTCCGCCAGGTTCGGCTCGATGATGGCGGCGAGCAGTTGTGTGTCGGTGGCCTTCCCGGCGCGCAGCTGCGACGTAATGGCGGCCCTGCGGATCCAAAGGTCCGGGTCCTTGCTCCACTGCAGCAGGAGCCTGGACATCTCCGTGGGGTGCGCCTGCAGCAGGGTGCAGATCCGGCCGGACACGCCGTCGGCAAAGTCCCACCATGCACCTGTCCGGACAATTTCCTCGTACACAGGAATCATCTCCAGGTCGGAGGCCACCAGCCGGTGTGCTGTCAGGTCGATGGCCGCGTACTTCTCCTCCCGGAACGTGGAGGTGCGCCACAGGTCCAGCACGGTGGCCCGCAGCTGCCCGGCGGAAACCGGCGGATGGTCCCGTGCAGCACGTTCCGCGATCCGCCGCACCTCGGGAACCCGTACGCCGAGCGAGGGGAGGAGGGACCTCATGTAGGCCTGCGCCCCCACAGCCCTGGCGGGGTCGGCCAATCCGCGGAGCGCACCCCTAACGGAAGCGATGAGGTCCTGGTCGGCGGCCGTGTCCATGGGGCAACTTTAGTCAGTGGGCAGCACAGGCGGTGCGGTAGGCTGGTGAGCGCTAACACACTTCGACGCAGAGGGAACCATGCCCGGAACTGAAGTCCACCTCGCCCACGGACCCTACTCCGCCGTCGTCACCCTCCGCGGCGGGGCGCTCAGGGAACTGCGGCACGGGGACAGGGACCTGGTGGTGGGCTTTGGCCCCGACGGACCCGTACCCGACTACCGCGGCGTCATCTGCGCGCCGTGGCCCAACCGCCTGGCGGACGGCACCTACTCCTATGCAGGCAAGGCCTATGCCGCTGCCGTCAACGAACCGGACCGCGGCGCTGCCCTGCATGGTCTTGCCATCCACAGGCCATGGGAGGTGCTGGAAGCGGCCGCGGACCGCGCCGTCCTGGGTTGCCGCATTCCGGCCGGCCCGGATTACCCGGGGGACCTGGAGCTGTCGGTTACCTATACGCTCTCCACCGACGGGCTCCATGGCTCGGTGCGGGCGGTCAACACCGGGGCCGCTGCCGCCCCGTACGGGGTGTGCCCCCATCCCTACCTGGTGGCCGGTCCGTCCCCGTTGGATGACTGGTCGCTGGATCTGCCGGCCGCTGCCTACCTGGAGGTGACCCCCGACCGGCTGCTGCCCGTGGGCATGCGGCAGGTGGACGGGGATGCCTTCGACTTCCGTTCGCCCCGGCGTCTGGGGCCGGTGAAGATCGACCATGCCTTCACGGACATCGCCCGGGAGGGTACGGGCCTGGCCCGGGTACGGGTACTGGACCCGTCAGGTACAGGTGTGGAACTCGAATGGGGCGCCGAGTGGCCCTGGGTCCAGGTGCACACCGGCGACAAACCCGCCGGCCCGGACCGGCTGGGCCTGGCCGTTGAACCCATGACGAGTCCGCCTGATGCCCTGCATTCAGGGACGGACCTGGTGCATCTGCAGCCCGGCCAGGCCCATTCGGCGGGCTGGACCATCCGGGCGCTGGGCTAGGCGGGGCCGGGCTAGGCGGACGATGAGCTAGGCGGGGACGGCCGTGGCGGCTTGCCTGAGGGGGTCCGTCCACCCGGCACGCTGCAGCCAGGCTGCGCACAGTGCGGTCCACTGCCGGGGTCCGGCTTGGTCTGTGGCAAGCCCCAGCCCATGCCGTCCCTGCGGGAAGACATGCAGTTCCGCCGGAACGCCGGCGGCAAAGAGTGCCCTGGCGTAGTTCAGGCTGTTGCTCACCGGAACGGCGTCGTCGTCGGCTGTATGCCAGAGGAACGCCGGCGGTGTCCGGGGGGTGACGTTCAGCTCCGGCGAGAGGGCCCTGAGGAGGTCCGACGGCGGCGCGCCGCCAAGGAGGTTCTCCACCGATCCCTGGTGCGCCTCGTGGGTCAGTGATACAACGGGGTAGCAGAGCACCGAGAGGTCGGGGACGGCGGCGGGCACGTCCAGGTCCGGGTTCCCGGTGGCGGCTGCCGTGCTGAGGGTGGCCGCCAGGTGGCCGCCGGCGGAGAAGCCCAGGACGCCGATGCGCTCCGGGTCAACGGCAAACCCGTGCTGTCCCTTCCTGATGTGGAGCATGGCTTCCTTTGCGTCCTCCAGGGGAGCAGGGTGCCGGTCAGGGGTCACCCTGTAGCGGAGGACGAAGGCGTGGATGCCCAGGGACGCCAGCCACTCTGCAACGGGCTCCGCTTCGTGATCAGCCTGGCGGGCGTATCCTCCTCCCGGCAGGACCATGATGGCCGGCCGGGCGCCGGCAGCCCCGGAATGGGCCGGAACTGCCGTAAGCGCACCCGGCGCCATCAGACGGCAGCTTCGGTGCTGCGCCGCAGCGTGACCTCGCCTGTGATGTCACCGGGTGAAGCGTCTTCGGCCCCGTCCCCGTCGTCGCCGGCAAGCCTCCGCTGGGTGGCCCGGGTGGCCAGGCGCCCAATGTCCTCCAGCGGCAGGCGCACCGTGGAAAGAGCCGGCCGGAAGTCGCGGAGGGTCTCAATATCGTCGAAACCGGCGATGGCGGCGTCGCGCGGGATGCGGAGCCCCTCGGACCGCAATGTCGCCGCGGCCCCGATGGCCATCACATCGTTGACGGCGAAAATGCACAGTTTGGCTGCGCCGCCCCCCTCCCCGGACGGGCCCCCTTCCCCGGACGGGCGCGCGTTGGTCCGGGCTGCCTTGATCCGGGCAGCCAGTTCAAGCCCGGCGTCATATCCTCCGGACCGGTTGAACGCGCTGCGGAGCACTTCCGCCGGCCGGCGCCCGGCCCGTTCCAATCCCTCCTGGAAACCGCGGACCCGGTCATCGGAGGTCAGGAGCCCTTCGGGACCGCCGACAATGACGAAGTCCCCGTCCCAGCTGCCCGCAAGTTCGGTGGCCAGCCGGCCGGCCAGCTCCTGGTTGGGCACTTTCACCACGTGGTACCCCTCCGGAGCAGTTGCACCCACGACGGGATGGCCCACCACGGCCACCTGCCCGCCGTTGCGGCAATACCGGTCAAGTTCCGCTGCCAGCTCGGTGTTGCCGTCCTTGTCCTCGTCGCGGCACGAGCGGGAACCGGCGATCACGATCGAATCTGCGCGGCGGGCCGCGAACGCAGCCACCGCTTCCTTTTCCTCCGCGGGGCCGCCGCCGGTGGTGGCAAGGAGCACCATCTTCCGCTGTTCCCGGGCGGCTTCCTGCACGCCCCTGGCAATGGCCGCGAAGTAGGGATCGGCAATGTCATGGACGATCAGGCCGATCAGGCCGGAACTGGATTTCGCCAGGCCCTGCGCCTGGGCGTTGGGGATGTAGCCAAGCGACTCAGCCGCCTGCCGGACCCGGTCGGCAATGTCCTTCCCCGGTTTGCGGGCGGATCCGTTCAGGACGCGGGAGGCCGTGGCGGGGGAAACGCCGGCAAGGCGGGCCACCTCGGTAAGGGTACTTGCAGCCACTGCATCTCCTGGTCTTGTACGGGCTCGAAGGCTAAAGCACATTATGGCAGTTCAAACTACTTCCGGAAAGCGCTTGCCAAGGGAAAGCGCGCCGTGCATCATGGAAGCAGCGGGAATGCGCTTTCCCAATTAGTTTGACTACCTTGCTCACTCACCGTGGAGGACACATGGGCTTCGAAACAAAGACAATCCGCATCGCCATGAACGGCATCACCGGACGGATGGGCTACCGCCAGCACCTGCTGCGCTCCATCCTGCCGATTCGCGATGCAGGCGGCTTCACCCTCCCGGACGGCATCCGGGTCCAGGTTGAACCCATCCTGGTGGGCCGCAACGAGGCCAAAATCCGGGAACTGGCGGAAAAGCACAAGGTGTCCGAGTGGACCACGGACCTGGACGCCGTGATCAACGACCCCACGGTGGACGTCATCTTTGACGCCTCCATGACCAGCCTGCGCGCCGCCACCCTGAAGAAGGCGATGCTGGCCGGCAAGCACATCTTCACCGAGAAGCCCACGGCCGAGACCCTCGAAGAAGCCATCGAGCTGGCCCGCATCGGCAAGGAGGCGGGCGTCACTGCCGGCGTCGTCCACGACAAGCTCTACCTCCCTGGCCTGGTCAAACTCCGCCGCCTGGTGGACGAGGGCTTCTTCGGCCGCATCCTCTCCATCCGCGGCGAGTTCGGCTACTGGGTATTCGAAGGCGACATCCAGGCCGCGCAGCGCCCGTCCTGGAACTACCGCAAGGAAGACGGCGGCGGAATGACCACGGACATGTTCTGCCACTGGAACTACGTCCTGGAGGGCATCATCGGCCAGGTCAAGAGCGTCAATGCCAAGACCGCCACCCACATCCCCGCCCGCTGGGACGAGGCAGGCAACGAGTACAAGGCCACCGCCGATGACGCCTCCTACGGCATCTTCGAACTCGAGACCCCGGGCGGCGACCAGGTGGTTGGCCAGATCAACTCCTCCTGGGCAGTGCGCGTCTACCGCGACGAACTGGTGGAATTCCAGGTGGACGGCACCCACGGTTCCGCTGTGGCCGGCCTGAACAAGTGCGTCGCCCAGCAGCGGGCCCACACCCCAAAGCCCGTGTGGAACCCGGACCTGCCCGTCACCGAATCCTTCCGCGACCAATGGCAGGAAGTTCCCGCCAACGCCGAACTGGACAACGGCTTCAAGCTGCAGTGGGAAGAGTTCCTCCGCGACGTTGTGGCCGGCAGGGAACACCGCTTCGGCCTGTTGTCCGCCGCCCGCGGCGTCCAGCTCGCCGAACTTGGCCTTCGCTCCAATGACGAACGCCGCACCATCGACATCCCGGAGATCACGCTCTGATGACTTCCCTTATCCTTCCCTCCGAGGACGGCGGCACCAGGGAGTACCGCCTCCAGGGCGCCACGCCCTGGGCCCGCCCCACCGCCCCGCTCACTGCCCGGCGCGCCTACGCCGCGGCCCACGTCATCCCCGAGGTCCTCGCTGACAACACCCCCGGGGCCCCGGCCCGCCTGGACTGGGACGCCACCATGGCGTACCGCCACGAGCTCTGGTCCTACGGTCTTGGCGTGGCCGACGCCATGGACACCGCCCAGCGCGGCATGGGGCTTGACTGGGCCGCCACGCAGCAACTCATCAAGCACACCGGCGTCGAAGCAGCCTCGGTGGTCTCGGCCAACAACCCGGCCACCGCCGGCAAATCGGTCCGTGACCTCGTGTCCTGCGGGGCCGGCACCGACCAGCTGGACCTGGACACCCTTCCCTCCGGTGACGCGGGCATCAAGGCCGTCCTTGAGGCATACCGCGAACAGATCTCCGTGATCACCGAGGCCGGCCCCAAGGTGATTCTCATGGCATCGCGGGCACTCGCCAAGGCAGCGCGCGGGCCGGAGGACTACCTGAACGTCTACTCCACGCTGCTGCAGGAGGTGGACCAGCCGGTCATCCTGCACTGGCTCGGAACCATGTTCGATCCCGCCCTCGCCGGCTACTGGGGGTCCGGGGACGTTCCGGCCGCCACCGAAACCTTCCTGGGCCTGATCAGGGACAACGCGGACAAGGTGGACGGGGTCAAGGTCTCCCTGCTCGATGCCAGCCACGAGGTGGCCCTGCGGGCAGCGCTGCCTGAGGGCGTCCGCCTCTACACCGGGGACGACTTCAACTATCCCGAGCTCATCGACGGCGACGGCACCCACCACTCCGACGCGCTGCTGGGCATCTTCGCGGCCATCTACCCGGCCGCATCCGTGGCCCTGCAGAACTACGACGCCGGAAACCCGGCCAGGGCACGGGAAATTTTGGACTCCACCCGCGAACTGGGCAAGCACATCTTCAGCGCCCCGACGTTCTACTACAAGACCGGCATCGCGTTCATGTCCTGGCTCAACGGCAAGCAGTCCGGGTTCCAGATGGTCGGCGGCCTGCACTCCGGCCGCTCTGTCTGCCACCTCGCCCGGACCTTTGAGCTGGCCGACCAGGCCGGCTTGCTGAAGGACCCCGCGCTGGCCGCCTTCCGCATGTCCGATTACCTGCGGATCAACGGGGTGGGAGTATGAGCGGCTTCTCCCGCCTGTCCATCAACAGCGCCACCATCAAGAAGTGGACGCTTGCCCAGGTGGTCGAGGGCTGCGTCGACGCCGGCATCCCCGCCATCGGCCCCTGGCGGGACCGGGTGGCGGAAGCCGGCCTGGACAAGGCAGCCCGCCTGATCAAGGATGCGGGCCTGCGTGTGTCCTCGCTGTGCCGCGGCGGGTTCCTCACCGCGGCGGACGCGCAGGGCCAGGCAAACGCGCTCGCCGACAACCGTGCAGCCATCCTCGAAGCCGTGGCGCTGGACACCACCGAACTGTTCCTGGTGGTTGGCGGACTCGCCCCGGGGGAGAAGGACATCGTGGGCGCCCGGCAGCGTGTGGCTGACCGGCTCGCGGACCTGGTCCCGTTCGCACAGGAAAACGGCGTCCGCCTGGTGCTGGAACCGCTGCACCCGATGTACGCCGCCGACCGCGCGCTGATCTCCACCCTGGGGCAGGCCCTGGACCTCGCGGCGCCGTTCGACGCCTCCACGGTGGGGGTCGCCGTCGACACCTTCCATGTCTGGTGGGACCCGGAACTGAAGGCGCAAATCGAACGCGCCGGCCGGGAGAACCGTATTGCCTCCTACCAGGTGTGCGACTTCAACATGCCCATCGCCGCCGATCCGCTGCTCTCGCGCGGATTCATGGGCGACGGCGTGGTGGACTTCGCCACGATCGGCACCTGGGTGCGCGACGCCGGGTACACGGGCGACATCGAGGTGGAGATTTTCAATCAGGAGATCTGGGACACGGACGGCAACACCGTCCTGGCCACGGTCAAAGAGCGTTACGCGGAGCTTGTCCTGCCGTACGCCTGACCTGATCCAAGACCCGCGGGCTCCTGCTACGTCACGGCAGGAGCCTGCGCCCCACATAAAAGGACCCGGACCGCGGTGGTATTTCCCACCGCGGTCCGGGTACTTCCCTGCCCGCTGCAGCCTTACGTGTAGAGCGAGGCGACCCGACGGTACCTTGCCAGCACTCCGGCGTCGTCGTTTCCCAGCGGAAGGTCGACGGCGTCTGCCGCCCACGCAGGGAAGCGTCCGCTGAGTGCCGCCGCAGCCTGGCGCGCGGCGCCGTCGGCGACATATTCACCCGGCTGCGGCACCGTGACGGCGGTTCCCAGCAGGCTGGCAGCCACGTCCTGCACTGCTGCTGACTGGGCTCCGCCACCCACCAGGAGGATCCTTTGGGCGGACACGCCCTGGTTTTGCAGTGCCGCCAGGCCGTCCGCCAGTGAGCAGACAACACCCTCGACGGCGGCGCGCGCCAGGTTGGCAGGGGTGTAGTTGGCCCGCGTGATGCCGTGCAGGGAGCCGGTGGCGTCCGGCAGGTTGGGGGTTCTTTCCCCATCGAAGTAGGGGATCAGGGTGAGGCCGCCGGCACCGGGACCGGCGGCCAACGCCAGCCGGTTGAACTCGGCCAGGTCCACGTCCAGCAGGGCGGCGGTGGCATCAAAGATGCGGGTGGCATTCAGGGTGCACACCAGCGGCAGGAAATGCCCGGCGGCGTCGGCGAACCCGGCCACCAGGCCCGATGCGTCTGCCGCCGGCGAATCCGAGACCGCGAATACGGTGCCGGACGTGCCCAGCGACATCACCACATCGCCCAACCGGGCCCCTGCACCCAGCGCGGCCGCCGCATTGTCCCCGGCGCCTGCCGCCAGGAGGGCGCCCGCCGGTGTCTTTCCCGCTGCTTCCAGGGGCCCGAGGACCCGGGGGAGGACCGGCACGTGGCCGAGTGCCGCGGACAGGACGTCGGGCAGGTACTTGCCTTCCGCCGTCGAGTAGTAGCCCGTGCCGGACGCGTCCGAGCGGTCCGTGGCCAGGGCGGCCAACCCCTCCTTTCCGCTGCCTGGCCCGTAGCCTGCGAGCCGCCAGGTGAGCCAGTCGTGCGGCAGGCAGACGGCGGCCACCCTTGCGGCGTTTTCCGGCTCGTTCTCCGCCAGCCAGCGCAGCTTGGTCAGCGTCAGGGACGCGACCGGCACGGTACCGGTTGCGCGTGCCCAGTACTGCGCGCCGGCGGCTGGATCGCCGCCCCCGGCGGATTCGATGAGATCCTGGGCAGCGCCGGCGCTGCGGGTGTCGTTCCACAGCAGCGCCGGCCGGATCACCGCACCGTCGCTGTCCAGACAGACCATGCCGTGCTGCTGGCCTCCGACGGACACGGCACTGACGTCATCCAGTCCGCCGGCATCTGCAACTGCCTTCTGCAGTGCCGTCCACCAATGGTCGGGGTGGACCTCGGTGCCCTCAGGGTGTGGGGCCCGGCCCTGGCGGACCAATGACCCGGTTTCCGCATCGCGGATGACCACCTTGCACGACTGGGTGGAGCTGTCGATGCCTGCGACGAGCACCATGGCCTAGTGGGCGCCCAGCAGGTGCTCGATGGCGAGCTGGTTGAGCCGGACGAACGCGAAGGAGCGCTCAGCAGCCTTGTCGGCGTCGAAGTCCTCGAACGCTGCGGCGTCGGCCAGCAGGTCTGCGGTGCTTTCGCCGGCACTGAGGGTGGGCTCGCCGAGTTCGAACACGCCGGAGGTCTTGAGTGCTTCCTGTACCTGCGGGTCTGCGCGGAACGCCAGCGCCCGTTCCTTCAGCAGCAGGTACATGGCCATGTTGGCCTTGGCGGACGCCCACACGCCGTCGTAGCCGTCGGTGCGGGAGGGCTTGTAGTCGAAGTGGCGCGGGCCGTCGTACTTGGGGCCACCGCCCGGGAAGCCGTTCTCCAGCAGGTCGACCGTGAAGAAGGCGCTGGTGAGGTCGCCGTGGCCGAACACCAGGTCCTGGTCGTACTTGATGCCGCGCTGGCCGTTGAGGTCGATGTGGAAGAGCTTGCCGGCCCGGAGTGCCTGCGCAATCCCGTGGGTGAAGTTCAGTCCTGCCATCTGCTCGTGGCCGGTTTCGGGGTTCAGGCCCACGATGTCACCGTGCTCGAGCTGGGCAATGAAGGCCAGGCCGTGGCCGACAGTGGGCAGGAAGATATCGCCGCGGGGTTCGTTCGGCTTGGGTTCAAGGGCGATCCGCAGGTTGTAGCCCTTCTCCTTGATGTAGCCCGCCGCGGTGTCAACGCCTTCCTTCATGCGGTCCAGGGCGGCTGCCAGGTCCTTGGAGCCGTCGTATTCGCTGCCTTCGCGGCCGCCCCACATGACGAACGTTTCGGCGCCGAGCTCTGCGGCGAGGTCGATGTTGCGCAGGACTTTGGAGAGGGCAAAGCGGCGGATGGAACGGTCGTTGGAGGTGAAGCCGCCGTCCTTGAAGACCGGGTGGCTGAACAGGTTGGTGGTCACCATGGGGACCTTCAGCCCGGTCTCGGCCAGGGCTGCGCGGAAGTTTTTCAGGATCAGGTCCCGCTCTGACGCGGAGGCGTCAAAAGGAACAAGGTCATTGTCATGGAACGTGATGCCATAGGCGCCCAGTTCTGCCAGGCGGTGGACTGCCTCCACCGGATCCAAAGCGGCACGGGTGGCCACGCCGAACGGATCGGCGCCGGTCCAGCCCACCGTCCAGAGGCCGAAGGTGAACTTGTCAGCGGGCGTGGGGGAGAGAGTCATGATGCGTCCTTGCGATCGGGTTGCGCCGCGGAATTGCGAAGCTTTAGTTCATTGCCTGAACTATATGAGCGGACGTAGGGTGGGGTCAATAGTCCAGCGTGGAGACCGCCGAAAAACTTGGCGGAAGCGTCTAACCAAGGAGCTTTGTGATGGTGATGCCGGCGCTTGCAGCGGCGGGGTCCGGATCCCCGGCCCCCGGAAACGTTGGGGACGTGAGGCGCAGCAATCTTGCGCTGGTCCTCGGCGCGATTGCCGAGTTCCCGCCCGGCACGCATCCCAGCCGTGCCCAGGTTGCCGGCGCCACCGGATTGACCAAGGCGTCGGTGTCCAGCCTGGTGCTGGACCTCCTGGACGCCGGGGTCATCCGCGAAATCGGGCTTAACCCCCAGGGCCGCGGCCGGCCAGGCGTGGGACTGGAGCTCAGCCCCAGCCGTGCGGTCATGGGAATGGAGGTCAACGTCGACTACATTTCCGCCGCCGTGGTTGACCTGTCCGGGAAGGTGCTGCTGCGGGAGGTACGGGAGCGCGATAACCGGAACAGTGCGGACAAGCCGGTGCTGGCTGCGCTCGCAGGCCTGGCAGCCAGGGTGCGGAGCGCGGCCGGGGAACAGGGCGTCGACGTCGTGGGCGGCGGGCTGGCGGTGCCCGGGCTGGTGGACCCTGCCAGGGCGCGCGTGCTGACCGCTCCCAACCTGGGCTGGGTCAATGTAGACCTCGACCTTGACGCCCTGCTGCCCGAAACAGCGCTGGGGGTTGCACTGTTCAATGAGGCCAATGCGGCCGCCCTGGCCGAACTGCGGCACCGGCCGGATCGCGCATCCAACTTCCTTTTCGTCTCCGGTGAGGTGGGCGTGGGCGGCGGGATTGTCATCGGTTCCGAGCTGTTCACCGGCCCCGGGGGCCATGCCGGCGAAGTGGGACACATCGTGGTGGATCCAGACGGCGGCCATTGTTCATGCGGGGGGACTGGCTGCCTGGAAACGGTAGCCGGCCAGGACGCCATATTCATTGCTGCCGGCCTGGCGCCGGAGGGGGTTACACGGTCTGCCGCCATGTCCGCACTCCTGCGGGCACTTGAGGGCGGGGCACCCAAGGCGGTATCCGCCGTCGAACGTGCAGGCCGCTGTCTGGGTATAGCGCTTGCCTCAACGGCGCGCGTGGTGGATATCGATTCGGTGGTACTGGGCGGGCATTTCGCAGTCCTTGAGCCCTGGCTGCGCGCCCCGTTGCTGGACAGCCTGCAGAAATATGCGCCCGGAAAGTACGAGTCGGAGCAGGTAGCGGTGTCCACGGTGGGGGAGTTTGGTGCCCTGCTGGGGGCCGCCGGCAGCGTGATCCGGTCCCTGGTGGAAGCCCCGCACCGGCTGCACGCATAGCGGCGGGTGCACAATGCCCCGGTCCGAAGACCGGGGCATCAGCCACCAACGTGCCCCAGGAGGGAATCGAACCCCCGACCGGCGGATTAGAAGGCCGCTGCTCTATCCCCTGAGCTACTGAGGCATCAGCTTCCGGCCTGCAGGCCGGCGCCTCAAAAAGTTTACATTGCCCGGCATGCCGGCGGCGTCATCCGGCCTGCACTGTTCCTCCCCACGTGGCGGGTTGGGCCCTGTTGTCCACATACGGGAACCCGCGCCTCCTGCGCGCCGGCGTCCGGGGCGATGCTGGTCATGCCTGCTCCAGGCGCCACCATCCAGACAGGACGTAGACATGAGCGAAACGATTACCATCCGGGGCTTCGTTGCCACTGAGATCACGAGTTCCACCACGCCGGGGGGAGTGGCGACAGCCTCCTTCCGGCTCGGTTCCACCACACGCCGCTTTGACAGGGAATCCAAAACCTGGGGCGACGGGCACACCAACTGGTTCACCGTGCAGGGCTACCGCAACCTCGCCGGGACCCTGGGCTGCAGCATCCGGAAAGGCCAACCGGTCATCGTCGTGGGCAAGCTGAAGATCCGCACCTGGGAAAAGGAAGGCCGGGTCTACCACTCCACCATCATCGACGCCGAGGCCGTGGGGCATGACCTTACCTTTGGTTCGGCAAACTTCATCCGGACCGCTTCCAGGCCTGCGCTTTCCCTTGTGGAGCAGCCGCAGTCCGCGGAGGAAGCCCCTGCGATGGACCCGGCCCTTGACGAACCGGAGGACCGTGAGGACGACCATCCCGGGGAACACGACCATGGGGCCGTCGTCATTGAGGACAACGACGGCGGACTCGCTTCCCTTGACCTGGAAACCGGGGAACTCGCCGAAGTCTAGGAAACAGGCATCAGCTGTCAACGTTCCCCGTTCAGTCCCGGGCGGACGGACCGGTGGCACCCCCGGCCGAGGTCCGTCCGCCCGCCCACATCCGAGCGCCCGCCACCATGCGTCAGCCCTCCAGCGCGGCCGGACGCCTGCGGCCGGTAATCCCGGCCGGGCGTCCGGCGCATGGCACAATGACACCATGCGTCCCACCCCTTACCGCCGGCAGACAAACCGGGCCGGTGCAGCGCTGACATGTGCTGTCCTGGCCGCCCTCGTGACGGGGTGTGCCGCCGGTCCCGCAGCGAACAATCCGCGGGTTGAGGGCAGCGATGACGGATTGTTGAAGGCAACGGCGGCAGCGCCGGCCACACAGGAAGCGGCAGCCCAGGCCGCCAATCCAGCTGCGACAAGCAGCGCCGTGGGCAGGGAAGCGTTGGCCAATACATCAGCCGGTGCCAGCACCTCGGCCGCCGCGGCAGCAGATGCCGCAGCCACCGAAACCGTGAAGCGGACCGTAACCGACACCCTGGCCAAACTGGCAACAGGCACACCCAAACCGGCCACGGCCCAGGTCAGCGACGCACTGACGGGGGCCGGCATCGCGCCCGCAGTGCTCCAGGTCTCGCAGAGCCGGACGCCCACCGGGTTGGAGGCGGACGCCATCGAGGCTGCCGTGCTGCAGGGCAAGGACTGCGTCATTGGCCAGGTGCGCGAAGGCGCAGTGACCGTCACCGTCCTGCCGGTCCTGGCCAGCGGCAAGTGCTTCGTGGGTTCCTGATCCTGCTGACTTTCCGGCTGTAAATGTGAGATCTGCCCGCCAACCCACTAGATTTGAGACCATGGCGGAATTTATCTACACAATGACCAAGGCCCGTAAGGCCGTTGGCGAAAAACTCATTCTTGATGACGTAAGCATGTCCTTCTTCCCGGGCGCCAAGATTGGTGTTGTGGGCCCAAACGGTGCCGGTAAGTCCACCATCCTGAAGATCATGGCAGGGCTGGACACGCCCTCCAACGGTGAAGCCCGGCTCAGCCCCGGCTACAGCGTGGGCATCCTGCTCCAGGAACCGCCCCTCAACGAGGAAAAGACAGTCCTGGGCAACGTCCAGGAAGGCGTGGGCGAGATCTACGGCAAGATCCAGCGCTTCAACGAGATCTCCGAGGAAATGGCCAGCCCCGATGCTGACTATGACACCCTCCTCGAGGAAATGGGCAAGCTGCAGGAAGCCATCGACGCCGCCGATGCCTGGGACCTCGACTCCCAGCTGGAGCAGGCCATGGACGCCCTCCGCTGCCCGCCGGCCGATGCCGATGTCACCAATCTCTCCGGTGGTGAGCGCCGCCGCGTGGCCCTGTGCAAGCTCCTCCTGCAGAAGCCGGACCTGCTGCTCCTTGACGAGCCCACCAACCACCTGGACGCGGAAAGTGTCCTGTGGCTTGAGCAGCACCTTTCGAGCTACCCCGGCGCCGTCCTCGCCGTCACCCACGACCGTTACTTCCTGGACCACGTGGCGGAATGGATTGCCGAAGTGGACCGCGGCCACCTGTACCCGTACGAAGGCAACTACTCCACCTACCTGGAGAAGAAGCGCGCCCGCCTCGAGATCCAGGGCAAGAAGGATGCCAAGCAGGCCAAGCGCCTCGCCGAGGAACTCGAGTGGGTCCGCTCCAACGCCAAGGGCCGCCAGACCAAATCGAAGGCCCGCCTGGCCCGGTACGAGGAAATGGCCGCAGAAGCGGACCGCACCCGCAAGCTCGACTTCGAGGAAATCCAGATCCCGCCGGGACCGCGCCTGGGTGGCCTGGTCCTGGAGGCCAAGAACCTGCAGAAGGGCTTCGACGACCGTGTCCTGATCGACGGGCTCTCCTTCAGCCTGCCGCGCAACGGCATCGTGGGTGTCATCGGCCCCAACGGTGTGGGCAAGTCCACGCTCTTCAAGACTATCGTGGGCCTGGAGCCGCTCGACGGCGGCGAGCTGAAGATCGGTGACTCGGTCAAAATCTCCTACGCCGACCAGAGCCGCGGTGGCATCGACCCCAACAAGACCCTGTGGGAGGTCGTCTCCGACGGACTCGACTTCATCCAGGTGGGCAACGTCGAGATGCCGTCCCGCGCCTACGTGGCAGCCTTTGGGTTCAAGGGTCCGGACCAGCAGAAGAAGGCAGGTGTGCTCTCCGGCGGTGAGCGCAACCGCCTGAACCTGGCCCTGACCCTCAAGCAGGGCGGGAACCTGCTGCTCCTCGACGAACCCACCAACGACCTCGACGTCGAAACCCTCAGCAGCCTGGAGAACGCGCTGCTCGAGTTCCCCGGCTGCGCCGTGGTGGTCTCGCACGACCGGTGGTTCCTTGACCGGGTGGCCACGCACATCCTGGCCTACGAAGGTGACGACGAGAACCCCTCCAAGTGGTACTGGTTCGAGGGTAACTTCGAATCCTACGAGGAGAACAAGGTGGAGCGTCTGGGCCCGGACGCTGCCAAGCCGCACCGGGTCACCCACCGGCGCCTGACCCGCGACTAGCAGCGCGGAACCGGGCCAAAAGCCTGACAGCTCAAAAGAAGGCCGGTACCCCGACAATTTTCGGGGTACCGGCCTTCTGCGTGCCTGCGGGGTCAGCGTGCCTGCGAGGGTGCGGTGCCTTCGAAGTCAGGCGACCGCGGGGTCGGTGGGAATGCGCACCATCCCCTCCTGCGCAACGGAGGCGACATGCTGGCCCTCGCGGTTGAAGATCTTGCCGGTTGCCAGGCCGCGCGCGCCGTGGGCGCTGGGGGATTCCTGGACGTAGAGCAGCCACTCATCAACCCGCGCGGGCCGGTGCCACCACATCGCGTGGTCCAGGCTGGCTACATTCATTCCGGGGGTGATCCAGCTCAGGCCATGCCGGCGAAGGACCGATTCGAGGAGGGTGTAGTCGCTGGCGTAGGCCAGGGCGGCGCGGTGCAGGTTGGAGTCGTCCGGCATCGGCCCAAAGGTCTTCATCCAGACGGCGTTGCGGGCTTCCCGCGGACCGGCCGCTGAAACGTACAACGCAGGGTCTACGTGCCGGATGTCGAAGGGCCGCTCATACGCCCAGTGCCGGGCAACCGGATTATCGAACTTGCCCAGCAGGTCCGCCGTGCTGGGCAATGATTCGGGGTCCGGGATTCCTTCCGGCATCACAGAAGAGTGCTCGATCCCTTCGTCCTCGCCCTGGAAGGACGCGATCATGGACAGGATGGGCACTCCGTCCTGGTAGGCGTGGACCCGCCGGGCCGAAAAAGACCTGCCGTCGCGCAGCCGCTGCACCCCGAAGGTGATGGGCTTGTTGGCGTCGCCGGGGCGCAGGAAATAGCCGTGCATGGAGTGGACGAACCGTTCGGGGTCAACTGTCCGGATCGATGCCACGAGGGACTGCGCCAGCACCTGCCCGCCGAACACCCTGTGGTGCGGCTGCTGCTGTGAGGGGCCAAGGAAAATGTCCTCATCCGTGCGGGCGCCCTCAAGCTCACCAAGGTCCAGCAGTTCGATCAGCGATGAGGTGGGGTCGCCACTGGGCGGCGCCAGCAGTCCGGCTTCGGCTTCAGTCATGGTCCGACTCTAGACGGCGGCCCGCAAACCACTCAACCGGAGTGCAGCCGGTAGTGTTCTAGATGTGTCTGAACTTCTCACCTCGTCCTTCCGTTTCGCAGACCCGCGGGATCTCGCCGACCTGAAGACTTTCGCCACCCGGGCCAAAGCCATTGATGACGGCGCCATCCGGCTGCAGGCCGCCGGCTCCGTCCTGGCCACCTACGTGTGCGTCCTGCGGCCCAGGCTCCTGGGCGAATCCACCCCGACGATCCTGGGCCTGCGCACCATGGCACTGGCGGAACCGTCCGGAACGGATGTCACCGTTGCGTTGTCATCCGTCCTGGACCGGCTGGCACGTGCAGGGGAGGGCGACGTCGAGTTGCCGGTTCCGCCCACCACCGTCACCGAGTCCTGGACCGGGGTAGGCGCCCCACGGGGCGGTTGGGAACTGCTGGGGTCCGTCAGCGACGCCCGCCTGCGGGCGGCTGCCGAGGCAGGCATCGCCGAGGTGGCGGGCATCGTGCCGGACAAGCCGGGCGCACTCATCGTGAACAACGCACGGGCCGCGGTATGGGGGCGGGAACTGGACGACGCCGGACTGCCCGCCGGCGCTGCCTTCGCGGCCTTCGCGCTGGGGTTCCTGGGGGACGGCGACCAGAAGCTCTACCAGGCCGGCCGCTGGTTCCGGCTTACCGGACCGCGCGGCCACGTCCTGGCACGGACGGGCAGCGGACTGCTCTAGGCCAGACCGCAGGGCGCCGGCCCGATAAGAGACTCAGGAACCGGAGGGGCTGTTCACCATGGACAGCGCGGCCCGTTCCATGTAGTCCCACAGCGTTCCCTCGTAAAGTGGCGGCAACTCCAGAGCGTCCACGGCGGTGCGCATGTGGAACAGCCACCGGTCCTTTGCCTCCGGCGTGACCTTGAAGGGCATGTGCCGCATGCGCAGGCGCGGGTGGCCGCGCTCCTCGCCATACGTTGTGGGCCCGCCCCAGTACTGCTCAAGGAACATCAGGAAGCGGCGCTTCGCGGGCGCCAGGTCCTCTTCCGGATACATCGGCCGCAGCAGGGGATCGGTGGCCACGCCGTCGTAGAACACGTCAATGAGCTTCACGAAGGTCTCGTGGCCGCCCACCGCGTCGTAGAAGCTGTCGGTGTAATCCGGCTTGCTGAAGGGATCGTTCTGCATCAACTGGGGCCGCTGCCCGGGGCGCGGCTCAATGGGAAGCGACATGCTAGTCCCCGGCTTTCTGGTCAGTCTTCTTGGTCTCAACGTGCGCCGAGCCCTGGTCGGTGGTGCCGTCGTCGGACTCATGCAGTGGAACGTAACGCCCCTGCGACCGGTTGCCCACGCGCAGGATCTCGCCGTTGCGCAGGTACCAGATGGCGCCGTCGTCGGAGCGGACGCGGGTGATCCGCAGTCCCATGGACTCCACCACGCCCACCACTTCGCTGGTTTCGATCACATCACCGATCCCGTACTGGTCTTCAATGGTAATGAAGATCCCGGCCAGGAAGTCGCGGATCAACTGCTGGGCGCCGAAGCCGATGGCCACACCGAGGATACCCACGCTGGTCAGCAGTGGGGCAATGTTGATGTCGAGGTTCTGCAGCACGTACATGCCGGTGATGATGACCACCAGCACGCCCACCACGCTGTTGAGCAGTGAACCGATGGTTTCGGCACGCTGGACGCGGCGTTCGTGGTCAAGGGCCCGAAAGGCCGGAGCAGCCCACTTGAACGTGGGCTTCTTGAAGAAATTGCTCCCCGACGCCACCCGCCTGGTGATGCGGGAAATGATGAACGTGGCCACGAGCCAGACGGCAACGCCGACGCCGAGGCTGATCACGATGCCTGGGACGCTTACGCCGGACGGCTGGCTCGCGGCGTCGGGAAGGATGGACAACATGCTGACCATGGGTGGAAATAGCTCCTTGGGATATTGCGCTGTTCTCTTTCAACCCTAGCGCCGTAGCGTGGAGCAATGCGCATCCTCATCCTCGGCGGAACAGCCTTCCTCTCCCGGGAAATCGCCAGGCAGGCGGTGGCCGCGGGGCATCACGCCACGTGCCTGGCCCGGGGAGAGTCCGGTGAGCCGCCGCCCGGCGCCGAGTGGGCAAGGGCGGACCGGTCGGCGGGCCCGGCAGCGTACTCCTGCGTGGCCGGCACGTGGGACGCCGTCATCGAGGTTGCCCGGGACCCTGCACCTGCACGGGAGGCCCTTGCCGCCCTCGCTCCGAAGGCCGGCCACTGGACCTTCGTTTCCAGCTGCTCAGCCTATGCGGACCATTCCGTCCCCGGAACGGCAGAGGACGCCCGGCTCCTGCCGGCGCTTGCCCCCGGAACTCTCTCCACCCCCGGGAACTACGGCGAGTCCAAAGTGGCCATCGAACAGGCCACCCTGGACGCCACAGGCGGCAGGGCCCACCTCTGCCGCGCCGGCCTGGTCAGTGGCCCTGGCGACCCCACCGACCGCTACGGCTACTGGCCGGCCCGCTTCGCCGGCACCCCCGGGCCGGTGCTGGTCCCGGACATCGGGCACCAGCCCACCCAGGTCATCGACGTCCGGGACCTGGCGGCGTGGATCCTGCTTGCAGCGGAGCAGGGGACCTCCGGCCCACTGAACGCCAGCGGGGACCAAGTGGCCTTTGCAGAGCTCATCAGCGCCTGCGGCCAGCTCTCCACCGCCAACATACCCGCCACCATTACTGCCGGTGAAGAATGGCTGGTGGAGCAGGGCGTCAACTATTGGTCCGGGCCTGATTCCCTTCCGCTCTGGCTGCCGCCCCGCCATGAGGGCTTCATGGCCCGCAGCAACCAGGCAGCCAAGGCCGCGGGGATGGTGCTGCGGCCCTGGCAGGAAACCCTGGCCGACACCCTGGCAGATGAACGCGTCCGCGGGCTGGACCGGTCCCGCAAGGCCGGCCTGCACCCCGCCACGGAGCAACGGCTCGTCAAGCTGCTGCAGGGCGGGGAAGCCTAAGCAGCCACCGTCACCGGCTGGTGCTCCACCGGGAAGTTCACGCTCCGGGCAATGAAACAGACCTGGTTGGCCTCATGGTGCAGCGAGGCCGCCAGTTCCGCCTGCGCGGCGTCGGCCACCGTCACGTGCGGGTGCAGGGTGACCCGCTCGAACTGGCCGCTGCCGTCCCGGTTAAGCCGCATCAGTCCGGTCGCCTCATCCCGGTAACCCGTGACCACCACGCCGTGCTTCACCGCCACGTGCAGGTAGGACAGCATGTGGCACTGCGCCAGCGCAGCCAGGAGAAGCTGCTCCGGGTTGTACCGTTCCCGGTCTCCATGGAAGGTGGGGTCTGCCGAGCCCTTGAGGACCGGCAGGCCCGGAACCAGCACGTCATGGTCCCGGGAGTAGCTCCGGTAGGACGAGGTGCCGCCGCCCCGGTTGCCTGTCCACTGGACCGTCAGCGAGTACCGGTGTTCGTTGAGGCTCACGCCGGGCTGCCCTCCTGCAGGACATCGGCGCCGCGCGCACGCAGGGCGCGGGCAACACCGTCGCGGTTCTCCAGCATCATCCGCCGCAGCGCAGCGCTTTCCGCCGGCAGCGACGCCAGGAAGGCGTCCGTCCGGTCGATCGTGGCCTGCGTGGTCAACAGCGCCGGGTAGAGGCCGACGACGATCTGCTGGGCGAGTGCGTGCGTGCGGGTTGCCACGATGCCCGGCACAGCCGCGAAGTACAGCTCCGAGTACGGCTCCAGCAGCGAACGGTCCAGCACCCGCATAAAGCCGGTCACCGCCGATCCCTGCAGCGCGTTGGACAGTTCCCCCTTGACCACAATGGATTCCCAGGCCGCGGCCTTCGCCTCCGGGGTGGGGATGGCAGCCTTGGCCAGGGCAGCCGCGTTTTGGCCGCTGGAGGTGTTGTCCCGCTCCAGCTCGGCGTCGATGCCGTCCTGCCCCATCCGGCCGCCGGAAACCAGCGAAGCCACCAGCTCCCAGCGGAGGTCCTGGTCAACGCTCAGGCCGTCCAGGACCACGGACCCGTCCAGGAGGCCGGACACCCGGTCCAGCTGGGACGCGCTGCGGGCCAGCAGCGCGAAGGACTTGATGAACTGCAGCTGGCCGTCGGAGCCGCCGGGAACAGACGACGCCAAATCCCACAACCGGTCCACGGCCGCGACAGTGGTGGCTTCGCGGTGTTCCTCGGCCACATAGAAGTTCAGGGTGGTGGCCAGCTGCCGGAGCTGGACCAGGATCACGGAAGAATCCGTCTCCGCAGCGACGTTGGCCAGGATCAACTCCACGTACTTCCGTGCCGGGGTCTCACCGTCACGGGCAGCGTCCCACGCGGAGTTCCAGACGAGGGTCCGCGGCAGGCTTGCAGCGAAGTCCTTCAGGTGCGCGGTGGCGGTGGCCAGAGAGGCCGGGTCCAGCCGCACCTTGGCGTAGGCAAGATCGTCGTCGTTGATGAGGATCAGGTCCGGCCGGGCCAGGCCGGCCAGCGCCGGCACCTCCGTGCGTTCGCCGTCGACGTCCAGTTCCTCCCGGTGCACCCGGGTGAGCTTGCCGGCGTCGTCCAGGTTGTAGAACCCCACGGCAAGGCGGTGCGGCCGGATGGTGGGCCACTCCGGTACCGCGGACTGCAGGATGGCAAAGGACCGCAGCTTCCCGTCGGAATCCACCGCCAGCTCGGGAGCCAGCGTGTTCACGCCCGCGGTCTCCAGCCACTGCCGGCCCCAGCGGTCCAGGTCGCGGCCGCTGGCCTTCTCCAGCTCCACCAGCAGGTCCTGCAGCTCCGTGTTGTGCCAGGAGTGCTTGGCGAAGTATTCACGGACACCCGCCATGAACTGGTCCGGTCCAACCCAGGCCACCAGCTGCCGCAGCACCGAGGCGCCCTTGGCGTAGGTAATGCCGTCGAAGTTGACCTCCACGTCCTGCAGGTCGTTGATCTCGGCGAAGATGGGGTGCGTGGTGGGCAGCTGGTCCTGCCGGTACGCCCAGGACTTTTCCACGGAGGCGAAGGTGGTCCAGGCGCTGGTGAAGGACGTGGCCTCCACCGCCGCCAGGTGGGACATGTATTCGGCGAAGGACTCATTGAGCCACAGATCGTTCCACCACCGCATGGTCACCAGGTCCCCGAACCACATGTGCGCCAGTTCGTGGAGCACCGTGATGGCGCGCCGCTCGATCTGGGCGCCAGTGACCTTGCTGCGGAACACGTAGCCTTCCAGGATGGTCACCGCCCCGGCGTTCTCCATGGCCCCGGCGTTGAATTCCGGCACGAACAGCTGGTCGTACTTCTCAAACGGGTAGGGGCAGCCGAACTGTGCTTCGAAGAACCCGAAGCCCTGCCGCGTGAGCTCGAAGATGTTGTCCGCATCGAGGTACTGCATCAGGGACTTGCGCGTGAAGACTCCGAGCGGGATAACCCGGCCGTCTGAGCTGGTGACCTCGCTGCGGACAGACTCGTACGGACCCGCGATCAGGGCGGTGACGTAGGAGGACAGCCGGGGCGTGGGTGCGAAGGTCCACACGGACCGGCCGGCACCGTCTTCGGCGGGCGCCGCCGGCGCCGGCTCAGGGGTGGGGGAGTTGGAAATGACATCCCAGTGGGACGGCGCGGTGACGGTGAAGGCGAACGTTGCCTTCAGGTCCGGCTGCTCGAAGACGGTGAACATCCGGCGGGAATCGGGAACCTCAAACTGCGTGTACAGGTAGACCTCGTTGTCCACCGGGTCCACGAACCGGTGCAGCCCTTCCCCGGTGTTCATGTAGGGCATGTCGGCCACGACTGTCAGCTCGTTGTGCTCCGCCAGGTCCGGCAGCTGAATCCGCACGCCGTCGGCCACGGCGGCCGGATCAAGGGCGCGGCCGTTCAGGGTCACGCTGTGCACCGTGCGGGTGACGGCATCGATGAAGCTGGCCGACCCCGGCGACGCCGCGAACTTCACGGTGGTGGTACTGCCGAAGACCTCTCCGCCGCGGGTCAGGTCCAGGCTGACATCGTAGGACTCGACGGTGATCAGTTCGGCGCGCTCACGGGCTTCGGCGCGCGTCAGGTTCATGCCTGGCAAAAGAGGGCCTCCAGAGAATTTAGGGCTGCCGGCCGGTGGTCCCGGTTCCGGCACTGTGATGCATTCTTTCATCCTTGGGGTCCTTGGCAAGTTGCGCAGCTCACAGCCGGCTGCAGGTGCCCGGACGGTTGGGCGGGCAGCCGCAGGGGTAGCGTTAAATGCATGGGAAAGCTGCTGGATTCGGTGGACACCAAGGCCCTGCGCTTCGCCGTCGGGTTCCCCGTCGTCCTGGCCGCCGCCTTTGCCTACTGCGCGTCGCTGCTGCGCCCGGACCTTCCGGAGCCGGTCGCCATCCGCTGGACGGACGACGGCGGGGCCGACTTCGCGCCCTTCGGCGCCTACGTGGGGGTTGGTGCGGCCGGAATTGTCGTTGCCGGCTGGCTGGTCCTGCTCCAGGCCGTGCCCCTTGGGCGGCCGGTCATGATGCGGCGGATCATGATGGGTGCCGGACTCTTCCTCAGCCTGTTCATCACCTCCGCCCTTGCCGCGGGCCTGATCGGCCAGACGGGGCTGGCCGACGCCCGGCAGTCGCATGTGGACATGACGGTGCTTGCCCTTGGCAGCGGTGCCGCGGTATCGCTCGGGGTGACCATGGCCATGGTCTACAAGGCTGACCGGCAATGGTCGCCGGATGATGACAGGGCTCTCCAGGTCGCCATCGCCAAGGAACTGGACCCCGACCTTGCCCTGGACAGCATCAGGCTCTGGGTCCATGCCCGCAGTTCCGTCTTCGTCATGATCGCCATCGCCTCCCTGTTCCCGGCGGCCCTCATCGCCGTCGTGGTGCCTTGGCTGGGCATCCTGCTCGTGGTCCTGGCCCTGGTGGGGACAGCGTTCCTGTTCGCCCGCATCAGGGCGGACCGGCGCGGACTCAAGGTCCTGCTGGCCGGGGTGGTGCCGGTCATGGACGTGCCTGCCGGTGCCATTTCCGACGCCAGTGCCGCAGAAGTGAGGGCCGCGGACTACGGCGGGTGGGGCTACCGGCACCACCACGGAACCGCAGCCATGCTGGTCAGCAGCGGCCCCGCCGTCGTCGTCAGCAAGACCGACGGCCAGCGCCTTGCCGTCAGCGGCGGCAGCCAGGCCTCAGCCGCGCGGCTTGCCGAAGTCCTGACGCGGGTGGCCGCCAGGGCCCGTCGCGGGGGCGGCCCGCCGCCACCGACGGAAGGCCAGAGCCCCGACCCCGGGCTGCCCTAGTATCCTTATCCGTGTCGTTCCGGCCCCACCCGGTGGCCGCCAGCTCCCACAACCGAACGGACTTAGCACGTGACCACTACCCCTGCCTACCCGCGGGTCCATATCGCCACCGACCATGCAGGCATGGAGCTCAGCGCCCACCTGGTGTCCCACCTGACCGGGAAGGGATACGAGGTGGTTGACCATGGCCCCAAGGTCTACGACGCCCAGGACGACTACCCGTCGTTCTGCATCAACGCGGCACTCGCCGTGGTGGCTGACCGGGAGGCCGGCGTCCATGCCCTGGGCATCGTGCTGGGCGGCTCCGGCAACGGTGAACAGATTGCCGCCAACAAGGTGAGGGGCATCCGCGCCGCCCTCGCCTGGAACCTTTCCACGGCCACCCTTGCCCGCGAGCACAATGACGCCAACGTGGTTGCCCTGGGCGGCCGCCAGCATACGGTGGAGGAAGCCACCGAGCTGGTCGAGGCGTTCCTGGCGGAGCCCTTCAGCAATGATGAACGCCACATCCGCAGGATCGAAAAGATCGCTGTTTTTGAGGCCACCGGCGAGGTCATCGAGTAGTGCCCGAGGGCCATTCCGTCCGCCGGCTCGCCCGCCAGTTCGGCGATGTATTCCTCGGCGAGGCACTGGCTGTGTCCAGTCCCCAGGGCAGGTTCAGCGGGGGAGCGGCGCTGCTGGACGGCCGCACCATGGTCGCTGCCGAGGCTCATGGGAAGCACTTGTTCCTGCACTTCGACAACTCGCTGGTGCTGCACGTCCACCTTGGCCTGTACGGGGCCTGGAGCTTCGGTGGTGACAGCACCTTCGCCGGCGCGTCAAGCATCGGTGCGCCGCGGCGGGTAGGGGAGCAGGAGGCGTTCACTGACGGGGACGACGACGGCGGCGCGCCCTACGCAGGCCCGCCGGCGCCCGTCGGGGCCGTCCGGGTCCGGCTCGCCGGGAGCCACGGCTGGGCGGACCTTCGCGGGGCCACCACCTGCGAGACCATCACCGCAGCAGAGGCCGACGCCGTCCTGGCGCGGCTGGGGCCGGATCCGTTGCGGAACCTTCGCGGGGACGCCGGGCGGTTCGCCGCCAATGTCCGGACCCGGAAGACCCCGCTGGCGGCCCTGCTCATGGACCAGAAGGTGATTGCCGGCGTCGGGAACGTCTACCGTGCCGAAGTGCTGTTCCGCCGCCGCCTCGATCCGTTGCTGCCCGGAACCGCGCTGCCGGACAACGACGCCCGCAGGCTGTGGCGCGACATCGTCGCCGTCATGAACGACGGCGTGGCCGATGGGCGGATCATCACCACCCCGCCCAAGTACTGGACGCTCGATGGCACCACGGCCGCCAAGGCGGCCGCGGCAGGGGAGCCCGTGCCGCCCAGGAGCGCACATTTCCCGCACCGCGACGACGTCCACTTTGTCTATAAACGGCACGGGCTGCCCTGCAGGGTGTGCCAAACCATCGTGCTCATGGCCGACCTTGCCGGCCGGAACCTCTACTGGTGCCCCTACTGCCAGCAGCCGCAGGCATAGGGGAACAGACACAAAAAGGCCCCTCGATCTGAACTGGTCCCCGAAAGTTGGACTCGCAAATGCGATGTATCCACTTTAGCGGCCAGCTATCGGCTGTTCGCAGAAGTCCCCGTCCCAAGTGGGACGGGGACTTCTGCGTGTTTGAACCACCTGCC
>NZ_JBWJAR010000023.1:0-55076 GCF_056389225.1 Pseudarthrobacter sp. rb | reverse complement strand
GACCACTACGCCTATCGCCATAAGGCCAATCTGTCCCTCGAGTAGTTTGAGCCGCACTTCGTCCACGAGAACCACCTCTCCGGAGAACCCTGATCCAGACTCTACGATGAAGTTCAGTTAACAGGACTGACTGCATCAGCTTGTTGTTCTCGATCAGGGTCTTCCGTTCGGCTTTCTGTTCCTCGGTCATGGGGCCTTTGGGGGCCGAAGAGGTGCCGTAGCCGCCGTAGTAGCGGAGTGTGAAGCCAAGGTCTTTCCAGCCGGTCACGACGGGGACGGCGGAGTGCTCGCCGCGGTAGCCGGTCTCGATGTAGACGGCGTTGCCGTCCTCGTCGGTGGCCGGTTCCCCATCTGCCCTTTTCAGCGAGGTAACGCGGAGGGTTTCGCTGTCCTCCCCGTACCCGCATTCGGGAACCACGATGGTTCCGGCGGCTTCCAGTTCGGCGGTGAGTGCGGCCAGCGCGGCGGCGCGGTCGCGCTTGTCGCGCAGCTGCTGGGTGACGTGCAGGAGCATGTCGGGTTCGTCCATGATGACCGATTCCAGTTCGGCCGTCGCGTCCTCGTCCGCCTCAAATTCGGCCAGAATCAGGGCTTCTTCGATGGTGTATCCCTTGCCCAGGGCGGCGGCTCCGGTCTCGGTGGACTTGGCTTTGAGGGCTGACTCGACGGTGGTCTTGGTCCGTCCGGTCTTTTTGGCGATCGCGGCGGCGGAGACGCCGATCAGGGACAGCTGGTGGTAGGCGTCCGCTTCGTCGGCTTCGGTGAGTTCGGCGCGCTGGATGTTCTCCACTACCTGCGTGACGATGCGTTCGGCTTCCTCGGGGGACTCGATGATCATGACCGGAATCAGGGGCCGGGCGGCTTCGACGGCGGCGCGGGTGCGGCGCTGGCCCATCAGGACGTGGACGGTTCCGTCGTCCTTGCGGTGGGCGATCACGGGTTCCATCACGCCGTGTTCCTTGATGCTGGCGACGAAGTCAGCGGTCAGGGCGGCGTCCTTGCGGACGTTGATGTCCACGGTCAGGGCTGCCGGGTCGAGCATTTCAAGCGTGGGTGTTGCGTTCATGGTGTTGCTCCTTCTTGCCGAGAAGTTGGGTGGGTGGGGCGGCTCAGGTGACCGGCCAGCTCCCCTCTCCCCCCGTTGTTTTTGGCTGCTGGCGAAGCTTGCGGAGCTGTGCACGTGCAGGCCCGTCTACCCGCAGGGCAAGACCCGGGAAATCTTCGAAAGGAAATAAGCGACGAAGGAGCGCCGGAGAAGACTTTCCGGGGCGCAGGCCCCGGGAGGAACGACAGGGGCTAGAGGGGCCCGAACGGGCACGTACAATCCGAAGGACAGCAGCCAAAAACGGTAATACTGGAACAGTCCTTGAGTCGGCGTGACCCAGCCAAAAATTGACGTACCAGGCGGCACTGTCTTCCCGACGATCTGTCCGCCGGCTCAAGGTCCGTTAAGAAGGGGTGTCGAGCCAGGCGGACATGACCTCATAGGAGCCTGATACGACCAGTCCCATTACCGTTTTGTCTGCCCACCTGGCCCGCGCCCGATCAATCAGCATTCGACGCGACTGAGGGGCAATTTCCATCTTGGCAAGCGAACCAACAAACGTCATCGCGGGTATCGACACCCACGCTGACACACACCACGTAGCCGTCATCAATGAACACGGCAAACCCCTTGCGGACAAGGAATTCCTGGCCGTGGGATCGGGATACCGGAAAATCATCGAGTTCATCACCTCCCACGGCACAGCTATAGCCGTCGGTGTCGAAGGAACAGGATCATACGGCGCCGAGCTCGCCAGAACCCTCCGCGGTGAAGGGCTCTCCGTGCTGGAGGTAAACCGCCCGAACCGGGCCGCCCGGCGACTTAAGGGGAAGTCCGACCCGCTGGACGCCTACCAGGCCGCTAAGTCTGTACTCGAGGGGCGGACGAAGGCGATCCCGAAGGCCAAGGACGGCCCCGTCGAATGTCTGCGGATCCTACGTTCGGGGCGTGCATCAGCCATCAAGGCCCGGACCGCGGCCATCAACCAGATCAAGGCGCTCCTCGTTTCGGCCCCTGACAAAGTCCGGGCGAAATACCGGGCGCTACCCACGTCCGCGCTGATTACTGCCCTGCAGCGCACGAGACCTTCGGGACATCTGGCGGACCCCGAGTACGTAACTGTTCTGACGCTCAAGGCGTTGGCAGCCCGGTGCCAGGCCTTAGGAACTGAAATCGAGGCTGCTGACGCGGCATTAAAGGAAGTCCTGGACAGCTATGCTCCGATGCTTTGTGATCTCCCAGGAGTCGGGACCGAAGTAGCCAGCCAGCTGTTGATCACCGTCGGGGACAACCCGGACCGTCTGGGGAACGAAGCCCAGTTCGCTTCGCTTGTCGGGGTCGCCCCGGTACCAGCCTCATCCGGCAAGACAACCCGCCACCGGCTCAGTAGAGGCGGGGACCGTAGCGCCAACAACGCCTTGCACCAGGTAGTCCTGGTCCGCATGGGATCGTGCCAACGGACCAAGGATTACGTGGTCAAACGGACGACCGAGGGAAAGGGCAAGCGCGAAATCATGCGCTGCCTCAAACGCTACGCAGCGAGAGAGATCTACCGCCAGATCACTAACCCCCGGCCGGCGCCCAACAACTCCGACCTCCGCCACATGCGGACAGAACTCGGGCTCACCATCACGACCGTCGCCGGCGAACTCGGCCAATGGGTCTCCATCATTTCGCGTCTGGAACGCGGGCACATCCGTAACGACGACCTGGCGGCGACCTACCGACAATGGCTCATCGAGCAAAAAGTAGCCTAGGCCCATGTCTCCTGGGCTAGCCGCCCCGGCGCTGCCACGCATGCCAGACCATTAGGCCCAGGAACGTCGAGAGTCCAACAAATACTCCCTGCGGGGCAAATGAAAACAGGACGTACGCCATATTCACCCGTCAGCCATTTGAAAAAGACAGCTGGATTTCTAGGACAGATGAATTCCCAGCCAGAGTGCCCGCTCTAGCCAGCGTCCCGGACCCTCTGGAGATACGTCACTAATTCCTGGAGCCGGTCCGCGGGCCATGGCAGCCTGGCGCTCAGCTCTGGGCTGTTGTCCTGCCACATGCTCCGCGCCGCAGTCTTGGTCGCGTCACTGCTGTGGAACTGGGAACCGAGGCCATCCCAACGCCTCGCAAAGTCCCGTGCCGCGGGGTCGTCCACAGGCGTATTTGCCGACAGATAGCCCAGGCCTTCTTCGACCAGGCTTGCAAACGTGGCCTTAGCATCGTCGACGACAGCTGGACCGAGTTCAGCTCGGCGTTGCGCCAGTTCGGTGCGCTGTTCCTCTGTGAAGTACTTCTCGTACATGGTCATCCCTTCCAGAATTGATATGAAGTGATCCACCCCCGGCATGGTGCTGCCCATGTTGTCCAGCAGGGCTCGGATCTGGTGCTGGAGGCGCCGCGCCTGTTCCGCTTGGTCCTGTAGCGCGGACAACTGGGCGGTGAACAATTGCCGCACGGCGCCGACGTCGTTCGGCGATGACGCCAGGACCTCGCGGACCTGCTCCAGAGACAGGCCCAGCGCCCGTAGCGCCCTGATGCGGTAGAGGTGGCGGACATCTTCCTCCGAATACCGCCGGTGCCCGGAGTCGGTTCGCCCTGTCGCGCGTAATAGTCCGATCTGGTCGTAGTGGTGCAAGGTCCGCACAGTGACCCCGCACAACGTGGCCAGTTCGCCAATGCTCCACAACTGCCCACCGGTCTCCAACATGTTTCCCAGCCTAGGACCTGACGCAGCGTCAGGATCAAGCTCCGTGCGCGTTGGGTCCTGATAGAACCGCCAAACCAATTTGACGCCTATAGGAGCATCGTCGTAGACAAGGCAGGTTCAGGGGGTCCGGAGCTCTGCGACGGTGCATCCTGGACCCAACAGCCGGCCGCGCCAGCGGACGCCCAACAAACTGGTTGAAGCGCAGCGGAAACCAGGGCGTCCCCAATAGGGCGCTTTGCTCCCCGCGCCTGGCTTCAGGCGTGCAGTGCCGAGAGGCGGACCCACGGACTGCGGCCCGCCTCTCGCCCGTTTTACGTTTCCTGGTCCTTCCGGGTCTTGGCGGTGGCGCGGTAGGCGGTGATGGAAGCGCCAAGTGCCGCCAGGGAGAGCACGAAGTTGATGATGGTCAGAGGCTCCATTATGGTTTCCTTATCGTTGAACAGGACTTAGTCTGGGAAGGAGCCGGTGGCCGCAGCCTTGCGGTTACGACCACCGGGTTCGTAGCTACACCTACTTCCTTGCTTTACGCTTACGCTTCCGAGTTGCCGCTCGGGAGCGTTTGCTCGTTAAGAGCGCGTTCCGCGTGGAGAGCAGAGCGATGACAGCTGTCATCAAGCTCACGACCGCTGTCGCGAGCTTGATCGCTTCGTCGATGCTCATGTAGCCACCTCCTTCCTGCCCCGCCGTGCGAGGCCCCCGCTGTCGCGGCCGGTCGAGGGTGGGCCGTCAACCCCGAAGAGTGCGCGGGGAAGCCCGCGAAATAAGGGAGCCCTGGCGACCGCGTGGGATTGTCCGTGTACGTGGGTTGATGGGTCGGGCCCCCGGCCGGCTACGATGAGCGGCCTTGTACGGAGAACAACCCAGCCAGATGTAAGGGAAAAACAAGCATTTACAGGCCGGAGCGCAGCGAAGGACCATCTCCTGGGTGCAGCGCAGCGCAAGCCCAGGGCTCTTGGCCTCCGGGTTATGCCCATTGGCGGGCAGGTGGAGCCCTCCGCACAGCTCAAAGCTGTCCCCACTGGGTAAGACCCGGGGCCTCGTTGTCGTACCCCTCGCCCATGATGGGAGCCGGCGGCCAGCACCATGGCCGCCGTTCTTTGGCGTGTCTATTCGAATATATGTCCTAAGGTTGTGCTATGTCCTCCGAGAGTTTTGCGGCCGCGCTGCAGGCGCAGTACGCGCGGCGGGCCGGCCCAATCGGGTTGACCGTGGAAGAGCTCGATTTCGAGCACTTCCCGGTCAAGAACGGATATCCGGGGATCCCGGTGAAGGCGTGGATCCGGTTCCCGAATTGCGCGGAGCTGGTGGACGGCGAGGTCTTTGCCTGGACAGCGAGGGCGGCCGAAGTGACGTGGAAGGACGGGCCGGTCACGTACCGGACCTGGGTGTGGAGTTCGGCGGTCACTCGCCGGGAGGAAATGATGAACAGGAATTTGGGAGAGCGGACCCGTGGCAAGAACAGCAAGTGATAAACCCCTGGACGTCCCGGTGCAGGTCCGGTTTACCGCCAAAGGCATTCCCCTGGCCGTCAGATATGACGACCGGATCTGGGCGGTAGCCGCCGAACCAGTGCGCTGGTTTACACGCTCGGACTGGTGGAACACCGCCAAACGGGCGCCGGTGGGCTGCGGTGACCTGGTCAGCATCGAACACTGGCAGGTCCAGGTCCGCCTTATCTACCCTCCGGTGGGGTTCACAGGGATGTGTGTTCTGAACTAGGGTCGTCTCGGAACGCACGGATTATCTACCCCGACGAGGTACGTCCGCATGGCGCATTCATTGATTACGTTTCCGTCGACCAACCACCCGGACCCCTCGATTCCACGGCACTGGATCGCGTTCAGGGTCATCCACAAGGCCGGGGGCCCGTCGTGGGCAGTTGTGGACACTTCCACCTTCGAACTACATCCTGAATCCAGCTCATACCTTCACTACCTCTTTGGTTCCTCCCGGTCGACGAATACCCTGAGGGCGTACGCGCAACGCCTCGCCGCGTTCTTCACTTGGCTCGGTCCGGCCCGGTTGAACTGGGCCGACGGCGTGCCCGTCGTTTCACGGTTTATCCGGGAACTCGCTGCTTCTCCGTTGCCCGCCACTGAATCGGACATCGAATATCGTGAGCCGCGTTACCGCAGCGGGAAGACAATGAATCAGTACGCTGCGGCCCTGACCCAGTTCTACATGTGGGCCGCCCGCAGTGATCTGATCAGTGAGAAGACGGCGGCCGGCTTCTATGAGACGCGAATCGCGTACGGGTATTCCGGTGACAGGCTCCTGCCGGGCAAGGTATCCAAGGCCAGGGCTGTGAGGGTCAAGGAAGTCGAAGAAGCCCCCAAGCTTCTCGACGAACACTCTGCCCATTCGCTGTTGTCGGCGATGGCCAACCGGCGTGACCGCTTCCTGGTGGCGCTGATGCTCGAAACAGGCCTCCGAATCGGCGAAGCACTGGGCCTGCGGACGGAGGATCTGCATCTCTTCCATGACTCCCGCGGCCTCGGCTGCGCGACCGCCGGCCCTCACATCCATGTCCGTCGGCGCCAGAACCCGAACGCCGCGTTGTCAAAGTCGGCGAATCCGCGCAGCATCCCCGTCACTGAAGCGGCCTGCACCCTGTACCACCTCTACGCTGAGGACCGCATCGACCGTCTGGACGTGGACTCAAGCCCGATGGTTTTCGTCAACTTGTACTCCCGGTCCCACGCCGGGGAGGCGATGAAGTACTCCAATGCCGTCAAGATTTTCTACCGCTCCTCAGGGCGCGCCGGTCTCCGGGTCAACCCGCACATGACACGGCATACAGCGGCGACCCGCTGGAAGCGGGCCGGAGTGCCGGGAGCGGACGTCCAGGAACTGCTCGGGCACCGCAGTCCCTCGTCCCAGCACGTGTATGAGCATGCCAGCGACCAAGATCTTCGCGACGCCATCGAAAGTGTCCGGCCAGGTTCGGAGCGGCACCGATGAGCGGTGCAGGGCAGACCGCGCCTGATGTTGCTCCTGCCCCGGCACGAACGGAACCGGTCGACGCGTCGTTGGACCTCTCCCGGTTCCAGGACATGCTGGTCCAGGAAATCCGGGAGGATTGGCGCCCGAACGAATGGGACAGCAGGACGTGGATCTTCACCGGAGTCCCAGGCCATCTGGGGACCCTCGTCAACGGCTGTAATTTCCCCGGATGCTCCCGTCCCTCATTCACCCGCCGCAGCGGACTGTGCAACATCTGCACTGGCCGCTACATCCGGCACACCAAGCGCATGGGCGCCATGAGCGCCGAGGACTGGGTCAAACAGGCAGCCGAACTGCAGAAGACAAACTGGGCATGCCGCATCGACCCGATCCTGTGCTCAGTGGCAAACTGCACGAACCGCAGTAAAGGCCTAGGCGTGCCCCTCATGGCCGCCACGGACGGAAACCCCCGACGATGGCACCAGAAAAAGGACCGGTTGCCTCCCTTATGCCTGGGCCACCACCCTGTCAGGACAGTGCCAGACATCGCAGCCTGGGTGGCTGCCCAGGAAGCCAAACCGGTTACGGCACCGGAATACTGCGCCGTCCCATGGTGCGGCTACAAACGGCAGGCAGCCAACCGGATCGGGCTCTGCAGGCGCCATTCAAAGCTGATCGCCACCCAGGGAGAGCTGACTTTGCACCTCGAGCGAGAAGCTGTCGTCTCGCTGGAACCCGACGGCTACCGGGAAATCCACGCCCCCTCCCCCACAACAGGCGGATGCGAACTCAACCTCGCTGCATTGCGCCGGCGGCACCCCGGATTGGCCACGGAACTGCTGTGGGCCCTTCAGCACCAGGACGGCATTGGTTTCCCCATCAATATCATTACGACCCGGGCTCTCATCCGTTCGGCCATGGACTTCCCGCAGGCCACGAAATCCTTCCTCAACGCGGACACCCGGGTCCTGTCCGAAAGCAAGGTCATGCGCTCGGTAAATGCCTGGTCGATGTTCCGTGTGGTGCGGGCCAGATTACTCGAACGCTACGTCCCGTGGTCCACCAACGGCGATCTTCTCCGGTCAGACCTCATCCCATTCGGTCTTCTGACGACGTCATCCAACAGATCCGGGTCGGCCCGCTCCTTGGCAGCCCTGGATTTCCGGCCTATACCCCTGGAATGGGCCCGGCAAATGGCCAAGCTATGGATCTTGGAGCGGTCCACCACGGAGACTTCCGCGACGACCCTCATCACTCACGTCGCACGGCTCTGCACGGACTTTGTCGTCCGGTGCGCGGCGCGGAACCTCCCCTCACCCACAAACGCGTCCGACCTCACACGAGAACATGGCAAGGTCCTGGCGCAGGCGCTGGCAGGTCTTGCCCGGCTCGATGGGCACCCCCTGCCCAACAGCTACAAACGGCTCCTTGGATCAACGCTTGCCGGCATGATCGACTACGCCCGGAAAAACTCGGACCTGTTCGAAAACACCACTCTCTCCTTCGCCCTGGACTACGACCTGCAGATCCCCCTCGAAGACAATCCGGGGGCAGACGAAGACGATGAGACCGGACGGGCTGTTCCCGAACCCGTGATCGAGTACCTCTTCGAGCAGCTGCCCACCGCACGAGTCTCCAATCCCGCATCAGCCTCTGCCCCCAACGCCGTCTACAAAGCAGCGTTCACCTGCTACCTGACCCTTTTGCGCGACGCCGGACGCCGACCCAGCGAAACCGCAGGTCTCCGCCGTGACTGCCTCAGCTACGACACGACCGGCCAAGCCACCCTGCTCTGGCACAACGACAAAGGAAGACGCAGGGGCAGGCGCCTTCCTATCTGGGCAGAAACCGCCCAAGCCCTGGAGACCTGGTTTACTGTCCGGGATCAACACATCACCGCGATGCCGCCCGGGCAGCACGACTGGCTTTTTCCCACGTTCCGTCCCAGGGCCCGGGACAAACACCTCAAGACAACGTGGTTCAACAAACGGCTCCGGGACTGGATCGACCTCGATCTTCCGGACCTGCCAGGCCCCAATAACGGCCCCGGCACAGGAACGCCGTTCTGCAAGACCAGTGTTTTCGCCTATGCGTTCCGCCACTCCTACTGCCAACGACTGGCCGACGCAGGCGTCCCACAGGAAACCCTCCGCCGCCTCATGGACCACCGGTCCGCTGACACGACTGCCCAGTACTACACAGTGACCAACGCACGAAAACGCAAAGCCATCGAGTCCGTCAAAAGGCTTTCCTTCGACGCTCTGGGCGCCCACTCCCCCGTTACCGAAGACCTCTACTCCATGGCCGCGGTCGCAGTACCGTTCGGCAACTGCACCGAACCGACCAACATCAAAGCAGCGGGCAAAGCATGCCCCGCACGTTTTCAATGCGGCGGCTGCACTTTCTTCAGATCTGACCCTTCCCATCTCCCAGACCTCAAGGCGCATCGGGAACGGATGAAAGAAGACCTCGCCTGGCAGGTCGCGCAGAACCTTCGACCCTCACTCATCACTGACACCCGGAACGAGATCGAAGCGTTCACCGCCCTCATCGCTGCGCAGGAAACGCGGCTGGCCGAATTGCCCGGCAGCGAAAGGGAGTCCCTCGCGGAAGCCTCCGCCGTACTGCGCCGGCTCCGTTCCAGTGTCCCGACCGCCGTCGAGAAACCCTTCATCCCAGTCGGAAGCCTCAAGGTCAAAACCCGCGTACTCGAGGACGAGGAATGAGAACCCACTCAGGCTCGAAAACGGCTGCAATGGTGCAGCACCGAAAGAAAGTCAGCAAAGCCAAAAGGCAGGCAGTCCTGGCAACAATCGATGCGATGACACGAACAAACACGCCCATCAGCGTGGCCGATGTTGCGCGCCGTGCCGGCGTCAGCCCCTGGCTCGTCCGCCAGAAACCACTCCTGGAGCACGTAAGAAAAGCGCAGTCCGTGCAATTCAGAGGTTCGTCCGAGGAAACAGCGAAATCCACTGCCGGAGTTGGGCCCGTCGAACGTGATCTATTGCGCAAGGAGAACCAACGGCTCCGTCACGAGCTGCAGAAGCACCAGCGCCGCATCTCCGAATTGCTCGGCGACCAGATTGACGGCACCGACGCCCATTCACAGAGCCTTCGGGTTCAAGAACTGACCGATCAGAACATCATCCTTTCCAAGCAAGCCAGTGACGCCATCCAAGAACTGCGTCAGCTTCGACAGAACTCTGAAGCGCTGTCATCCGACCTCGAGGCAGCTCACCGCGTCAATCGTTCCCTCATGGCCGAAATAAACCGGCCGGTACGACCCACAGGTCGGAGCGCCGCGCCTAGTTCCCGATCACTCAGCTCAGAGCCAACCCAAACTCACTAGGTTGCAGGGACGAGAGGCGGCCGGCCGCATCTAGGAAGGTCCTCCAGGAAGACGGCGGCTAGTCAAACTCAACATCGAACCCTCCGAACTGCAGCGCATCTCGGACAAATTCCCGTAGCTGCTCTAACTCATGCACCTCCGCAGCCGCCTTCGCCGCCGAGCTGTTCCGGAAATAGATGGCTATGCTCATAGGAGGAGCCAGCATTTCTGAGTCAATCTCATATTTGTGTCCACGAAAGCTCACAGATAAACCCACGCGAGCGATATGGAGTTCGCCGTCCTTAGACGCGATTGCATTAGGTCCTCTTGCCTCAAAATCGGTACTCATCTTGGGCCCTTTGCGTTCTCCATGAAAGCGAGCGTACGCGACGAAGGAAAGACCGGTCGCCGGCGCAGACCGGCAGGGAGTCGGTCCCGGGCGAGGCTAGCGTTGCCTTCGACTCTCCTGAGTGATGATCAAATGAGCCGATACGCTGTCCTGCCGTCTTCACCCAATAGGAGCCTGCCTTGCCCGGAATCCACGAACCGAACGTGATCGATCTCGTGACGCACGATCCCGTGCAGGATGAATACAAGTTGATCATGGTCGAAGAGCGTCCTTGGACAGGCGCTGCGGAACAGCTAGAACAGCTGAGGGAAAAGATCAACAATTACGCCATGTTCGTCCTCGATGAGGGCCTCCTGCACTCATACCCAGATGCTGCTGGACGTCCTGTATGCATCCAACTTGATTGCGTCAGTACGGCCCCTGCGGAAGTTCAGGAACTCATTGACTTGGCATCCGAAGGACTCCGGCATTACGGCATCCGCTTCGCCGTAAACCGCCTTGGCTGAACAACGCTTCATGGATCGCCCCTCACAGGCAAGGAGACACCGCCCGACCCCCGGGTATCGGGGCTGCGAAAACATTCTCACGACCGGGAACCTTTTCCGGGCCTGCGGACACTACAAGGTATGAGGCATATGGAGGACACCGATGAAGACCTGTGGCGCGCGTGCACAGCAGGCAATGCTGACGCTTTTGGCGTCCTGTTCAACCGGCACGCCGACGCGGTCTTCCGGTACTGTCTCTCCCGCTGCGGATCCTGGCATGACGCCGAGGAGCTCGTCTCGATCACCTTTCTGGAGGCATGGCGGCAACGACACAAGCTCAGACCCGAGAGAGACAGCCTCCTCCCCTGGCTGCTCGGGGTCGCCACAAACGCAGACCGCAACAGGGCAAGAGCATCGGGGCGGTATGCCGATTTCCTGACCAGGCTGCCGCATTCGGATCCCCGGCACGGCGGACATGAAGCAGACCATGCCGAAGCGGTGACGTCCAGGGTGGACGCGGAGCGTGAAGTCCGCGAACTGCTCGACACAACCGCAGGACTGCACGCCGGGGAACGGGACGTGGTGATCCTGTGCCTGATGAACGGGATCAGCCAGGAAGAGGCAGCCAAGGCCCTCGGTATACGGGCCGGGACAGTGAAATCCAGACTGCACCGCGCAAGGTCCAAACTGGGCCTGATGAAGCAAACGCCAGTGCCCGTCGAAGAGTTGGACACCACGATCGTTGAAGCGAGGCTGTCATGAACCTGACCGAAGTGACGTACCCCAAGGACACCAAAGACCGTGTCCGAAACCTGCTCGTCCAGGAAGCACGCCGCACTCCGAGGCGATCACGCAAATGGCTTGCCCTTCCCGTCGTGATCGCTGTTGCCGGCACCGCAATAGCTGGAACCACCGCGGCCGGGGTCTACACGGCCCTTGCCCCGGTGAACGACAAGCGCGACATCCGCTGCTATTATCGCGCCGACCTCACCACTACCTACCCCGTCAAAGCAGATCCCAAAGTCATCATGCCCCCGTACATCACCACGGGGATCTTCGTGACAGGCTTCGACGCGAAGAACAACCCGAGCCCCGGCGATCCGAACGCAGGAATGCAACAGATCACCGACCCCATCCTCCAGTGCGGCCGCAGCTGGGACCTGGGACTGATGAATCCCCAGGGCATCACCGACGACCTCGTCCCTCCGGGTTTCGTCCACACCACGCCGACGGCAGACCCCGGGCAGTCCAGCGCCAACGGCGGCATGCCCACCGACAAGTACGGGAATCCGCTCGGCGGCCCTGCCGGGTCGAACAAGCTCATTGGCCACTACGTCCCGCAATTGACCGCGTGCGTCGTCGATAACAACGTCGCAGTCATCCCTGGCGGACCCGAAATCTGCGCCCACCTCGGCATCCCCACGCTCGAGGAATAGCAGAGTGTTCACGTAAGATTGGCGGCTGTCTGTCCCGCCAGTCATGAGAGTCCTTTGCGAGAGTATTGATCTATGGGATCCTTCACGATCACGAGTCCGCCGTTGTCTATTGCGCGGGAACTGTGGCGGCTAGGCGAGCCTCATCTCGCGGCGCGCGCCGTGGAGTTAACGGCAGAGCAGGCCGTAGACATCGCCTTCAGGGCTGGCGAGCTACACGAGTCCGGGCAAGCACATGCTGTATGGCCTCAGGGCCCGAGCGGCACCACTCCCGCGCTGATGCTCGCAGCTGTGGAATACCTCGCCGGGACCCTGCGTCCCTGCGCCAGGAGCCGCCGCCTTCCGGAAAAGAACTTACCCCCATCCTTGCAGGCCACCGAGGAGGAACGTTGGGCAGCACTGACTCCAGTAGCCCGGGCACTTGATCGGGGGCGCCTGGAGACGCGCGCCTAGCCGCCGTCTTGTCTGGATATAGTTCCATCGTGGATAGTCAGCGGAGGGCACGGGCGATTTTCCTGTGTGAGCAGACAGGGATTACCCCGCCGCATGAGCTGCCTGACTTCGCCACTGAGCTGCTGGTCCTGGGTTACGACAGCCCCTCGCTCCGCGAAGTGGCAGGACTTCCGACGGGAGACAGGGCTGATGCTGCTGATTTGTGGAGCGCAGTCCGCGAAGAACTGGGCATCGAGCGCGAAGAGCCAGAGGAAGCCGCCGGCTTTCTCCTCCGATATTGGGGCGAGGAGACCGCCAAAGGGCGGATCGACGTCCTGGCTGGGTCGAGGCTAATGTACCGGGTTGGCTGGTTTCCGCTGGGACAACCGAGCGAGCTGAATGAGCTCTTGTATCTCTTGATTCTCTGGGATGAGATGCCGGAGCAACGCGAGCAAACGGCCGCGGAGCTTCTCCAGTTCGCACAGCATCTAGTGGACAGCGAAAGATGACGCAGGCCGGGGATCCAAGCAGCCGGCAGGTCCTCTGGAACAATCTTCGTCATGGAAGATGAGTGGTTTCGGTCCCCAGGCTGGAGCGAAGCGGACCGCGCCGCGTTCGAGGCACGCCTCGCCAAGTCCCGCAAATACAACCGTGCGCAGTATCTGCGTATCAAGGGGCTGGCCCTGCGCGACGCCGGCGAAGTCGGCGGGGCCAGAGAGCTCTGGACGCGCGTGCTCTCGGATGACGGAGAGTTCTCCACGATGGAGGGCTTCACAACTCTGGAGCACCTGGGGGACTCGTACGTTGACGATGACCCGACGCTCTCGGAGTATTACTATCGGCGCCTGCTCAATGACAATCCAGCGCTGAAGAGCACAACGATGACGCAGCACATCAAGCTTGCCGAACTCCTGATACGGCGGGGCGATGGGAAGGCCGTCGAAGAAGCCGCGGAGTTACTGGTCCAATGGCCGGAGGTGGCGCGCATTCCATTTCCCAGCGCCCACTTCCGGTGGAACCTCGCAGTGATCGACCTTGCAGACAAGACTGGAGACCGGCAAACCGCAGTCGAGGCTGCACGCCGGGCGCTGGAGTTGGCTGATCGAGGGCCTGTGTTCCCGCGTCACAAAACAGTGGGCGTCGTTGACGCGGAACACCAGATCCTTGCACGACTAAAGCGCCTCGCGAAGTAGTAATGGTGTCCTTGACCCGAGCTGGCGATCTCAGCTGATCCTGCTCCGAGCCGACGTGTCTTGAATCCCTGGGGTTACCAGATGGTCTGCTGCCACGTGAGCATCCGCTTCCTTAGAGGTAGTCATCGTGCGGGGAGGAACTCTCCGCTTTGACATGGCTACCGATCTGCGAGGATCTAAAACATACGTGGCTAACGTGGCTCGGCGACTGTCCCCCGCTGACCAGCACAAATGAACTATGAGGGGAGATAATCCGGCTGACCTCAACCTCCGCGCTGCGCACCTTCGAGCTGCGCAGGGACCCCCTGTCGGAGCAGTGGCTGCTGGCTGGCATCACTGATGCGGGGGTTGCCGCTGCCTGAGTCAGGAGGGGTTGGTGGCAGCTCGGTCTGCACCCAGATTCACAACGAACATCGGGAATCCTGCGCTCCGGCGGGTACGATATTCCTAGTAGATGCGCTAGACTGTAACGAGATCGGTGACACCTGTTTGGAAGTGCTATACGAGGACAAGAAGTTCGAGAAGCTGTGTACGGACGAACGGGAGATGCGTAAGAAGCGCGAAGACGTTGCTGGCAAACTCAAACTGCGCATCAAAGCTCTGGAGACGGCCGAGTCCATCGGAGAGCTACCCATACACGACCCTCTTGGCAACTGGCATCCTCTAGGAGCAAATCTGGACGGCTTGTGGGCGGGAAAGCTGAGCGCAAACTTTCGGCTCCTGGTCCGCCCTGAGGATTCTGAAAATCCGCTGTGCGCAGTGACAGTGACTGTAATCAAAATCGACGACTACCACTGAGAGAGGAGAAGTCATGACCGCCACCAACTATGCCGTTGCTCCAGGCGAGTACCTCGAGGAATGGATCGAAGATCAGGGCTTGTCCCAGCAGAAGGTCGCTGAATTACTGGGATGTAGCCGTAAGCAGGTCAACGAAATAGTTAACGGGCGCGCACCGATCACCAGTGACACCGCCATCCGTTTGGAACGTGTCGTTGGTATCCCAGCCAACTCGTGGCTCCGCTATGAGGCCGCATACCGGGCCGATCTCGCACGCGTCGCCGACCAGGAAAACCTAGCGGATCACGTCGACAAAATCGACCCGAACGCCGTCTCCTATCTCCGGAGCCTCGGGGCAACGAAGGCCACGATACGGACTCCCGGCGCACTCGTCTCTGACTTTCTGGCGTTCCACAGATGCGGGACATGGGAGGCGTACGCCCATCTTCATGAGGCAGCATCCACTGGGGATTACGCCCTTGCCGCATTGAAGGAGTCCGGCTCTAAGATCGACTCGACGGTCCTGACGACCTGGCTGCGCGCGGCGGAGCTCGCCGAGCCGTTCGAACGTGGCCGTGGCTTCGTCTACGATGCGGATCAGCTACGGGAGGCACTCCCACGGCTACGGTCAAGAGCCGCTATGCCCGATTCCATGATGCTAAGGGACATCGCGGACATGCTCGTCGGTGTCGGTGTGGTCTTCATGGTGGTCGAGCCGCCAAAAAAGTTTCCGCTGCTGGGCATGACCCGCTGGATCGACAAGCGAGTGCCGGTCATCCAACAGACGGGACGTTGGGGTAAAGATGGCTTCGTCATCTGGGCGCTCTTCCACGAGCTCGGACACGTACTCAATGATCCCAGAGGCGAGATGCACCTTGAGTACAGCACTGAGAAGAAGCGCAATGGCGCCGCAGAAAAGGCAGCCAACAAGTTCGCCATGGATCTCCTCTTCGGCGAGGCCGGCATTGAACCATTCGTCGGTCTGACCCGCGACCGTGAGATCGCGGACACGGCGAGGCAACTCGGCATCTCGCCGGGCGTGGCAGTACATCAGATGCACCGACGCAGAATGCTGGACTACCGCTTCGGTAATCAACTATGTGTGGATCTCGCCGGCACCTTCACACCCTAGAAAGGGCACGAAGGCGCTGCCCCGCGATGGTAGCAGTCGACCAAGCTACCTGGTGTCTTTTCAGGGTGAGCCCGAGCGCCTGCATAATCTAGACTCGGCAATTGTAGGGCCATGATGTGGGCGTGCACCTCGGCTCGACCAGGAGGCCCTGGTGTCTAGCCAGCCTCGAAAATCGACATACCTACGCGGTTAGTTCGCCGGGAATCGCATTTAGTAGTTCTCACGCACGTACTCATAGGTTTTATCGAAAAGTTGTCCCTTGATAGGGAGGCCGTACTCCTTCAGAGCCGTTCGAAGCTCACGGCGTACACGCTTGTCACCGGCGTCGCTTTCCGTCCATCCGGTGTAGGAAACCTGTACGACTATGGAATCGATTCGACCGACGATATCCGGCACGATCTTATGCAAACCCGGCGGCGTGTTCTCCTCCACGATCTGGGTAAGCGCTCCACTATTCGGATCAGCAAGCCTTTCCAGGCCCTCATCGTTACCTGCCTCGGCAGCCCGGTCTGCCGACACAACAACCTGAGCGATTCGCAATGCTTCCTCGAGAAATGCAAGCGAGTCTTCAACGTTTTCGATCGCCTTGGCGCGCAATTTCTCTATGCGCTCCGCGAGCGACTTGTACACGGCACTGTCCGTGTCAGCGAGACGGCGCTTGAGCCGAGCCTCGATCGAGTCGAGGACGTCCTGATAAATGTCGCCCTCGTTCTGATCCTTCCGCTCTCGTTCCGGGAGCTTCAGTTGCTCTGCGATCTTTTTCACCAGTGCCAGTCCCGCCGCGTCGAGTGTAACGGTCTTCGACGTCATTGATCTCACGCTGACATCACTCATGTGACCGTGGATCAGTTCTGTGGTCTTCGCACCAAGGCGGGCCCATAAGAACGCTTTGTTAACGTCCTTGGGCCGTATCGACTCGTATACCTTCGCGAACCAGAAATACCGTTGCTTGAACGGCAGGAGCATCGGGTGCGGGTCGAGAAATTCCCACACGGTTTGCAGGGCGACGTACGTCTCGACGAACTCACTGCGTTGTGCGCTGGCGCTCGGTATCCGTTCGTGGGCCTCGGCGAGAGACTCGAACGAGGGATCAGTCATATCAATGCCATCGAAGAGATACAGCAGGCGGGTGAGGTCAGTGACGAACTTCCCTGCAAGCTTGGAGGCGTCCGTGACGTTCAGTTCGTCTTCCTCATCGGTCTTCGCTTGCGGGCCCGCGATCGCGAGGCCGATCGCCTTCGCGAGGCCAATATAGTCAACGACGCGACCATAGTCCTTGCGCTGCCCAGTCAAGGGGTTCTTCCACGGTCGGTTGGGCCGAGTGATGGTCTGGAAGAGATTCGCGTCCTTGGCGGGCTTGTCGAGGTATAGCACGCCTTCGATGGGCGCATTGAAGCCAGTCATCCACTTGGCAGTAACTACAATGAAGGACATCGGGTCGTCGACCTTCTTGTACCGCCGTTTCAACGCCTCTTCCTGCTCTGGCGTAATTATGTACTTTCGATACTCCTTCGGAGTGTCCTTTGCGTCAGCGACGTGCATCACGACTCCGACCTCGCGTAACCGTCCGTCCGGCATAAACACAGATCGACGTTTCAGCTCAGCTTGGATGGCTTGTGCATAGGCGATGACGAGTCTCTGGTTGTACGCGACTACCTGAGCCTTCTGCCCGAGCGGCGCAACGTAGGTCAGGTAGTGGTCGACGATGTCGGCGCAGACAGCAGCGACCCGGTCCTGATTGGAAAGGATGGTCTCGAGGTGAGAAGCTTTCCCAGACAGATAAACCTTTTCGTCCTCGTCCAGATTCTCATTCGTCGCGAGTTCATCGAATGCCTCGTCCAGTGTTTCCTTGTCGAGGCTGAATCCGACCGAACGTCCCTCCACGATTACTGGTTTGGTGAAACCGTCGGCGATGGACTGCTCGGGCGTGTAGCGCGACATAACGAAATCGGGATCGGCTGGGTCTCCGAACAGCCTGAAAGTCGAACGGTCTTTGTCTTCTATGGCAGTGCCCGTCGCGCCAAAGAACTTCGCGTTCGGAACGGCTGCACGCCATGCATCGCCGAACTTACCCTCCTGCGAGCGGTGGGCCTCGTCGACCAGGACGACAATGTTCGATCGGTCGTTGAGGTGCCCGGCTTCGGCGAACTTGTGCACGGTCGTGATGATGATCCCAGGTTCGCCACTGCGCAGTAACGTCCGGAGCTCCTGCCTATTGTGGGGCACCGACATGCGAGGCATCCCTGCCGTTTCGAACATCTCGGCGGTCTGCCGGACCAAGTCCTTCCGGTCGGCAATGACAATCACCGTCGGTGCCCCGCCAAATTTCCGGTGTACAGCGTCATCGCGCAGCAACCGCGCGGCTGCGAATGCCATCAGTTCGGTCTTTCCCGAGCCCTGGTGATGCCAGATCAATCCACCCGGCCGGCCTGCGAGTACCTTCGCATGAATCGCAAGAGCAGCCTCGAACTGCGGATAGCGCGGCAAAAACTTCACGTCAACCTCGGATGCGTCCCGCGCGTGCCTGAACATCACCAAGTCCTTGAGGATTGGCAACACCGTTTCTGGCCGGAGTAGAAGCCGCGCGGCACGCTCGACGCGTGCCGGACCTGCAACCTTCTTTGGATCGTCCTGGGTGGAGCCCCATGGTGCCCACAGCTCGGAGTCAGGATCCGGCATTGCGCGGATCGTTGCCATACGGAACTCCAGGCCCTCGGTAGCAACGTTAAAGACGTTGGTAGCAAAGAAGTTCGGATACTCCTCCTCGTAAACGTCGTAGATGTCTTTCGCGGCGTTGACCCACGAGACTGCCTGCTTCACCGGCGTCTTCGTCTCGGCTACGGCCAACGGGAAGCCATTGACGTAGTAGACGACGTCGAATCTGCGCGGTTTGCTCGCACCTGCGATGCTGACCTCATCAGCAACGACGAACCGGTTATTGTCCAGATCCTCAAAGTCAATTAGCCGACGAGGAACGAACTTGCCGTCGATCGTCGTGAACGAGTGGTCGCCGCGGAGCATCACGGTCAGTCGTTCGTTGGCAGCCACGAGGCCGTTGTGAGCGTCCAGAATGGCTTGGTTGATCTCATGAAGGACCAAGTCAGCAGACTCGGAATCGTCAACGAGATCGGGGTTCAAAGCGAGCAGCGCATCACGTGCCCACAGCTCGATGACGACATCGTGCACGTCTCGAGGCAAGTCGTCTCCCAGGATGTGCTCCCAGCCGGCTTCCTCGGCCCACTCAACTAGCGACCGCTGGATGGTGCTCGCCTCTGTCCACCCCACTCAGGGAACCTCCTCAAGAAGCCGGTCGCATAACTCAGGGATCTCAATCTCCTGGCTAAGTAAAGCGGTAAGCAGGGACGATCGGAAGGCGCGTAGAGCGGTGAGCTCTGAATCCAAGCTTTCTGCTTCAAACGCGACAGCATCACAGCGGGCAGTGTAAGCAAACTGTTCTTCTAGCGATGGGATGGGCAGCCGAAGAGAACCCAGCAGGGCCTTATTGATCTTCCTCATCGATGCTGTCCCACGTGCCGATGCTGTGATCATCGCTCGCACCGATGGGGAACACAGCAGATGAGCGAGGAACGTTGATTGGCAGAGGTCGGGTTTCGTCCGAATGCGCCATATGAGGTCGGGCATGTATGTCTGGGGTGGTACGTTCCGTGCGATAGTGGCGTAACCTACACGATCGAATGACCCGCTGGCCCGGGTGATAAGTAGATCGCCCTCAGCCACGGCATGGGCATCGGTATGATGAGCCAGGTCGGCCAGACGCTTTGCCTCAGATGCTACGAATGATCCCATTTGGATCGCGCTTAGCTTCAGAACAGCTGGCTCTCCGGGCAGCGGCCTCTCGTCCGAGGTCTGAACACTCTTTCCACTGTCGATCCCCGCAATTACATCGCTGAGAGGGTGCTCGGTACCTTCCGGATATGCGTTTCGAATGAGCGCGAGCAACGTCGTTGCGGTCCGTCTCTCAGCGTCCAATGCGTCGATCAATGCGTCCACCGCGATCATTACATCGACAATCCGACCCTGCTCGCTAGGCGAAGGAAGGAAGAGTTGAGCACTGAAAAACTCCTTGAGACGAACATTCAGGAGTCCGTGAGCACGCGCTCCTTCACGGAGCATGCCACGAAGCGAGTCGAAGAAAGTTTGACCGTTGCATGCATGGAGTAAGTACTCGGGATCGACTGCCCTGCATGCACGAAAGACAATGTAGAGCGGCGTCACTACCGCTGGTGTCTCGCCGTCATATCGTGCGACGACTCCCCACGGAGCATCCTTCGATGTGCTCTTGTTATAGACGAAGTCGCCGGGCTCGACCACCCAATAGCCAGAGAGATCAGCGCTGGCGACCCGCTTGTTGAAGTATTTTTCCTGATCGACAAGACCGTGTTCAGCGGAAACGGTCAGGACGCGGTCGTAGCCAGCGGTGTTTTTGATCGCAACACGGTTGGCGACATCGGAGAGCGAGACCTTGCTCCATTCAGTCACTGGCCACTTCCAACATACTCATATCGAAACCGGCAGCGGTGAGCCGCTTGAACATGGTCGCTTCGGTCTCGATACGGTGCTGACGCGCGTCGGCATATGCCACGAGCGCCGTCCCGAGATCGGCTAGCTCTTCCGCGGCGACCTTGATATAACGGCCTATATTCAGGTCGAAGCCATTCTCCTCTATCTCAAGGAGCGGCACGAGACGGAGGTTTGCGGCGCCGTTACCGTCCGGATCCTCGCCGGTGCGATACGCCTCAACGAGCGCTGCGACGTCGCGCTCGGACATTCGGTTCTGCTTCTTGCCCTTCTCGAACCGCGACGAGCCGTCAATAAACAGCACGTGATCCTGGCGCTTAACCGGCTTCTGATCCCGAAATATTAGGAGACAAGCCGGAATCTGCGTCGAGTAGAAAAGGTTTGGCGGCAACCCGATGACGGCCTCCAGGAGGTCCTTTTCAATGAGGCACTGGCGGATCTTCGCTTCGGCTCCCCCACGGAACAAGATGCCGTGAGGCATAACAACACCGACGCGGCCAGTGCCGGGGTTCATCGAGGAGACCATGTGCTGGATAAATGCGAAGTCACCATTCTTCGCTGGAGGCACGCCGCAAATTGCTCGAGGATCGCTGGCCCATTTATCGGCACCCCAGTTTGTTAAGGAGAAGGGTGGGTTGGCGATTACCGCGTCGAAGGTGCGGACTGAACCCTTTGAGTTTTTGAAGGCCGGCGCGCGAAGCGTGTCGCCACGCTTGATGTCGAAGTCTTCAATCTCGTGCAGGAACAGGTTCATTCGTGCGATCGAGGCAGTGGTTAGGTTGATCTCCTGGCCGTAAGCCCGCAGCGTCCGGTGGTCCTTGCCCGCCTCGCGCAGCTGGTTGATTGTCGCGACGAGCATACCGCCCGAGCCGCAAGTGGGGTCGTAAACGGTCTCTTCCGGTTCAGGCTGCAGAATGCCCACCAGCAAGTTGACGACCTCACGCGGTGTGAAGAACTCCCCCGCCTTCTTCCCGGACTCATCGGCGAAGTTCTTCAGGAGATACTCATACCCAGCGCCAAGCAGATCATGTGAGACCGTAGACGGATCAAGCCGGATCTGGTTGAACGCCTTGATGAGATCAAGGAGCGCAGACTCCGGGATCCGCTCCTTATTACCCCACGAGGCGTCGCCGAATACGCCTGCAAGCGAACGGGGGTTCGCCTTTTCGATCCGCTGGAAGGTTTTCGCGATCTCTGCGCCGAGATTCTTAATCTTCCCCGTAGCTTCCGACCATAAAGTACCCTCTGGCATCTCGAAACGGTGGAAATCAGCCTCGATCTCATCGTCAAGGTCGTCACCGTACTCGTCGAGCGCCGCATTGTGCTCATGCACCCAAGTGTCGGAAATCCACTTCCAGAACAGCATTGGAAAGACGTAGGTCTTGAAGTCGGCAGGGTCCACTGGGCCGCGAAGGGCATTCGCAGCCGCCCACAATCGGGCTTCGAGCTCCTGCTGGGTAATCGTCACAGAGATAGGGTCCTTCATAGTAGGTCAATGTCCAGTTATATCGGACGGTATCGACAGCGTCGCGATTCCGTGCAGAGCAGATGACAGCGATCACACAACCGTGGCATTGACTCGATCTCATGTTCCAGTTTCTTGGAACCCGGAACAGCTACTGGGACACCCTGCAGAGCGAAGCTTCACCATTCCACGTAGTCTGTATGCCCCCAGAGCTATTCCAAAAATAGAAGGGCTAGGCGGCTTCGGATACAGCTGCTGGGGCTGCCTCAGGCAGGCTTAGGGCCCTAGTCAGTGAAGAGACGCTGACACTGAGAATCTGAGCTGTCTCCTTCAGAGTCTTTCCCTGGCTGCGCAGCTGCCGGGCAGCCTCCGTTTTGGACGGAGTCATCGTCCGAGGGCGGCCTCCAAGCCTGCCGCGAGCTTTCGCCGCCGCCAAACCTGCTTTCGTCCGCTCCGACAACCGGGATCGTTCGTACTCGGCAAGAGAAGCGAACATATCGAAAATGAGCTTTCCGTGTGCGCTGGTCGTGTCCAACCACGGTTCAGCGAGCGAACGGAAACCTATCCCCCGCTGTCCCAGCGCCGTCACTATGTCAGCCAGATCAGCAGTACTGCGACCTAGCCTGGTCAGATCAGTAACTGTCAAAACGTTGCCTGGTTGCAGGTAGTCCAGGCATTCCTTCCAGCGCGTCCTTGCTTGGGTGGCGCCGGAAGCGTACTCCTGAAAGACGCGCACGGCACCGGCAGCAACGAGTGCGTCCACTTGGGAGTCCAACGACTGCCCACGAGTACTGACCCTGGCATACCCAATCACGTTGCCGGACACGTCAAAAAGCCTCCATCGCAGGTTTTGACCAGCTTTCATTTCGAAAACCAGTTTTGACCAACAATAGGTGGACTTTTTTGAATTTTTCGGAGGCTTGCCGATATCAGGTCAGAAACGGTCGTTATCGCTGTGCCCAGACGGAACATCGCGCCGCCCCTGAACTCTGACCGAGAGGGAGACGAACGTCAACATCGCCATTGGCAAGACCTCCGACGAAGGACAGTGGTAACGCAACCCGGCAAGCCTTCCTGCCATAGGCCATGCGTTCATGCATGAATGTACGCATGCATGCGTGCATGCGTGCATGCGTGCGGGATAGCCAGAAAGCAAGCAAGACCGGCGCACACACATGTACGCACGAGTATGCAGGCCTGCTGGCGGCGCAGCCCACCCTCCCCTGCCAGCATGGACGACATCGGAAGGTCACGAGACGCGGATCGCAAGAATCTGCCAGAGGCCGGGGCAATGCCGACCGAGCGCAGGCGGGGGAAGGTGTGGTGGGCGGCAAGGGCAAGGGGGTCTTCCCGGGCCGGCTAGTAAGCATTCCTTCATTCATACCTGAATGCATGCACTCCGCTTTGGTCAGGAACATAAGCTCCGCCCGGCATGCCGGCTTTCGATGCGCGAGCTTTCTTTCATGCATGAATGAAAGAATGAAAGGGCAGGTCGGTTCCGGCATTGTGCGCATTCATTCATGCTTGAACAATTGACGAAGTTCCAAAGCTCCAGCAGGACACTTTGCCTGCATTTATGCAGGCACGTTTAGGATCCACCAGTTCGTGACCCTGTTGGGTTAAATTAGCCCCGACGTCGGAGATCACACGCGCAAGCGACGGGAAGGAATGCATTCATTCATGCATGAAGGACATGCGAGAAATAAAGCCTGAGTAAAGGCCGGACAGTGCCCGCTTACGTAAGCCAGGCCGGACAGCCAGAGAGCCAGGCTTGCAAGCTGGAATGCCAGCGTGCCTTCTCTCAGGCATCGTTGCCAGCCTTCCAGCATGCAAGCGAGCAGGCCTGTAAGCATTCATGCATGAATGCATCCTTGCATTACGCCACGTACTAAGGATCGGGTCTGGCTCCCTACTCGGTCGGGTGCCACACTCGGGTTACACCCCTTCCCACTTATCCTTCCCAAGATGGATACACCTTGCATTCGTTCATGCATGAATGCAAGCAGGAAGGATACGCAGCGGGATAAGAGGACACCCGAATTGGCAAGGGATTCGGGCCGTTGGCCCTGGGTGGGGGAGGGGAGCGGTCGGCGTACCGTTGCACCGACTCCGACCGAAACTAGTCGAACGAAGCATGCGTGCGTGCTTTCTTTCTTTCATGCATGAATGAAAGAAATCTGTCATGCCAGTTTGATCACAGCTGGAGGGTGGACGGCGTGGCTCCTTGTAACGCATATAGGCGCCCGGGAAGCTTGAACCATGCAAACAATCATGGTTTACAGCGAGTCAGGTGGCGCCACCAAGACAACGTCAGCTGTCTCTCTCGCCGCTGTAACTGCCGCCTCAGGACGCAAGGTCGTCCTCGTTGATCTCGACCCGCGTGCCGCCGCAACCAAGTGGATCGGGGTGGAGCCGAAGGAGTCTGGCCTCCACGTCGGTGCCATCCTGGGCGACGCCGACCCGGAAGGTTGGGCTGAAGACCTAGCCGTGGAGTCTAGCTGGTTCCCCAACCTCCGCGTCGTTCCGTCTGCCCGCAGCGTCTCCAACCGTGAAGCAGACCGTGCCGATCACGCAGAGCTCCGTCTGAAGACATCCCTAATGGGAATCGACGCCGACGTCGTCATCATCGACTGCCCGAACCGTCAGGGTGGGCCGCTCACTCTCTCCGCGCTCAACGCAGCGGACACCATCGTGTACGCCGCCGGCGCCACGGTGGACGGTGTCGATGGGGTAGCGGGTGCCCGCCGCAGCGTTGAACAGTTCCGCACCTCACGCAAACGCATCGGTGCGCCCGACAACCTCCATGAAGCCGGCATCATCGTCGGCGCCGTTGCCTCCACAGTCATGTCCAGAATTGCGGTCGCCAGCATTGAGGAACTGCGTGAAACCGGGATGCTACTCACCCCACTGGTCCCGCACCGTACCATCGTCCAAGAGATGCGCATGACCCAAGAGTGGTACGGGGAGTACCGAAAAGGCCTTCCGGTAGTGGAGGCCTACACCAAGCTGATGAAAGAGATCGTCCGATGACCGAGGCAAGCGTAATCAAAGACCGACCGGCACAGCTGCGCCGCAGGCCCCGGCCCGCCCCGGATGAGACGGTGGACCCTGTCGACTACAACCCGGCAACGCATACCCCGGCAGCACCGGCCGCTGCCCCGGTCCAGCCTGAGCCCGACCCCGTCAGTGGGGGAGGGGGGCAGGGGCCTGCCGTGGAAGCAGCGCCCGCGACAATTCCTGCTCCCACGGCTAAGCCCGTCTACGTGCCAGAGCCAGAGACTGCAGTCCAGGCAGCACCTGCAGCGGTCGCGGTTCCCTTCGAGCCGCAGGCACCCGCTCCTGCCCGCCAAGCGTCCAGAGCGTCAAAGGCCAAGGCCACCACGAACAAGAAGTCCCAGCGCCGCGAGGTAACGTTCCCGCTGAGCACCCGCGTCTCCCAGGAGATCCTGGACCTGCTCTACGACGCCCAGGAAAACGAAGGCGTTACCCTGCGAGACGCAATCGAGCAGGGTGTCCGGATGCGCTGGGGCTCCAATCGCTAACCCGTATATCCTCCAGCCATGCTTTCGTGCATTCATTCATGCATGAAAGCATGGCTTTCCCTTTGCCGACGGAGGAGGGGTCAGGCCGATTGTCTGAAAGCCATGTCAGATAATGACCACTCATCGGGCGGTGCGTCGAACAGCTCCCACGGGTAGTCCTCACCGGGCGAGAGAAGCTCAGCTACGGTGGTAACGTTCTTGGCCAACCATTCCCGCCAGATGATCCGGTCTTGACGGTACCTCTGCACCTGCGCCGCCACTGCCTCCACGACTCCGAACTGTTCAGCGAGCTGTCTCAATGACGTCGCGGTGACCACCGACCAGGCCCTTCCGGCGTCACGGGCGACCAGGTTCCATGCCGTAAGGACTTCGAGCGCCTCGTGCACCGCGGATCTGGAGAGGCGCGTAAAACGGACAATTTCCGATGTCGGCATCGCGGGAGATTGCTCCAGGGCCTCGTAGACGAAGGCCGCCGGCAGCCCCAACTCCCGGAACACCGGGCGCAAGGCGTGAAGCTTTCCCTTCTGCCACCTCACGTCTTCGGCGGCAGTCCTGAGCTCTTCGGGCACGGTTAGCATGTACAGATCGCCTTTAGTTCCACGAGCTTCTTCCACCAGCGTCACTAGTGGATCCTTCTCCGCACGCAACTCCCTCAAGTGGAGACCGACGGTGGTGTGGTCAAGGCCTGTGGCAACCGCGATAGACCGGACGCCGAATTCGATGAACCGGGAAGCTGTCATGTGTGCTGCCTCGCCCAGTGCTCGTAGCACCATTCGTCGTGCCATTCCCGTCCTGGATTCCTGGTAGTTCACCTCTCTGATCCTGAGCGCGTTCCGCCAGGTCCGGATGAACCGATGCTCTGCATCGGGATTTGAATTTGAGGAGGAACCCTTTACCGCTGCCCCCTGTGTATTTGGCGGGCTTGTGGGGGATCTGCGGACATTGCCACTCGGGTCGTTATCGGACTTGTTTTTGCTGAGGTAGCTGAGGGCGTTCATCCAGTCGCGGCGCAGGGACGGAAGCCTGTGACGGGCGGCGTACCGTGCGTAGAAGGAGGCGAGTCCAGGCCAGGTTCCCTGGAGCATACGGCGTTCAACATCGACCAACTCGAGGCCGGCGGCCGCCGCGGACAGGATGACGGCCTGGCGTGCGTTGGAGTCCGAGGCGTACTGATTTATGTCGTAGAGTCCGGTCTGGGCGAGCACCTGCATTGAGCGGGACATGCGTCCGACGGGCTGGTCGATGACCGGCGCGTTCGGGGTTGAGGGGGTGAAGGATTCTTCCTGCCTGAGGGCCCGGACAGCCTTGATCTCTGCGGCTAGGTCCTTGGTCATGGCGGCCCAGACGGCTGCGCTATTGGGCCGGCGGGCGATGTCGTAGGCCATGGAAAGGCTCATCGCCAGCTGCTGATGGCCGCCGCGCTTGTGCGGTGAGCCGGGGGTTCGCATGCAGCCGTGGAGCAGGTTTTGGTGCGGGGTCTTGTCGAGGGTCCGGTACCGGGTGCCCAACGCCTCGACAAGATCACGCGCTTCGGAGAAGGTGACCCGCTGCGCCAGCGGGATGTAGACATGGCGGCCGCCGTTGGGAGAGTAGTCCTCGATCCAGCGCGCCCCAACTGAGTGCAGCCAGGTCTGGACAGCCCAGACATCGGCCTGGACCCAATCCTGCCCGGCTACCCCTGAGTCGAAGTCCAGGAAGATCGCAGCGCAGGTGCCGTCCTTGCCAAAGATCCGAACTGCGGCGGGAACCGAAGGAAGTACATCGGTGAGATTTCGTTCATGTTTTTGCGGATAGGATCTGCCCGCATCCTTGGAAAGTCGGACCCGGGGCTGACCTGCGAGGACGGGTGCGAGGGCAGCCCACGCCTCTGCAGGCGAGCATGATGAAGAGGGGTTGCGCGACACGCCCGTGACAGGTATGGCTGGCGACGCCCATGGGTGTCCATGTACGATGGGAACAATCCTTTCGGGGAGAGTTGCTGTGAGAGGCAATAAAAAGGGACCGATCTTGGCGGATCGGTTTTGTTACACAAATGAAGCCCTGTCAAGGACTTCCAAACGATTCGCGGACTGTTCGCCGGCAAGCATCCCAGTTCGTGAATCAGAAGCTTCGAAGGCCCGCCTCGTGCGGGCCTTCAACTTTTAAGAAGCTAAGCGGCCAAGTGGCAACTCCTCCTGCTGAACGATTGCGTGAAGTTTGGTGTTGGCCAGGCGTTCTTCGACCACATCGGACAGCCAGTCACTGACGTACTGGTACCCCTCCGCTTTTGCAATTTCCTCCATTGCATCGGCCTTCGGAGTAGCGATGCGGAATCCGACAAATTTGCGGTCGCCCTTAGAGCGCCTGCCCGTACGAGTAGTTGGAGCCATCATCCCTGTCCTTTGAACTACGGCAACCGTGGCTGCCTTTACTTCAATAGAGTGATCGAGCCGCAGTCTTTGTGGCCCTAAGGAGCGAACGCTGGGCCTCCAGCTCCTCTGAAACTGAAACTACCACCGAGAACTTCCACGCCTCGGCATTGAAACAGAAACAGTTCCCGGCGTGTTGAAACGGAAACAGTCCTTTGCGCTCCGGCGCTTGTCCCAACCGCGGAGCCGGGACGGTACACCTGATGGCATCCTCAACGCGACCGTTGTGTGAACAAGCCTTGACGTCCTGTGATGTGATGGCCGCCGTTGACTGGGCTATTTCGCTTGTGGTTGCTGCGAACCAGCCCCATAATAGGGCTACCCCCGGCCGTTGCCATCAACTGCGGATTCGTTCCGCGCCCGCTCAGGGTGGCCCCGTCTCCTCCAATACCCTTTCCGCACTCTCCATGCTGTCAATGAGCGCTCTGGTCGTTATTTCAAAATCCCGCGCAGCGACAGACTACATACATGCTTCGCACATGTACAACTCATTGCCTATACCCGCCGGGAGTCATCGGGTAGCATTTGGTGTCAGCTGCCCGCCTGCTTTGTGTGGCGGTCTACGCAAGAGGCTGAGCTTGGCTAAGGAGCTATCTGGATGGCAAATGGGGGCCGCAGCGTGTTTCTCACGCAGCAACAGAAGAAGGAGCGGCTGGCGGATCGCATGGGCATCCTGGTGGATATCTGGGAGTCCGATAACAACATTGCGCTCACTTACCCTCATGTGGAAGAAGCACTTTCTTCTCACGGAATCCACCTGTCACGAACCCGGTGGTCGTACCTGATCAATGGCACTGGGAGCCTTGTGACGGATCAGGAACTGCTAAGGGGCATAGCAGAGTATGTTTTTGCGGTACCTGCCAGTTATTTGTGTGATCTCAACAGCGAGACTCCCCCCGAAGTGGAAGCGCGCATGGAGTTCCTGGTACAGATGCGCAAGCTGAAGGTGAAAAACTTTGCCGCGAGAAACCTGGGGGCCACCTCGCCCGAGATGCTGAAGACGATCACGAGGATCATCGATGGATCGATGAACGGCGAAGAGGAAGACTAAATGAGCCTCCCGTCGGTCGCAGAAAAGGTCGAGAAGCTATGTGGGGACGGTACGACGTCGCTGGAGGACGTTGTCGACCGCTTGACCGTCATCTGCGAGAAGCCGATCAACCTGATCGAGTACAAGGAGTCCTGGGGGGCGTTGACAGCCTTCAAAGCCGAATTTGAAGATCGCATCAACGTCTACTTCCCACCGCAGAAGTCGCAGCAGTACAAACTTCATTGCATCTATCACGAGCTTGGGCACATCTATTTGGAGAGCTTTCGGATTTCTCTGGCCCTGCCGAATCTCTCGGAAGAGATGCTGCGGGAAACCGCGGACGCAATCAGTATCACCTGCCGGTCTGTTCCGAATCATCCTGTCGAACGCTGGGTAGAGGAGTTCGCCTTCGAAATGTCGAAAAAGACCCGGACGCGGAGCTCACTCAAACCTGAGCCTTTCCTCTAAACCATGAAACTGCTGCTCTTTGTGCTGCTGACTGCCCTATGCCTCCTGCGGATCCCCTCAGTGGTCAAGGCGTCGGAAGCCCGGGCATCGTGGGTGGCATCGATGTTCGGCCTCGCGGCGCTCTATGTCCTGGGGACGGTTACACCGTTGGCGTCCATCGACAGCTATCTGGGTGGCGTCAACGTGACCAACCTTCTTCAAGCCGTCTTCGCGTTACTGGCGATCTTCTTCTTCAGCGACAGCGTTCGGCGGTTAGCGGACGTACCCGTCAGATGGACCTACTATGCTCCGCTACTGAGCATTCCCGTCATGATTGTCAGCTTCGCCCTCATCAAGGACAAGGGTCCAACCTCTGCGGACTTCATTGATTACCGCATGGACCAACTCGCAACTGCCACGTACAGCGGCACGTACATGCTCGCGTTGCTGTTCACGGTTCTCCGGATCATCTACATGCTCCGGCACAAGGCCCGGGGCCTGTACGCAACATTCTCAGCGGGCCTGCTCGTGGTTGCAGCGGCTGTCTCGTGCCACATTGCCTACGTGCTGCTGTTCCACTTCACGCCCTGGCATGCTTTCGCAGAGGCGATCGGAGCCTGGTTTGACCGGCTTTTCTATGCCGGCCTCTCGGTGACCGCTGCGGGGTGGCTGATTCTATTTCTGTCCAAGCAGTTGCCGAAGTTGCGGCTCTGGATGATCGATGCGTTTTGGCTTACTGCGCTGCGGATCCGGGTACATGCCGATCAGTCCCGCGTCAGTCCCGCGTGGGACCTGTTCAATGAAACGCTGGAGAATGGGGTCTACAAAAGCCTCATTGTGCTGCACAACTACCAACGGGGGAACATGACGACGTTCCCGGACTCTGTTCAGGGCAGAATCAGCCACATTGAGGCCAAGCTTGACGCGCAGACCTAGCCCCTTGCTCAATTCAAGATCGTTTTGCTGATCCAATTCGTGAGTTCATTGGTGAAAGTATCAGGCGAGGCATTCCATTCCTGAGTATGGTGCGCCTCGGGTAGGGGTATCAGGGTGACGGTGTCAGGATTCGCGCGTTGGAACGCAGCCGAGATCTCCCATGGAACCTCCTGATCCGCGCTGGAGTGCAGGACCAGCGTTGGAACTACTACCCGGTTAGGATTGTCGACCCATTCAAGGGCATTGAAGTTGATCGGTTCCTCCAGCCCGATCATCCTCGCGAATGGGGGAATCTGCAGCAGGGACATGACAAGGCCGGCCCCCACGGCCGGCACGCGGGCCCGCAGCGCCCCCGCTGTGATGGTTTTACGCCAGCTCGTGACGGGTCCTACTAGGACCAATCCAACGATCCGGTCCCGGTAAGCGCTGTGCTCCGCAGTGAGTAGGGCAATGGTGCCACCCATCGACCAGCCCGAAAGGATGATTCGCTCCGCTCCATGAGCCACGGCATAGCCCACAGCGCTGTCTATGTCTTGCCATTCCGATTGACCAAGGTGAATCGATTCGGCCTGCGGCGGAATAACCTCGAGGTCACTGCGGAATGAGGGGACCAAGGAAGTGAACCCCAAGGGACTGAAGGCGTGGACATCCCGGAACATGATCGCGCGATCGGTCCAGCTGCCATGGATATGGATCACCCACGTTTCCGCGTTCCGACCTTCGAAAAGCCATGCGGGCGCCTCACCGTAGGCGGTGGGGATGCGGACCTCTTCGAACCGTCCGGAGACCTCAGACGGCTCGAAGAACACGTCGGGGGTCCAGTCGACCACGGGTCCTAAAGTCGCCGGCCCGGAACCCGTCGGATGAATTAGCCGCTCAACAGACTTTTGATTCACGTCGATCAGCGCGACCTCGCCGACTCTGATGTGGCGCTGGGCCGCGGGGTCGAACACTCCAAATTCGCCGGGCGCTTTGGTGTAGTCATCCAAGTCGATGCGGACTCGGCGGCCATCATCGGTCAGTCCGGCGCGACGGTAGTCCTTTGGACCCCGTCTCACGATCTTGCGGGCCATAACAACCGCGAATCCGAATAGTGCGGCCGGCGGTACTAGGAACGCCAAGCAGGCCAGGCCACGCCGTGTCGTCAGCATCATGTCCCACCTTCCAGCACCGATCCGGGAAGAGTATCGAAGCCCAATTATCGTAAACGTTCCTCCAGCCTTGGATATGTACGATGCATGTGCACTACAAGCATTGCACATGTGCACTACAGGCGGATACCCTTGGTGAGGGCAGCCAGGGGCTCAAAGGGGGATTTACATGCAGCGGAAGTCACTTGGTCTCGTGGTACTGATCGTCCTCCCCGGCATCTTGATAGGCATGGTCTTTTCCATCCTCTTACTCCTCACCCCAGCGAGGCCCGCTGCCGCCGACTGCGGGCCAACCGTATCGGTGGCCATCAACGGCGACACTAAAGTGGAGCGTTACTCCCAGGAACAGTTGAAGAACGCCGCGGCGATTCTGGGTGCTGGGAAAACGCTGAATCTGCCCGTGAAGGGCCAGATGATCAGCGTCATGGTCGCGCTGGGGGAGTCGGGGCTGCGTGTTCTGGACCGCGGCGACGTCGCCGGGCCAGATTCCCGGGGGTTGTTTCAGCAGCGCGGCAACGGTGCGTGGGGTTCGTACTCGGACCGGATGGACCCGACCATTAGCGCGACGAACTTCATCAAGGCGCTGCAGAAGGTGGACGGCTGGGAGCTGTTGGAGCCGACCATTGCCGGCAATAAGGTCCAGCGAAACGCTGACCCGTACCACTACCAGCGGTACTGGCCCGAGGCAGTGAAGCTCGTCCAGGCACTCTCCGACGGCAAGTTCTCGCTGGAAGGCAGCGGCTGCGCGATCCCTGGGCAGTCCGGCGCCGGAGATGACTACCCGTGGAAAAACTCGCCCACTTGGATGCAGGCCGGAGCGGCGGCGGCTTCACCGCTGGGCATGTTCCATCGCGAATGCGTGGACTTTGCCCTGTTGCGGGTGAACCAGCAAATGGGATCCACCAGTGCCCCGTTCAAGTTCCTCAACGGCACCTTCCGCCCGGACGGTCAGAAGCTGGGTTCTGCGTTGACTTGGAAGGCCGGCTGGGACGCCAAGGGCTGGGCCACTGGCAGCACGCCACGGGTCGGTTCGGTCGTTTGGTACGCGCCCGGTGCCGGGGGAGCGGACCAGACCTACGGGCACGTCGCCGTGGTCAAGGAAGTCAAGGGCAACGGGACCTACGTCGAAGAGGGCTACAACGGCAATCCGCCACCGGATGACCACAACTACTACACCCGGACGGTCAGCAACACGGTCCCTTCAGCCTTCCTTTACCTGCCCATCCAAGAGGAGAAGAAGTGAAAAGATCCCTGGCACTGACGGCGGCGGTCCTGCTGTGCACGGCCTGCGCACCGGCAGTGGACACCGCGCCGGCTCCAGCGACCAGCACGGCCGCCACGGCCTCGGCACCGGTCTCCCTGAGCGCGAGCAGCGGCCCGCAGGCCCCTGACGGGACCGTCCCGGCCATTATCGGCATCAGCTGGGATCAGGCCAGCAAGGACTCGGCCGTAGACACCGCCCAGAAGGCCATGGAGGATTTCGCCCGCCCGGGTGTGGAGGACAAGCAGTGGGCCAATGACCTTGCCCGTTGGCTCACGCCGCAGGCCACCGCTGATTACTCCGCCGTGGATCCCGCCAACGTCCCCGCCACCCGGGTCACCGGCCCCGCGACGCTGACGGTCGATGAGGCCAACGGCTATGGCGTCATGGCAGCCGTGCCGACCGATGCCGGAACCTACACCCTGCAGCTGCTTCGTGCCGGCAAGGGGGCCCTGTGGAAGGTCAACCGGCTCACCCCGCCCAGCCCGTAAGCACCCGCACTTCACCAGCCCCGTCAACGTAAGGAATCAGGTTCATGAGCACCACTTCAACGGAGGTCCTGGCCTTCCCGAACATCAAGGCCATCATCAGCGACAACGGCACCGCCGAGGTCGTCGTCGCAGGAAACTCCCGCGTCGTCCCGGCAGGGGAGACCCTGCAGGACCTGCGCGACAACGCCCTGGCCCTTGTCGTGGCCGAAGCCAAGACGCTGCAGCGCCCCGTCCGGGTCCGCATCGAAGATCCCGAAGGCCACGGCGAACTGATCGTCCACCCAGGCGGCAACGTGGAATCCGTCTCCTATGAGCCCCGGCCCGCCCGCCGCAGAACTGCCGCGCCGGCCAGCACGCCCGCTGCGGCCGCCGTCGAAGTTAGCGACAGCGCTCCAGCGCCAACGCCTCCGGTGAAGCCTGAAGCTGCGCGGCCGACGGTGGAACGTCAGCCCTGGCCGCCCCTTCCAGCCGAGACGGCGTTGGCCGAGGACCTGGCTCCGGCCGACGATGAGGCACCGCAGCGGGCTGTCGCGGCCGGAGCGCCGGTGACCCGGCGCAGTTTGAAGGAGACCTCCTTCCTGGTCAGCGCCCCGGTGCTGGAGCCGGCCACGCAGGGCTGGCGCGGTACCCTGACCCGGCTGGGCTTCCGAATGGACCCCTCGGAGGAGGAACTGTCCGAGCGTGAAGATATCCGCACCGTCAGCCAGCACTGGCCCGGCCCGCGGACCATCGCCGTGGTCAACCGCAAGGGCGGGGCGAACAAGACCCCCACCGTGGTGATGCTTTCGGCGATCCTTGCCCGCTACAGCGGCGCGGCAACGGTGGCCTGGGACAACAACGAATCCCAAGGCACGCTGGGATGGCGGACCGAGAAAGGCGCCCACGACCGCAGCGTCCTGGACCTGATCGATTCCTCCACCGAACTGCTGTCCCCGTCCACGAACGCGGCAGAGATCGCCAAGTTCGTCCACCACCAGACCGCCGACAAGTTCGATGTGCTGCGCTCGGACGAAAACGAAGAAGGCGACCACGAAGTCACCGCCGAGGAAGTGGACATCGCCCACCAGGTCCTCACCCGCTACTACCGGCTGGTCATCATGGACTCCGGCAACACCGCAAGGGCAGCAAACTGGCGGCGGATGATCGACCACACCAACCAGCTCGTCGTCCCCGTCACCGCCATCGAGGACCGTGCAGAAGCCGCCCGGCTGACCCTGCAGACCCTGGAATCCCGCGGTGACCACGACGCCGAGCTGGCACGCAACGCCGTCGTGATCGTCTCAGAGTCCACCGACGCCAAGCGCAGCATGACAGGGGATGCCCTGAAGCGCGCGAAAGCCGAGGCGCAGCGGATCGCGGACGGCTTCGAGCCGTTCGTGCGCGCCGTCGTCCGCATCCCGTACGACCCCGCCCTGGTCAACGGACCCATCCGTTACGAAGCGCTCCAGCCCGCGACCCAGCGGGCGTGGCTCGCCGCGGCCGCCGCCGTGGCCAAAGGCTTCTAGAACGATCCCTACGGAACTTGAGAGTTGAGAGGAGGACCAAATGCAACAGACCCTGAACCCCTGGGTTACGCGCCCCACGGCTGATGAACCGGATGTGGAAACCCGGGCTGCGGCTGCCCCACCGGCCGCAATCATCAGCACACCGCTGCGGGGCATGGTCGAGCCAGACGCGGCAGACAGGCTGGCGACCCGCAGCATGGCTGGTACAGCCCGCCTCTGGGTTGTCGGTACCCACGGGGGAGCCGGTGAAAGCCGGATCGCCGACCTCATGGAATCGGCCCGGTCCACGGATCATTGCTGGCCTGTCCTCCCCAACGGCAGCAAGCCGCCGGTGCTGCTGGTCTGCCGCGCAGACATGCACGGCCTGACAACTGCCAGGAACGCGCTCACTGAGTGGGCGTCAGGCGCGGCCCCGCAGATCGACCTGATCGGCCTCGCCGTCCTTGCAGACGCCCCGGGAAAAACACCCAAAGCCCTCCGGGACTTCGCCGCCCTCGTAGGCGGGGGAGCGCCCCGATTCTGGTCCTTGCCCTGGGTGGACGCCTGGCGACACACGGACGCCACGGAGCTGCCAACCGTCCGCGAATACCAGCGCTTCATAACCGACGTGACCGCCCTGGCCACGGCAACCAACCACTGAAAGGTCTCACCATGAACACGTTCACTGCACCCCCCATCAGCGTCATTCCCAACCCCACCCCCGTCGTCCCGGCACAGGCCGGCGGCCTGCTGACCATCCTGAACTGGGCCTCCGGCATCGGCCTGGTCCTCGGCGTCCTGGGCGTCATCATCGTCGGCATCGGCATGGTCATCCAGCTCCAGCGCGGTGAAGGCGCACAGGCAATCGGCAAGCTCGGCTGGGTCCTCATGGGCTGCATCATCATCACCGGAGCCGCGGGCATCGTCCGCGCCTTCGTCTAAACCAGCACCACCAACGGGAGGTTCCGTATGAGCCAGTCAACAGAGACCAGCACCGAAAGCAATCCGTTTACCAAACCCGGCTTCATCATCGCGGCCGCGCTGGTGGTCACGCTGCTGGCAGCAGGAATTGTCATCTTCCTGCTCCCCAAAGGACAGAGTGATGCACAACCAGCACCACCAACTCCCGGAACCGGGAGCACGCCTGCTGCCAGCCCCAGCGCCTCTGCCGCTGACAGCAGCGTTTGCGGTCTTCCGACCGCACCGGAGACGTCCCTCGGCGCCGCACCCGAAACCAGATGGGAGCTGGTAGGAACGATGGCTGCTCCCACCGACCCACAAATCGGTCCGGGAAAGACAGATGCCCAGGGGATCAGGTCTTGCTTCGCCCACACGCCAAAGGGGGCGCTTTACGCGGCTGTGAACCTTTGGGCTCTGGGCAGCGACCCTTCAAAAGAACGTGCCATCGCCGAACAGCTCGCGGCAGAGGGACCTGGGCGCGAGGCAGGCATGAAAGCGCCCCAGACTCAGGCTCCCGCTTCAGCCGTGAAAATCCAGATCGCCGGATTCAACGTCTCCTATACGGCCAACCAAGCCGTCGTCGACTTGGCATTCAAGGCAGACAACGGTGCGCTTGCCTCCGTTCGCACAACATTGCTTTGGCAGGACGGTGATTGGAAAGGCGTCGTCTCTGATAACGGCGTACCGCTGGAAGAACCGCGACAGGTCCGGGACCTGTCCGGCTTTATCCCGTGGAGTGGGGCATGAAACCCACATGGAACCCCGTTGGGGACTGGGTTCAGGGCCTCGCCGACGATGCAATCAGCCACTTGGCGAAATCCATCATGGAGGGAATGAGCCAGATGGTGACAACCCTCTCGACCTTCTGGGTCTCCATGCCAACCGTGAACCTCATCAGTGAAGACCGCACCGGAGCGAGCCCGGTGGTCACCACCGTGAACAGCCAGCTGTGGCCCTGGACGCTAACCTTGGCCGTCCTGGCAGTCATCATCGGAGGAATCCGCATGATTTGGGAGCAGAGGGGCGCACCGTTGAAAGATCTCTTGCGCTCCCTCATCACCCTCACGGTGGTGTCCAGCCTTGGTGTGGGCGTCATCTCCATCTTGATCATCGCGGCAGACGCCTTCGCGGCCGCGATCATCCAGCGGTCCACCGACGGGAAGGGTTTCGCGGAATCGATGCACGTCCTCGTTGTAACGGGCCAGACCGGTGTCGGGGCCTTCATTCTGATCGTTCTGGGCCTCGTCGGATTGATCGCATCCCTAGTCCAGATCGTGCTGATGGTGGTGCGCAGCGGCATGCTGGTGATCCTGGCCGGCATCCTGCCCACCACCGCCGCTTTCACGAACACCGAGATGGGCAGGCAATGGTTCCAAAAGGCCGTCGGCTGGACCATCGCCTTCATCCTCTACAAGCCTGCGGCAGCCATCGTGTACTCAGTCGCATTTCTGCTGATGGGCAACACGAGCGGCCGTGACGCCCTCGTAGGCTCCATCAGCGGGTTCACCATCATGATCGTGGCCTTGTTCGCGCTTCCAGCCCTGATGCGGTTCGTCACCCCAATGGTCGGAGCCGTTGCCTCTGGGAGCGGCGCAGCGGCCGGAACGGCTGTGGGTGCTGTTGCCACCGGAGCGGTCTCCATGGGCCGCACCAGCAGCGGGCGGGGTAATGCAGCACCGATCCCAGCAAGCACCAGCAATACACCCAGCCCGAACGCAGGCAGCTCTCCCAAAGGAAGCCCCGGATCCTCCGGCCCTCGGGGCGGGGGAGGGCAGCCGACGCCCGGCGCTACAGGCCCGGGCGGAGCGGCCGGTAAGGCAGGTGCGGCGGGAGCGGCAGCACCCGCCGGAAACGCTGCAGCCACGACCGGGGCCGCGGCTACCGGCCCGGCTGGCATGGCCGTAGCCGCAGGCGTACAGGTGGCGTCCAGGACATCAGAGGCAATCAAGACGACCGCGCAGGATTCAACCGGGGAGGGCCCCAGTGGCAGCAATTAACACCGAATACAAGGAACCGTCCTACGGCAACTGGCGCGTCCCGCGCTCAGCCGGACTCGGCAACCTCGGCGCTATCGGCACCGGCATCGTCATGGTCGGACTCCTTCTGGGCATCGTCAGCTTCGCCATCTGGGGCCTGTTCGTCGGCCTGGGCGTCCTTGCCGTCGCCGGCGCCTGCGCGCTGCTGCTGACCGTGAAAGACAAGCACGGCCAGTCCGTAGTGGACCGTTTCGGTACCCGACTGGCTTTCAAGTTGTCCAAGTCCTCCGGCACCAACCTGTACCGTTCCGGCCCCCTTGGCGTGACCGAGTGGGGCATGTACCAGATCCCCGGACTGGCGGCGAAGTCCACCCTGTACGAGTTCACCGACTCCTACAAGCGACCGTTCGCCATGTTGCACGTACCGGCCACCAGCCACTTCACCGTGATCTTCTCCACCGAACCGGACGGGGCTTCCCTTGTTGACCCGGAGCAGGTCGATGCCTGGGTCGCCAACTGGGGCGGCTGGCTCGCCGGGCTCGCCGACGAGGCCGGCCTTGATGCCGCGGCCGTGACCGTTGAGACCGCCCCGGACTCCGGGTACCGGCTGCGGAACGAAGTCCTGATGAACATGGACCCGAACGCTCCGCAGTTCGCCAAGGACATGCTCCATGAGGTCGTCGACACCTACCCGGAAGGATCGGCCACGGTCCGCGCCTGGGTGTCCCTGACCTTCAACGCCTCCCTGCGCGCAGGGTCGAAGAAGCGCACCCCGGAAGATGTTGCCCGCGACCTGGCCTCCCGGATCCCCGCCCTATCGGCACGGCTGCAGTCCACCGGGGCAGGGATCGCCCGGCCCATGTCCGCGCAGGAACTCTGCGAGGTCGTACGGATCGCCTACGACCCGCCCGCAGCGCTGATCATCGACGAAGCCCACGCCGCCGGCACCCCGGTATCCCTGAGCTGGAGCGACGTTGGCCCGACCGCGACCCAGGCAAGCTGGACCGACTACCGCCACGACTCCGCATTCTCGGCCTCCTGGACCATGACCGGTGCACCCCGCGGCTCCGTGAACTCCTCGGTCCTCTCCCGGCTGCTCGCCCCGCACGGCGACATCGACCGCAAACGCGTATCCCTGCTCTACCGCCCGATGGACTCAGCCCGCGCCGCAACGGTCGTTGAGCGGGACCAGAACAACGCCAACGTCCGCATCACCTCCGGCAACCGCCCCACAGCACGGGCACTGATCGATGCCCGCTCTGCTGCGCAGACTGCCCAGGAAGAAGCCCAAGGCGCCGGTCTGGTGAACTTCGGCATGGTCGTCACCGCCACGGTGACCGATAAGAAACGCCTGCCGGACGCCGTTGCCGCCATCGAGCAGACCTCCGGTACCGCCCGAGTGCTGCTGCGCCGCGCCTACGGCTCCCAGGACACCGCGTTCGCAGGGTCCCTGCCGCTGGGTCTGGTCCTGCCCAAGCACAGCATGGTGCCCACCGAGATTAAGGACGCCCTCTAATGGCCCGCATGGGACTTTTGACAGCAAAGACAGTAAAGACAGCAAAAGCTCCGGCGAAGGAAGCAGGGCCGGGCTCGCGGGGCTGGGCCGGACGGGGCGGCGGCATGGCCCAGCTGCTCCCGTCCGTTCGGGAGTATCGGGGAACAACCGTGCAGGTCTGCGGGCTGTGGCCGTTCTCTTCCGGTGCCTCATCGCCCATGATCGGTGTCCCGCTCGGCCGGCATGAGGAAACGCAGGCAACGGTGTGCTGTGACCCGATCAGCTGGTTCCAGCGCGCACGCCTGATTTCCAACCCGTCCGCGTTCATCCTCGGCAAGCCCGGCCTCGGAAAGTCAACGGTGGTGCGGCGGATGTTCATCGGCCTCTCCGCCCAGGGCGTTCACCCGCTGATCCTGGGTGACCTCAAAGGCGAGCACGTCAAAGCCGTCAAAGCCCTCGACGGCCAGGTCATCAAGCTCGGCCGCGGCGTCGGCTACATGAACATTCTCGACCCCGGGCAGGCCGTCGAAGCCGCCCAGCTGCTGGAAGACAGCGGCCACCACGAAGACGCAGCCCGGGTCCGTGCCGACGCCCACGGCCGGCGCCTGACCATGGTCGTCTCTCTCATCACCATCAGCCGGAACAACCCGCCCACCGACCAGGAGCAGACCATCCTGGACCGGGCGCTGCGCGTCCTCGATGAACGCTTCGACGGCGTCCCGGTCCTGAAAGACCTGCTGGACGTCATCGTCTCCGCGCCCGACGAGCTGCGCCAGGTCGCGCTGGACCGCGGCGACATGAACATCTACCTGCAGGAAACCCGGGCGCTGGAAGCAACCCTGCTGGGCCTGACCGGGGGCGGAAAGCTCGGCGAAATCTTCTCCCGGCAAACCACGAACCCGATGAAGCGGGACCGCGCTGTCGTCTTCGATGTCTCCAGCATCGATGAGACCGAAACAGACTTGCAGGCCGCCGTGCTGCTGGCCTGCTGGTCCTACGGCTTCGGCACCGTGAACGTCGCCAACGCCCTCGCCGATGCAGGGCTGGAGCCGCGCAGGAACTACTTCGTGGTCCTGGATGAGCTGTGGCGGGCCCTGCGTGCCGGCAAGGGGATGGTCGACCGGGTGGACGCCCTCACCCGGCTCAACCGGTCCGTGGGCGTTGGGCAGATCATGATCTCCCACACCATGTCCGACCTGCTGGCGCTCTCCGCCGAGGAGGACCGGATGAAAGCCCGGGGATTTGTCGAACGCTCCGGCATGGTCATCTGCGGCGGGCTTCCCGCCTCCGAAATGCCGCTGCTGACCTCCGCGATACCGCTGTCCCGGCAGGAACAACAGAAACTCATTTCCTGGCAGGACCCGCCAGCGTGGGACTCCCGCGGTGTCGACGTCGAACCACCCGGGCGTGGGAAGTTCCTCATCAAGGTCGGCGGCCGCCCCGGAATCCCGGTCCAGGTCGGCCTGACCTCCGTGGAGCACGGCCCCGACGGGGTCAACGACACCGACGGGAAATGGCACGGATCCCCGGAACCAATCCTCGACCCGGCAGCACCGATCATGCCGACTGAAGGAGGCTCCCTGTGAGCGCACCAAACCGCAAAGGCATGGGCCTCGGTGACGCCATCCTCGTATGGCTGGCAATCGGCTTCATCGTCGTCTTCGGCGGCGGCACGTACGCCGCAGCACACATCGGGTCCTGGATGGCCGGCATCGACACCCCGCCGGCCCACCCCGTTGACCTGATTGCCGGCCTGATCAAGGGCAACGTGCCGTGGCCGACCCAGTCCACCGTCGTCGTTTGCGTCATGGCGGGCCTGGTCTTGGGCTTGGCCGTCGTCGTCCTGGTGGCGTGGCGGCAAGGTGCGTCCAAGCGCGCCCGCGTGGACAAAGCCGCCCGCTACCTTGGCCGTGGCAAGTCCCTGGCAGCCTTCTCCGAGAAGGGTGCGCAAGCCAAGGCCGAACGGCTGGGAATCAAGGACAACCCCGGCGTCGTCGTGGGCAAGGTGGTTGCCACCGGCCAGAAGTTCGTCCAGTCCTGGGAAGACCTCAGCCTCGACATCTGGGGGCCCCGGACCGGTAAATCCACCTCGCGGGTGATCCCCGCGATCCTGGACGCTCCCGGCGCGGTGGTCTCGACGTCCAATAAGCGTGACGTGGTGGACGGTACCCGTGGCATCCGCGAAGCCACGGCCCCGGTGTGGGTGTTCGATCCGCAGAAGATCGCCCAGGAAGAACCGGACTGGTGGTGGAACCCCCTCTCCTACGTCACCGACGAAGAGAAGGCGTACAAGCTCACCCAACACTTCGCGGCCGGCTCACGGGTTCTCGGGTCGAAGCCGGATGCCTACTTCGACCCCAAAGCCGAAGACATTCTTTCCTCCTACTTCCTCGCTGCAGCACTGGGCGGCCTGCCGATCACCCAGGTCTACCTGTGGGTGACCGAGCAGGTCAGCCAGGAACCCATCGAAATCCTCCGGGAGCATAACTACGAGTTGCAGTACAAGGGACTGGAGTCCACGCTGAAGCTGGCAGACAAGCAGCGCGACGGTATCTTCGGCACCGCCGAGAAGATGATCCAGTGCCTCAAGAGCCGCAACACGCTCCGCTGGGTCGCACCCACCCGTGGTGCCAACGTGGCCACGGATGCGCGTCGGCAGTTCAACCCGCACGCCTTCGCAGCGTCCCAGGAGACGATCTACATCCTCTCCAAGGAAGGGGCAGGCTCAGCCGCACCACTCACCACAGCCCTCACAGTCGCTATCGCCGAGGCTATGGAGGAACGGGCCGAACGCAGTGGGGGTCGCCTTCCCAAGCCTGCCCTCTTCGCCCTGGACGAGCTGGCCAACGTGGTCCGCTGGGCCGGCCTGCCGGATCAGTTCAGCCACTACGGCTCCAAGGGCCTGATCGTCATGGGCATCCTGCAGTCGTGGTCCCAAGGCGTGGAGCTCTGGGGCGAGGCGAACATGCGGAAGATTTGGTCCGCCGCGAACGTCAAGGTCTATGGCGGCGGTGTCGCCGAAGAAGGGTTCCTCCGCGCCCTCTCTGACCTGATCGGGGACTACAGCTACATCAACATCTCCGTCTCATCCGGGAAGTCCGGCTCGAGCCGCTCCCGTCAGGAAGCCAAGGAACGCATCTTCGACGTCTCCAACCTCGCCGAACTGGACCGCGGCCGCGCCGTCGTCCTCGCCTCCGGCGCTCCGGCCACCTTGGTCCGGACCATGCCCTGGTACACGGGGCCACACAAGGACGCCGTGGAAGCATCCATCAAAAAGTACAGCCCACAGCAGGAGGAAGAACCAGTACCGGTAGCAGCGGCACCAGTCGCAAATCCATGGGTGACCGGGCAGGGGAGTACGGCATGACTATCGATATCGGCCGATTCGGTGAAGCTCCCAGTTCGGACGTAGAGGACACCGGCGCTCGGGCCGATGAACAACAGCCCCCGCAGCTGGTCTACGGCTCGGCCGAAGAATTCCTGCACGAGCAGCTGTTGCCCACTTTCGTCCGGGATGTTGACGGTCGCGCCGCCAAGTGGTGCATCGAATGGTACTTCCACCCAGAAGCTGTCTCACGCCTGGAAGCACTGTGGAGGGCCTGGGAACACCTCAGACTCGACGGAGCCACCGGCATGAGCGTCTGGTTCAAAGACCACGCAGACCACCACATGAGCGTGCTCCTCGACCCGCGCGGACCGTTCTACAAATGCGACATGCAAAAGCACCGCGACCCCGAACACCTCGAACCAAAGAAGGCCCCAGCCGGCTGGTTTCCGGACGTGCGAACTATTCCCACCTGAAATCCGGCAGCTACAGGAAGACGACAGCCCAATAATATAAGTCGGGGCTGGGATCCGTTATAGATCCCAGCTCCGACTTTTCTTTATTTCGGCCCTAGTGAGCGGCTTCGTACTTCTCTACGACTTCCGCTTGAATACGACCACGAGTATTTATTTGGATGCCGTTCTCAACCGCCCACATCCGTACCGCTTTCGCGTCCGGGCCACCATGCGAAGACTTAGGACGGGATGCAGACCGGCTACGTCCACCGGATATTTTGCGTCCAGCGTTAGTAAAGCGCGCCAGAGCTTGACGCAGTTCGCCGGCGTGGCCCTCGTTGAGGTCAATCTCGTATTCACTACCATCAAGGGCGAAGGACAACGTTTCGGTCGCTTCCGAGCCATCAATATCATCTTCCAGCAACACAACTGTCTTTTTTGCCATAGATTAAGGCTAGCAGTCCGATGCCCTCCGGATTGTCCATAGTCGACGACCTGTGTCCTGGTTGAAGCATGCACCACACGAGCCTCAACAGGAACAAGATTCAGGCGTACCAGCCAACAACGTTAACCCCTCCAGCGCCTATGACCGCCTCTATCTTTTTGATTGGGCTTTAACCCGAAGATAAGGTTTTCAAATCACGGGAAAATTTGGCCGCTGACATGACCAGCGGACGTCCTGCCTCAACAAGCTAACAAGCTCGTGGACCCCACCATCGCTTATTCGATGAGGCACGAATGGCTGATGGACGGGGCCCGCGAGGCTGCTCGCCTAACAGAACTGCCCTGTGGGCTACACGGTCTGCCGAGTTCCCACGGAGCTCGAGATACGTGAAGCGTCGCCCGCTAGTAGACAAGCAAGGTGCGGGGCATCTGCTGGGACTAGCCGAGCAAATCCGCCAAATGTCTGAGGCTTTCGGGATAGGTGGCTGATGCAGAGGAAAATCGTGAACCATTACGACGTCTAAATTTTGACGTTCTTAAGTATTTCTACCGCTTCACTGTGAACACGAGAATTTGACGCAAGCACATCGAATTTTCCATGAGACTTATCCTGACCAAGTGGTGTATCAGTCCAAGTGGATACGCTGCCCCCCGCCTCGGAAAGAATCAATGCAGCGGCAGCTACGTCCCATAAACGCAAGTCCTTCTCAAAATGCCCTTCAGTGGACCCTTTCGCAATTGCTACGAGGTCAAGGGCGGCAGATCCGTTTCGACGAAGATCTTGGCATGCTTCGAACATCCGAGCGGCAGCCATAAATATCTGCCCTGACTTTTCTCTATCATAGGGAAGCCCAAAGCTAAGGAGAGAACTTCGAAGCGAATCTACCGTCGATACCCTAAGGCGTTCATCGGTCCGCTCTGGAGCGAGGGGGCTGCTCTTGAACGCTCCTAAGCCCTTTACGGAGGAGTAGGCAATGTCCTCGAATACGCTATAGACCACGCCCATGATCGTAGTCTCTCGGTCGATTAAGGCAACTGATACTGCGGCGTGCCTTACGCCGTGAACAACATTAGTCGTCCCGTCAATAGGGTCAACCACCCAGGAGAAGGGAGCATCAGTGGAACCAGAAGATTCCTCACCCAGAAAGGCAGCTTGGGGAAGAATGCTCGATAACCGGAGCTTTAAACTTTCCTCTATCTCGCCGTCCAATCGGGTTGCAAGGTCACCCTGAGATGACTTCTGCCGGTGTTGACCCCCGGAGCCCCTATCGACGTAATCCCTAACCTTGCTTGCCTCAACACTGACAATCTCAATAACACTTGCCCTCAGCTCCTGAAGTGCGGAAAGCCTCATCGCGACCGCCCCCATGGAAAGTAAAATTCGGTTTCATTAGTAGTCAACCAGGAATGTTCAGGCGCCTTCTTTCCCCTTGACGCTACCTCTGTTGTAACGATCGCTGCCGTTGTTACATTGGAGATTCCTGATTTCAGAAGCTGGGCGCGCGCAGAGACAAGAAAATCGCCACTCATAACCAAGTCATCGACCAGTAATACCGTGCCACCGGCGACAGCAGATGGTACCCGCGGAAGAAATACCCGCCACTTAGAAGTTTCTAAGCTCACATATGCCGCGGCATCCTCTTCGATCAGGGTACCGTCTTTTGGGTCGTCTTCTTTCCAGTGGCTTACGCCCACATAAACAGGTGCGCTTGACCCCAGAGCGTCACGTAAGAGGTTGGCAAACGTGGCACCGTTTAGTCCGGGGGTGACAAACGCGCTCGGCATAACGCCTTTTGCCGTCAGACTTTGAGCCAAGTCGCTTGCCGCCGTTTGTATCTCAGTCCAGTCCAGGCGCTTTCTTAGACCTTCTAAACGTTTGACTTGCTCTTGGGACCTAACCGCCTTTTTAGCGTAATAGATGGTGAGAATAACACCAATAACACCAACTAGCGTGCCAGCAACACCAATTACAAATCCCAAGACGTTCAGTGCATCCATGACGCGAGTCTATTCGGTTTCCGGACATTGGGCCGCAACGCAACGCAAGGGTCGGCAATCGGGCTAAACTTTCCGCCGAGCGTTGAAGGCGTAAGGGGATTTGACGGCAAAACGAGCGCTCATCAATCAGTTCGCCCCGCCCTAGGGAGAGGCTTTGAACCAAGACTCTGGTCGTCCAACGACTCTGGAACGCCGCGGCATCCATTTTTTAGCATGGAGACTGGAATCAGTTCTGTCAGGGTGAGACCTAGAACGTCTTGATGCCACCGTGGAGGAAGCCGCGTTTAGGCCCTAGTCTGACACGCTGACTCAGGCTACCTGACGTGGTGTTGGGGTGTGCCTCACCTCATGAAGTTCATCGCCCTGAAACTGCAGATAAGGAGTGATTAAACGTCACGGCTGTGTTCACGATTTCCGGCGGATAGTACTAACCTGCCATCCGTCCTCCCGGCTGTACGTTCGTTCACCTCTCCCATAAGAGAGCTTGAGCCGGATGAGGCTTTGATCTGAAGCCAGATCTTCGATTACTCCACGTGCAATGACAAAGCCGTTATCGAGCACCTCGATCTCATCACCGGGTCTGATCCCTTTCCAGTCGAAAATTTCGAGAGATATTGGTGTGATGAAGGCTCCCATAGTTCTTTCGGTGGTCGAGCAGGGACGTGTGAATCACGGATCTGATCTCCGAAAATGATGGCCGTCGAGGGGTGGTAAGTACTTGCGTTTTCCCGCCCAAAGCAAAGCCAAATCGCGAGCAACAGCTTTTTGAGCCTCCGTACGCTTCACGTGGCCATCGCTCTTAATATTCCTTCCATGCTCCGGGGCGCGGGGAACCTCCTTACCGTTACAGCTGGAAGACAGCGGGTCGTAGAAGACCACGTCCACGCTTTGCCGGCCTGTGACCAAACCAGGCGCTAGGGGCACCAAATCAAGGCAGGTGTTCGCTTCGACAAGCTGCGGGAGGACGCTTGGATACATCACGCCAAGGACAACCACAACACTTCCCGGCTGGAAATGCTGAGGCGATCCAGGGTTGGTGCGGGCGGAGTGCTTGTATTCGTCAGCGCGCTGGCGTCTTTTAGTAAGGGGTTCCAGTGTTTGCTCCCTCCTCAATCGCTGGATGCTCATCGCCGCTCTCACAAGCTGCAAGGGACTTCTCGCCTCGAGTTCCTCAATGACGACGGTTACCCATAAGGGTTACGTTCGTAAGGTTGGGGTGTACTTATTTGGGTGCGGTTGATCGAACATAGGTCCCCGGTTGGTTTTCGATGATGCGCCGACCTGATGCTCCATCGAGCATCAACCAGAGGACTGCGCCGTCAGGTGTGACGTCATCCACACGCCCTTGGTCAATCAACTTCCCACCGATGTGTATCTCCACATGGTGATCCTTGAGGGTGGACCAGTCATCGACTGGTCGCCACGGGGTAGGCAGGCTGGCGGGACTCTCGGTGGTGGGCGCATTCGTTGCGGACATGTCATTCCTCATGATGTCGGCGGCGTTGCGGGGTCATGCACGCGGAAGGGCTGCCTGCTTACGTCGGCCTGAGCATAGTCTCGTTCGTGGATGATTCCGTAAGGCACGGTTTCACTGAGGGAGACCGAGAACCGGGAAAAGTCGTGTCTGGTGACCAGAACTCCGTGGTTCCCTGTCGCGGCAGCTTGCATTTTGGCAGTTACGAGGGCCCGCGCGAGTTCAGTGTCCCGTTCCTCACGAGTAGTGACTACAAAGTGGGCTATGAGCATCTTTCTCCTCAAGTTTTCTGAGCGTGACCGCCCGCGCACACTCCGCCGAAGGTTTTAGCTCGACGATGTGGGACCGTGTGCACGGGCGGTTCTCCGTCCTGGTTTTGTTTCCAGGCATTTTGCCGGTGAGCTTGAGTTGGTCCTACCGGCCTAACCATCCGCCGTCGACGGGAAGCAGGATTCCGTTGATGTAGTCGGAAGCGGGAGAGGATAGGAAGACCGTTGCTCCGGCGAGATCCTCCGGCGTTCCCCATCGTCCTGCGGGGATTCGATCCAGTATTGCGGGTGCCCGGGCTGCGTCATGTCGCAAGGCGGCAGTGTTGTCGGTAGCTATGTATCCCGGCGCGATCGCGTTCACCTGTACGCCACGCCCGGCCCATTCATTGGCCAGTGCTTTCGTCAGACCGGCGATTCCGGACTTGGCCGCGGTGTATCCGGGTACGTTGATGCCGCCTTGGAAGCTCAGCAGTGACGCTGTGAAGACGATCTTTCCCCTACCTCTTTCCAGCATTCCGGCGCCGATTTCGCGGGCAATCGTGAACTGGGATGCAAGGTTGATTTGCAGGACTGCGGAAAAATCCGCGTCTGTATGCTCGGCTGCTGGACTGCGGCGGATGGTTCCGGCGTTGTTGATAAGGATGTCGATCCTGCGGTTTCTCATCGAGCTGCTGAATATCGCGACGGCTTCCGGATCGGCGAAGTCGACCTGGTGTGCTTCAAATTCCCGGCCAAGGGCGAGGATGGCCTTTTCGATGTCGCTGCCCCTGCTTTCCAGATTGGCGCTAACGGCGATGATATCGGCTCCCGCAGCCGCCAAGGCTGTGGCCATGGAAAATCCGATACCACGGCGGGCGCCCGTCACCAGGGCTGTTGTTCCGCTGATGTCGAAGAGATGGTTCACGGCGCGACCTGCGTTCTGCAGTCCACCAGGATTTTCATGGCGCCACCGGCTTCGAGAGCATCGAAGGCTTTGTATGCTTCAGCCAGGGGCACGGTGGCCGAGATGAGCGGACGTACCCGGATTTTGGCATCGGCAACGAGTTCGACGGCCCGGACGAAATCACTTCCGTTGTAAAGGCGTGCTCCGAGAAGTTGGAGTTCGCGCCAGAAGAACCGGTGCAAGTCCACAGGGCGGGGGTCTGAGTGAATTGCTACTTGGACGAGACGGCCTCTGACACCGAGGACGGAGACGGCAGTGTCCACGCCGGCTGCTGCACCGGATACTTCGAATGCAGCTGTCGCGCCGGCGCCCTTTGTCCAGGCGTTGACCGTGTCAACGGGGGATAAGGCTAGGGGATCAGCGGCCCGCAGTCCCAGTTCGGCGGCGAGCCTTCTTCGGTAGGCGTCCACTTCGAAGATCAGGACATCGGCTCCCGCCAGTGTGGCTACCTGAGCTATGAGGAGTCCAACCGGTCCGCCACCGACGACAACTGCGGTGTCGTGTCTGTCGAGCTCGGCCCGCCGGACATCGTGCACGGCGACGGCGACTGGTTCGACCAGTGCCGCAGAGGCAAGGTCCAGGCTCACCGGAAGTGCTACCAGAAGTTCGGCGGGAACGATCCAGCTGTTCTGCATGGATCCAGCGGCATCGATACCGATGAATTCCAAGCGATGACAGATGTGCGAGTGGCCGGCCAGACAGGCGGGGCACGTTCCGCACCAGCGCATTGGCATGACTGTTACCGGGTCCCCCAGGGCCCAGTTGGTAACCCCGGGTCCGAGCGCGGCGATGGTTCCGGACATTTCGTGGCCGATGACGGTGGGCGCTTGAACCCGGGAGTCCATGTGCCCGTGGTAGATGTGTAAGTCCGTGCCGCAGACACCGGTGTATGCCACGTCTATCCTGACCTCTCCCGGCCCGGGGTCGGGGACGGCCACACTTCGGGTTCTGATGGTGCGGGCTGAGTCATACACAGCGGCGAGCATGGCTTGAGGCTCCTGAGTGGGTGCGAATGTGAGGACTGGGTATCCAGGAAGGCGTTCTGCTGGTGAATGAGTGGGTGCCGACGCACCTTGCGTCGGCACCCACGGTGGACGGTGTTAGAAGCCCTTGCCGATGTAGTCCTTGGCGTTTTCGGCGTCGATCTTCAGCGACTTGAGGACGATCTTCTTTTCGACGGTCTTGCCTGTTGCGGCGTCGTAGGCAGCTTTGATGCCTTCAGGTGCGCAGAAGGGGTAGGTGAAGGTGGCAGCGAGTTTTCCATCGGCGACGGCCTGGATGGCTTCGTTCTGGCCGTCGATGCTGACGATGGTGACCTTGTCCGCGACGCCTGCCTGTTCGAGGGCGAGCCGGGCGCCGAGGGCCATTTCGTCGTTGTGGGCGTATACAGCGGTGACTTCGCCGGACTTGAAGCGCTGGATGTTGTTTTCGATGAACTTGGTGGCGTTGTTGCGCTGGTAGTCACCATCGGTGGAGGCAACGATCTTCAGACCGGGAAACTTGGAGATCGCGTCAACGAAGCCGCTGTTGCGGTCGATCGTGGCCGAGGCGCCGGCGGTGCCCTGGATTTCGATGATGTTGCCGTTGCCGCCGAGTTTTTCGCCCATGAATTTACCAGCTTCTTCGGCGATCAGTTTGTTGTCGGCGCCGATGTGTGATGTCACAGGGGTGTTGACTTCACGGTCGAGAGTGATGACGGGGATGCCGGCGTCCATGGCTTTCTTGGCCACGGGGGTCAGTGCGTCAGCGGTCAGCGGTGAAAGGACGATGGCCTTGGGATGCTGGGCGATGAGGGCTTCGACGTTGCTTGCCTGGGTTGATGCACTGTTCTGGCCGTCCGTGACCTTCACCTCAACGTTAGGGAGGTTTTCTTTGGCGTAGGCGACATTGTCGTCAACCATGGCAACCCGCCAGGGGTGGTTCATGGTGCCTTGGGAGAATCCGATGATCATGCCACCAGCGCTGCCCCCGGAGGCGGCTGCCCCCGTGTCGCGGTTGCATGCGGTCAGTGCCGTCGAGCTGAGCACGATGCCTGTCAGGGCGATGGTGGCTCTCCATTTGAGATTGCGTGCGGACATGGTTTTGCTCCTCATTGAGTGTGGTTGGGATCTTGCTGATGTGGGTTGGTGGGTGTTACTCGGGTTGCCGAAAGCTATGGATCACGGTGTCGCGGCCACCAGCCATGGCCGATTCGTGGGCCGCAAGGCAGGCTGCCGTGAGGTCGGAGGCGCGGTAGATGTCGAATTCGGGTGTCTTTTGACCGGTGACTGCATTGATGAATTCGTGGACGAGGTGAGGGTGGAATCCGCCGATCGTGTTGTACTCAAACACGTCCTCGGGATCACTCAGGCTGGTCACGCTGTGTGACCTGGTGTACTTGTGGATTTGCTCCGGGATGAGGTGCAGCTGGTCGGGCGGGTCGATGCGTTCTTCGGTTACTTCCCGGCCCATCGTGGTGTAGGTGGTCAGCTTCATGTCGGGATCGAAGACGCCGTCGTCTTTGTATTTCCACATCACGGGCAGATCAGTGTCGAGCTGCCCGGTTTCGAAGGTGATGTTGTCTCCGCCGACGGTGAAGGCTTCGGTGTAGCCCCGCGGGTTGTGAAACAGGGTCCTGGTGACCTCGGCGAGGGTGTCGTCTTCCATTTGAAACAGCGCGGTCTGCATGGGATACGGATTCCCATACGGCTCGTGAAGACGTTCCCGCATTTTTCCGGACCCGAAGCACACCACACGCTTGGCACGGGATTTCGTGGCGGCGTAGGCCGGTGCCAGCGCATGGGTGGCGTAGTACATCGGAGGCATGCCCTTCCAGTAGGCGGGCCAGCCGTCCATGTCCTGGTAGTGGGCGCCGCGCATGAACTGAATGTTGCCCATCTGGCCGGACTTCAGAAGCTGCTGTACGAAGAGGAAGTTCCTGGTGAAGATGACGGTCTCTGCGAGCATGTACACCTTCCCGGATTTCTCCTGGGCAGCGACAATCCTTGCCACGTCCTCCAGCGTCAAAGCCATCGGCACTGCGACCGCGCAGTGCTTCCCTGCGTCAAGGACCGCCACGGCCTGGTCGGCGTGCCCGGTGATGTTGGTGAGCAAGTGAACGGCGTCAATGTCGGGGTCGTTCAGGACCTCCTCAAGTGAGTAGGCGCGCTTGGTGATGCCCCAGCGGTCACCGACTTGGGTGACCAGGTCACGGTTGAAATCACAGATGGTCACCTCGCCAACGAGCGGGTGGAACTTGTAGCTGGGGACGAAAGATGCCCCGAAGTTCAGCCCGACAACTGCGATGTTCACAGTTTCCGTCACCGCACGGCTCCTACTTCGCTGCGCTGGACCAGTTCCGCGGACCCGGAGCGTGCCGATGCAAGGCAGGCATCGAGGACGCGCATGTTCCGCAGCGAATCCTCGGTGCTGTAAGCATCGTCGGGGTTGCCGTTGAGGAGGCTGCAGAACGCTTCAATCTGGGTGTCGTACTGGCTTTCGTCGGCGAAGAGTTCTTCCCGGATAGCGTGTCCGTCGTCTACTTTGAGCCGGAGCGGCCCGTCGGATTCCACGAACGGGGGTGTGGCGAAGGGCCTTTCGACCTCCACCCGGCCTGTGGTGCCCACGAGTTCGTAGAAGCTCCTGTAGGCCTGCCCCAGCCCTCCGCTGATCGTCGCCATCCGGCCGTCGGGAAATTCAAGGCTGACGGTGTGCAGGATGTCGGCGTCCGCGCCGGGAAGGTTGGCGGTAAGGGCGTGTGCCCTTGTGGGTTCGACCCCGAACATCCACCGGCACACGTTGATGCCGTAGCTGCCGACATCGTGCAGGGCACCGGCGCCCGGGTAGTCCTGGAAACGGACGTTGGTGGCCGGGTCGGGGAGCGGGACGGAGAATCCGACCCGGACAAGGCGCAGCTCACCGATTTCCCCTGATGCGGCGATCGCCAGTGACCTTTGGTGCTGGGGATTGTAGCGGTACATGAAGGCTTCCATGAGGTGGACGCCATTCTCCCTGCAGGCCCGGATCATGTCCGCCGCGTCGGCGGCGGTGACGCCCAGGGGCTTTTCACAGAGAACATGCTTACCGGCAGCAGCAGCTTTGAGCGTCCATTCCCTGTGCAAATGATTGGGCAATGGGATGTACACGGCGTCGACGTTCGGATCGTCGATGACTGCCTGGTATGCCTCCTCGCCGAAGTATTCAGCAACGGGGGAGCCGTTCTTCTGGGGCGGGTACTGCTCTCCGGTCGCCCGTGACGATCCGACGGCAGCAAGAGTGGCGACGCTCGACCGTTCGAAGGCGGGGCGCAAGGCCTTCCGGAAAACTGCGGCGTTGCCCAGGATGCCGAATCGAATCACTGTCTGTTCATGCATGCGGTAGCAAAACTTTCGTGAGTGTGATGGGTGATGTGGACCACTTTTAGCTATGGACATCAACTGTTCAATAGCTTTGACTAAATACCGTTATCCATCACCAAATACCTGAAGTGCGTGTGCAGCCCTGTAGCGGCCGGAGACACTAGGGCGAACGCCCAACCAACGCGGCCTTAGCGGGCAGCACAAAGAGCACCGCGGGTTAGCGCCTGACGCGGACCCTCCGATGCTTCTGAGTGTCTTTGTTTTAGAGGGTTTTCGCACCCTTGGGTACAGGGTGGGCGGGTTGCCGACTTACTTCCCGCAGCAGCTGGGGGGTGATGTCTTTCGCTTCGGGGAGCACGATGACGGCTCCTGCTTCTTTTAGTTCGCCGGGGCTCCCGTAGCCCCATCCTGCACCGACGCATGCGATGTTGTTGGCCAATGCGCCTTCCACGTCCTGGGCACGGTCGCCGATCATGACTGCCGTGGTGGGGGCAAGCGCGTCGAGGGCGTTGGCGATGATGTCCGCTTTGCCTGGCGTAAACCCTTGCTGTCCCGGGGCGAGGGCCTCCTCATCGGGTGCCCCCGCGATGGCGTCGAAGTAGACGTGAATGCCGTGTTTTCGGAGGATGGTGCGGGCGACGGCCTGGGGTTTTTGGGTGGCCACGCCGAGCGTGATTCCTTCGTCGACGAGGGTGTCGAGCAGGTCGATGATGTCCGGGTAGACCTTTCCCATGGCCATCCCTGTTTCGGCGTACCAGCGGCGGTAGGTGGCAACGATTTCAGGTATTTGTTCAGGAGGGGCCGGGGTGTGGGTGAGCAGGGCATCGGGGAGTTTCGGACCGACCATTGCCCGCAGGATTGCTTCATCGGGCGGGGCATGTCCGGCGGCCTGGAGTGCGTGGGCTATGCCGCCGGTGATTCCACCGGCCGGGTCGACAAGGGTCCCGTCCAGGTCGAACAGGATCGCCGGGCCGCGGCCGCGGTGCCGGACGTGGCGGGGCAGCATCCCGGGAGGCCAGGCACGGTTCACTTTGGGTCCTTTGCTTGAGCAGGGCGGATAAGCCGGTCATGGATGGCGGCAGCCACCTCTCAGTGCCAGAAAGGCGGCTGCCGCGGCGTGGAGTTAGTCCCTGGGGGTCAGCTCCGGGACCTCGGCGCTGGCGGCCAGGCTGGCGGGGATGGGGAAGGTGCCGGCGCGCTTGCCGGTCCGGATGTTGACGGACTTCACTTCGGTGAACTCTTCAAAGCCGGCCTCGCCCATTTCCCTGCCGACACCGCTGGCTTTGTAGCCGCCGAAGGGCATCTGCGGGATGCCGTCGATGGTGGTGTTGGCGTAAACGGTTCCGCTGCGCAGCGCCTTGGCGGTCTCCAGCAGGGTGTCGGTGTTCTTGCTCCACACGCTGTTGGCCAGGCCGTACTCGACACTGTTGGCAAGGCTGATCGCTTCTGCCTGTGTCTTGAACTTGGTCACGGTCAAGACCGGGCCGAAGATTTCGTCCTGGAAGGCCGGAGCCTGAGCGGTGACGTTGCCGATGATGGTCGGCGCGATGAACTGGCCGTTGCCGTATTCGCCGCCGGTCAGCCGTTCGCCGCCCGTAATAACTTCCCCTCCGTGGCGCGAAGCGCCCTCCACGAAGGAGGCGACGTGATCCAGGTGCCCGGAGTGGATGAGGGCCCCGACGTCTGAAGCGCGGTCCAGCGGCTGGCCGACCTTCAGCTGCGCGGTCCGCTTGGCGACTTCGGCGATGAATTCATCGGCGACGTCCTCCTGGATCAGCAGGCGGGGCTGGGAAACGCAGCATTCGCCATTATTGAAGTTCACGCCGAAGACCACGCCGGCGGCTGCGTCTTCGAGGTCTGCGTCGGCGAAGACGATGTTTGCTGCCTTACCGCCCAATTCGAGGGATAGCTTTTTCATGTTCCCTGCCGAAGCGGCGGCGACCTTGCGGCCTGTCGCCGTGGAGCCGGTGAAGGAGACCAGGTCAACGTCGCGGTGTTCGGAGATTGCACCGCCGGTTGATCCGTCGCCGACAACGACGTTCAGGACGCCTTCGGGGAGTCCGGCTTCGGCGGTGAGCCGGGCAATTTCCAGGGCAGTACTGCTGGTGAATTCGGAGGGCTTGACCACGGCCGTGCAGCCGGCGGCGAGGGCGAACGGCAGTTTTTGGCTCAGGATCAGGGCCGGGAAGTTCCACGGAATTATCAGGCCCGCGACGCCGATTGGTTCCCGCAGAACCAGGCCGGTGAAGTCGGGGCCGTTGCTGGTGAACGACTTGCCCTGGATGTTCAGGGCGAGGCTGGCGGCGTAGCGCCAGAGACCGGCGGCGCCGGCGATGTCGCCTTCCGCCAGCACGATCGGTTTGCCTGATTCTTCGGCGTCCAGGCGTGCCAGGCGGGCCGCGTCCCGCTCGATAAGGTCGGCGACCCGGTTCAGGAGTTTGTAACGTCCCATGCCTGACGCGTGCTGCCAGGTTCCACTATCGAAGGCGTTCCGCGCAGCGGAGACGGCCTGGTCGACGTCGTGCCCGGAGCCGCGCAGGACCCGGCTGACGACTTCGTCGGTCCCTGGGGCGCGCCGGTCGAGGGTCTCGTCTTGGGTTTCCTGAACGTCGTTGCCTCGGATGAAGTGGCCGATGAGCCGGGGCTGCTTGAGTGCGTTGGTCATCTGGTTCAGCCTTCCTTGCGAAGCCCTAGATGTACTAACCCGGTTGGTTGGTGACACGGCTGGCGGGTGAGGCGCCTTTGAGTGCAGTGTGTGGCCTGCGCTGATTGTAGTACTCGATGAAGTCGGGGTAGCAGGATTGCCGTTCGGCTTCTGAGCT
>NZ_JBWJAR010000022.1:0-58591 GCF_056389225.1 Pseudarthrobacter sp. rb | reverse complement strand
CGACCACTTCACCCGTCTGGACCCGATCAAAGCCAAAAACAACGCGATCAAAAAGCTCAACAACCTCGGCTTCAATGTCACCATCACCCCGGTCACCGCAGCCTGACGAACCCTACTTTCGTATTAGCCTTGTAAGCATGGGACACGACCACAGCCACAGCCACGGGATCACCGCCACCGGGCGGCACCGGAAACGGCTGGTGGCCGTCCTGGGGATCACCCTCGGCGTCGTCCTCATCCAGCTCGTGGGAGCGGTGCTGTCCGGTTCGCTGTCCCTCCTCGCGGACGCCGGTCATATGCTCTCCGACGCGGCCGGCGTCACCATTGCACTGCTTGCCGCCTGGATCGCGGGCCGCCCGGCGAGCGACCAGCGGACCTACGGCTACCAGCGCGCCGAGGTGCTCGCGGCCCTGGCGAATGCTCTGATCCTGATCGTGATCTCCGTGGTGATCTTCACCGAGGCGGTCCGCCGGTTCGGCGCACCGCCGGAAGTGCAGACAGACATCATGCTGTTTGCCGCCATCCTCGGCGCCGTGGCCAACCTGGTGTCGCTGTTGATCCTTCGCACGGCACAGGATGAAAGCCTGAACATCCGTGGCGCCTACCTGGAGGTGCTGGGCGACCTCCTGGGCTCGGTGGCCGTCATCATTGCCGCCGTGGTCATTATGGTGACCAGCTTCCAGGCTGCAGACACCATCGCCTCCGTCCTTATCGCGCTGATGATCCTGCCGCGGGCCTGGAGCCTGCTGCGCGACGTGGTGGATGTCCTGCTGGAGGCCAGTCCGAAGGGGGTGGAGGTGCAGATGATCCGCGAGCACATCCTCTCGGTTGCCGGCGTGACCGATGTCCACGACATCCACATCTGGACCATCACGTCCGGCGTCCCCGTCTTCTCGGCCCATGTGGTGGTGGAGGACGGCGTGCTCAACGCACGGGGTGCCGACCAATTGCTGGACAAGCTGATCACGTGCCTGGGTTCCCATTTCGATACCAACCACTGCACCTTCCAACTGGAGCCTGCGAGCCACTCAGAGCACGAGGAACATCAACACGCCTGACCCCGACACACCCGCGGATTTCACCGGAAAATGACACCCATGTGGTTTATGTTATTGACGTGACTGTTGTTGCTAATGTGCAAAAGGTCACGTAGCCTCGGACTGCTGGCGAGCAGCTGAGGGGCACAGTCGTGCCGCATCCAGAACCTCACTCCCAGTCTTACCGTTGCGAGGTCTCTGCAGATGGCTTTACCCGGATCCGGCCGCAGGACGGCTGCGCTGTGCGCCGCCGTCGCACTCTTTGCATCCGTGGCAACACCCGCACTCGCGGTGCCTGCACCATCGGCCCCCGTGACCGTTCCTGCGTCGCCCGCAATTCCCTCGCCGGACGACATTGCAGCAGCGAAAGCCAGTGAAGCCGCGACGGCGGACCAGGTCAGCGCGATCGAGCGCATCCTGGCGGACGCCTCCACAGCCCAACAGGCAGCGTTCGCGGTGGCCATGCAGGCCAACAACTCCTACAGCGAGGCTCTCGTGGAGCTGCAGCAACGGACGGAAGCGGCGTCAGCTGCCGCAGCCAGAGCCTCCTCCGCGCGCGACCAGCAGGACAAAACCCGGAAGCAGGTGGGTCAGCTCGCCGGCGACCTGTACCGCAACGGCGGCCTGAACCCCACCCTCGGAACCTTGGCCAGCGGCAGTGAAAGCCTGCAGCAGGCTGCCACGCTTGAGGCACTTTCCGCCAGCCGCAGCCGGGCCTTTGAGGCTGCGGACGCTGCTGCCACCGCCTACCGTTCCCTGACCGCAGCCGCGGAGGACGCCACCAAAGCCGCCGATGATGCCGCAAAGACGGCCGAGCAACGCAAGACCCAGGCGGAACAGGCCAACGCCGCGCAGGTCAAAGCCGTTGCCGACGCCAAGGCACAGCGGACCATCCTGGTGGACCAGTTGGCCCAACTCCGCAACACGACTGTGGCGCTCGAATCGGCCAGGGTGGATGCCCTTGACCGGCAACGCGAAGAGGCACGCCTTGCTGCCTTGTCCGCCGCCGCGGACCAGGCGGCGCGGGAGAAGGCTGAGCAGGACAAGGCAGCGCAGGAGAAGTCAGCGCAGGACAACGCCGGCCAAAACCGGGCCGCCGGACGGAACGGCGGCGGCCAGGACACGGCCCCTGCAGCGCCGGCACCCGCCCCGGCCGGGCCAGCGCCTGCCGCTCCGGCTCCGGCTCCGGTTCCGGCTCCGGCGGCGCCGGCACCTGTTCCTGCTCCGGCAGCCCCGGCACCTGCACCCGCCGCGCCTGCTCCCGCGCCGGCGCCCGCCCCTGCCCCGGCTCCCGCGCCCGCTCCCGCCCCGGCTCCAGCTCCGGCCCCGGCCCCCGCGCCTCCCACGGGCTCGGGCACGTACGAGGCAGCCATTTCGGTTGCCCTGGGGAAGGTGGGCGCGCCGTACTTCTACCAGTGGGGCGGCACGGGCGTTTACGGCTTTGATTGCTCGGGCCTGGTGCAGAATGCCTTCGCCGCGGCCGGGACGTACCTTCCACGCACCGCATCCCAGCAGTATGCCGCCGCCCCGGTCCACGTTCCCATCTCGCAGGCCCGCCGCGGCGACCTGCTGGTCTGGGGTTCCGCGCCGAACTTCTACCATGTGGCCATCTATCTGGGGAACGGCCAGGTGGTGCAGGCCCTGAACCCGCAGGAAGGCATCACGGTTTCCAGCATCAGCTCCATGGTGGGCATGGACCTGTACCCGTACGCCGCCCGTTACTGACCAGCGGACTGGGCGCGCGGCAGGACCTGGAGGATCCTGCCGCCGTCGTCAGCTCAGGATGTCCTTGGTGACGAAGCGGCCATAGGCGAGCGCGCCGAACACTGCCACATAGCCGGCCTGGAGCAGGGCGTTGTCCACGAAGGAATCCCACACCAGGGGCTGGCGGAGCATGTCGCCGAAACCAAGCCAGTAGTGGCTGAAGAGCCATGGGTGCAGCCAGTCCAGCTGCGGAAGCTGGTCCAGGACCTGGGAAACCACCGAGACCACCACGGTTGCGGCCATCGCCCCAACGGGAACCACTGTCATGGTGGACAGGAACAGCCCGATCGCTGACAGCCCGGCCAGCGACACTGCCAGGTAGGCGGCGATCAGCACTATCCGCAGGGCAGCGTCGGCGGGCTGGACCACCCCGCCGGAGAGCAGTGTCACCGGGCCTACCGGGAACAGCGCCGCACCAATCGCCGCGCCCGCCAATCCAACGGTGAGTGGAGCCACGATGCAGAAGGCCAGCGCCCCGGCATACTTGACCAGGAGGAGCCGCACCCGCCCTGCCGGCGCCACCAGGAGGTACCGGAGGGTCCCCAGGTTGGCCTCCCCGGCGATCGTGTCCCCCGCCACCACCCCCACGGCGAGCGGCATGAATAACGGGACGGAGACCAGCATGGCCGTGAAGGCCACAAACAGCCCGTTCTGGGTGATCCGGTCGAGGAACGCAGGACCACGCCCCGGTGGGACCGCAGAGGAAACCTTCACGGCCACGGCAATGAGGACCGGAATGGCGGCGAGCGCCAGGAGCAGCGCCCAGGTCCGCCGGCGCCCGAACAGCACCTTGAGCTCCGACCCCAGAAGGGATAGTCCCGGGCTGCGCGGGACGGCGGCCGTCCGGGTGGCTTTGGCGGTTTCCGGTATCTCGGCGGGAACGCTACTGGGCAACGTCGAATCCTTCCCCGGTCAGGGCAACGAAGCGGTCTTCAAGGCTTTCACGCTCGACGGCGAAGCCCCGGACGCGGACGCCGGCCTTCACCAGGTGCGCCACAACATCCTCCGGGAGCACCGCAGTCTGCCCGGCCGCGGCACCCATCGCCGCAACGATGGTCTCCCCATCCAGCTGTGGGCGCTGGGGTTCCTGCGGCCCCGGAAGGCCGGGAAAGGCGGGATGTCCGGGTAGGGCGCGACGTTCAGCCTGTGCCTCCGGGTCTGCCGGCCCGGGTGCCAACCCCAGCCCCGCCAGGACCTGCCGCGCCGCGCCGCCGTCGGGCGTTACCAACCGCAGGCGGGTGCTTCCGGCCTGCCGCAGCTCGGCCAGGGGACCCTGTGCCACGAGCTTTCCCGCGCTCATGACGGCGGCGTGGGTGCACATCTGGTCCACCTCGGCCAGCAGGTGGCTCGAGACGAAAACGGTGGTGCCCTGGTGTGCCAGGGACCGCACCAGGTTGCGCACTTCGCGGGTGCCCTGTGGATCCAGCCCGTTGGTGGGTTCGTCCAGTACCAGCAGGTCCCGGGGTGAGAGCAGGGCATTGGCTATGCCCAGCCGCTGCTTCATTCCCAGGGAGTAGGCGTGCACGCGTTTCCCTGCCGCGTGCTCCAGGCCCACGCGCTCCAGTGCCTGTTGCACGCGGGCTTTGCGCGTGGCGGGCACCGAATGCGGGCTGGCGGAGTCCAGCCGGTGGAGGTTTGCGGCGCCGGACAGAAAAGGGTAGAAGGCCGGGCCTTCCACCAACGCGCCCACGCGCGGCAACACCTCGTGAAGCTTGTGCGGCATCTCCTGGCCCAGCAGGTTCACTGTCCCTGCGGACGCGGCTGCCAACCCCAGCAGCATGCGGATGGTGGTGGTCTTGCCGGAGCCGTTGGGGCCCAGGAAACCGAAGACCGTCCCGTGCGGGACGGCCAAGTGCACGTTGTCGACGGCGGCCTGCTGGCCAAAGTGCTTGGTGAGGCCCCGGGTCTCAATCGCCAGGCCGGAAGTCACCGCGCCAGGGCCGCTCCGGTTGCCACTCCCCCGCCCGTCCAAGGCCTACCGGGCCGCTGCTGCTGCGGCCTGCAGCCTCTCCGGCGGCACCATTCCCGCGAAGATCCGGCCGTCGTCGGTAATCAGGATGTTGAGCAGTGCCGTGGACAGCAGCCGGCCACCGGGTACGGCGACGGCGGCCTGGGACAGCAGCGGGTCCTGCAGTATTGATTCGGCGGCGGCGGCGGATCCACGTGCTGTGCCTGCCACTGTCTCCCAGCCGGCACCGGTTACGGAGATATCTCCCGTGGCGCCGCCGTGCATGGCAGCCGGGTTATGGGCATCGGCGGGGTCATGGGATTTGGCGGGGTCAGGGGACTTGTCCGGTACGGGGAGTTCCTTGACGGTGCTGCCGGGCGGCGGGGTGAAGGCGAATACTGACGGGTCCGGGGCGTCCAGGGAAAGGCTGGTGAACCCGGACGCGAAGGCAGGCTTGTCCGCGCCGCGCGCGGTCACCTGGACTGACAACGGCATCCCGCTGGCACCGTCGACGGCGATGGCCACCTTGCCTACCAACGTTGCGTCCGTGCGGGGCTCGATCAGCAGGTTGTAGGCGGCGCGCCCTGCAAAGGAAACGTCCGGGCCCACGGATACGGCGGTGCTGGGGTCCACCTTGGCCAGGAACTGCCGGGCCAGCTCAGCCGGAGTGTGCATGCCGCCCTGCGTTTCACCCGGAAGCCGTGGGTCGTTGGCATGCGCAGGGTCTTTGGCATGTGCAGGGTCAGTGCCGTTCGCCGGGTCCTGGGTGTGCGCCGGCAGGGACAGGTGCGCTGCCGTGTTGTCCTTTGAGGAGTAGAGCCAGACGTCGCTGCCGTGGCGGACCACGTCCCGTTCGGCCAGTTGGTCCATTACCTGCACACGGGCATTATCCTTGCCGTCCACGTAGATGCGCGCGGTGTGCTTGCCTGACAACAGCTCGATCACCGACGCCACGCTGCCGGCGGACGCAGGTCCGGACGCAGCACCGGACGGCTTCCCGGCAACCGGAAGTTCCGGCAGTCCCAGTTCAGCGGACTGCTCCACCGTCCCCGAGAACGTGCGCACCTGGTGGCTGGCCGCCAGTTCCAGGACCTCGGCAGGCGTCTTGGCCGGCAGCGGGTTGCTGGCGCCGGCCGGGAGGGACCCGATCAGGGCACCGGAGGCAATGGCCACCGGAGCCGCGACGGCGGGCAGCCACCGCAGCCACATCCTGCGCCTTGTGGTGTTTCTTTGCACCTGTACGTGTTGGAACGGTCCGCTGGAATCCAGCCTGTCGGAGCCCATAGATACAGACTACGCCCGTGCAGGGGGGTCCGTGCCCCGGGGAACTTTCCCGTTCTGCGGCGTACCGGGGCGTTCCGGCACAACGGTTCCCGCACCGCCGTCGACCGTTATCTTTTGGCCCGTGCTGATCAGGCCGGTGGCGTCCGCCACGCCAACAACTGCGGGGATGCCGTATTCCCTGGCCACCACGGCGCCGTGGGAGTTGGGTCCGCCCATCTCCATCACCAGTCCTCCTGCCGTCAGGAACAGCGGAGTCCAGCCCGGGTCCGTGGACGGTGCAACCAGGATCTCTCCCGGTTCCAGGCGGGCTCCGACGGGATCCAGGATGACCCGCGCCGCAGCGGTCACCGTCCCGGCCGAGGCCGGGCTGCCGGCCAGGGTCCCGTTGGCCGGACCTCCGTTCGCGGCGGTTCCGGCGGCGGCCCGCACTGCCTCGGGTTCGGTGCCGTCCGAAAGCAGCACCCGTGGGATGTGCCGGCGCCTGAGCTCCAGGGCGTAGTCCTGGCGCCGGGCCGCCACGAGTGCCTTCAGGTCCGGGGCAGGCGCCGGGCTGCCCGCGGTTGTTCGGGTCAATGCCTGGCGGACCTCCGCGAAATCGAGGAAGAACACGTCGTCCGTCTGTTCCACCGTGCCCGCCTGCTCCAGTTCGGTACCCACCAGGAGCAGCTGCCGCCGGACTTCCCCAAGGCCAAGCACCAGCTGGTACTTCGGCAGCTCCCGCAGGCCTGCGAACATGCGCGCCCGCCGGAGTGCGGCACGCACCAGCCGTCCCCGGATCCTGCTGCGGGCAGCGGCCCGGGCAACGAGCCGGTCAACCTGCGCTTCTGCGTCCTCGGCGGCTTTGCTGAACTGGGCATCCGGCGCCAGGGCGGCGTCGTCCAGCCGGAGGTAGTTGGCGAGGATGCCCAGGATGTGTTCCGGTTCCTCCGACCACCGGGGCAGTCCGACGTCGATCTCGCCCACCGCCCGGTGGCCATATCTGTCCAGGAACCTGGCAAGGCCGGCGTCCAGGCGCGCCGGCAGCTGGCCGGCCTGGAAAGCGGCTGCGAGGGCGGATGCATCGCGGGCCACCAGTGCGGTGCGCGATTCGGCGTCTTCCTGGATTGCCTGCGCCAGGTGCCACAACTCCAGGTCCATTTCCGTGGTGACGTTGTTGGGCAGGCCGCGGATCACCGGTTGCAGCCCGTCCCACGCATTGCCGCCCACGAGCTTTCCGGCAAGGCCCAGCATCGCGAAGCCCAAGGCGGGAAGGGGAAGGATGGCAGGAACAATGGGGAACAGGCGCGATCCCGTGAGGGACTGGGCATGGTCCAGGCGGGCCAGGGCGCTTGCTGCGCCGCCGGGAGCCAGGGACGCCTCGAAGGTCCGGGTGAAGCGGTCAAGCCGGCGGAGGGCCGCCCCGGGCCGGACCAGCGCACGGAGGAAGGTGGCGGGAACCTCTGCACGGATTGCCGCGGGTCCGACGTGGCGCAGCAGCCCGAGGGGCGTCCTGGTGGTCACCGAAAAGGCGGGGTCCGCGAACAGCTGCCGCATGACCGTTGCCGTCCGTGCCTCCATGATGTCGAAGACCCGCGGCACGAGCCGGCGGCCAACGGTGCTGCGGATGGGAGTGGTGAAGTCGACGTATATCCGCTGCCCCGCCTCGGCGTAGGGGGATGGCCCTTCCCGGGGATCGGAAACAGGGAAGCCGGCGGCGGTGGCGACGGAGGAGGCGATGAGGCGGACAGCAGCCAGGCCCATGGGTGTCAGCGGCCGTGTCAGTCCCTGCGCGAGGCTGAAACAGAGGTAGGCCCTGGTCCCGCCAACGGCGGACGCTGCCTGCGGAACCCTGCCGGCAGCACCGTTGCTTTTCGGGACCGGGTAGAGGGTGGTGATGGGCCTGGACTGCGTGAGCCACAGCCCATCGGCGCCGTCGACGGCCCACTCGATGTCCTGCGGGGAACCGAAATGCCCTTGGGTTTGCAGCCCCAGCCGCATCAGGCCAACCACCTGGCTGTCTGGAAGGCACGCGGTGCCCTGGGCGCCCTGCACCTGGCGGATTTCGGTCCCGCCGCCGGCAACCGGCCGTATCTCCACGCCCTTATCGCCGGGTTTCCGTTCCAGCACCCTGCCGGTCAGTGCGTCCACCACGAAGTGGTCCGGATTGACGGCACCGGAGACCACGGCCTCGCCGAGGCCGGGGCTGGCATCGATGACTACCTGCCGGCGGCTGCCGGTGAGGGGATTCGCCGTGAACATCACGCCGGCGGTCTGGGCGTCCACCATCCGCTGGACCACCACCGCGAGCGAAACGGCTGCCGGGTCGATTCCGAGGCTTGCCCGGTACGCGGTTGCCCGGTCCGTCCACAAAGACGCCCAGCACCTCCGGACGGCGTCCAGCACCGCGGGCACCCCCACGACGTTCAGGAAGGTGTCCTGCTGGCCGGCGAAGCTGGCGAAGGGCAGGTCTTCAGCGGTGGCCGAGGACCTCACTGCCACCGCAACGTCCGGCCCCAGTGCCGTATAGGCCTGCTCCACGGCATGGGCTACGGCTGCCGGAACCGGAGCGTCCAGGATTGCTGCCCGCGCCGTTGCGGCCAAGCCGGCTGCGTCGGGAAGGTCCCCTGCGGCCCCTGCCGTCTCCACCATGGTGGCGTAAACCCCTGCCAACGCGGGAAGCAGGGCGTCGGGGGCACCTATTGCCTGCCGGTATGCGGCCGTGGTCAGGCAAAAGCCGTCCGGAACCGGCAACCCGGCAGAGAACAACTCCCCAAGGTTGGCTGCCTTGCCGCCCACCAGCGCCAGCATCCCTGAGTCGAGGCTGCCCAGGCCGAGCACCAGCCCCTCGGACCCCTCACCGGCTGTCATCTGCTGCGTCATGTCCGCGGTCCCCCGCCGGCTCCCCGGGAAAGGCGCGGTCTAGGCGGCGTCGCCCAGGATGGGGCCGAACCGCCCGCGGTCGGCCAGGCGGGGGTCCTCCCGGTCCGGGACCACCATGACCGGGCCCTTGGCATGGTGGAGCACGCCGTCTGATGTTGAGCCCAGGAGCATTCCGGTGAAGCCGCCGCGGCCGCGGGTGCCCACCACCACCAGTTCAACGTGCCGGCTTTCCTCGACGAGCACGTCCACCGGCGAGCCGTCCTTCAGCTCGTAGCCGGCCTGGAGGTTGGGGTAATGGCTGCGGAGCCAGGCCATGCCGGCTTCCAGGGTGACCCGGATGTCATCGAACAGGGCCTTCCGGTCCATGGGCGCCGGAACCCAGGCCAGCGAGCCGCTGTACTGGGGAACGGCGCAGACCACGCGGAGGGATGCGCCAAGGCGTTCGGCCTGGTCGGCTGCTTCAAGGACGGCAACGCGGGCCTGCTCGGAGCCATCCACGCCAACCACCACCACGTTCTCCACCGGCCGGTGCCCGGACCTGGCCTGCTCGGCCTTGACGCGACGGTCCTCCGTGGACTCGCCGAGCCGGTCCGAGCAGAACAATGGGACCGTCACCGTGGGGCATTTCGCGTGGGCGGGCAGGGCACTGCTGACTGATCCCAGGAGCCGGCCCACAAAGCCGCCGCGGCCGCGGGTGCCGACCACCAGGAGTTCCGCGGTTTCGGAAATGTCCAGCAGGACTCCGGCGGCGTCGCCGTTCTCCACGGCGGAGCTGACGTCCACGTCGTAGGCGGCAATCTTTTCCAGGGCCTGCCTGGCAATGGCTTCGGCGCCTTCGCGGATGACGGAATCATCCACGGTGGCGTAGCCGCCGTCCAGGCCGGACGCGGCGAAGATCGGCACGGAGTAGGCGGTGACGATGTGAAGCGGGCGACGACGGCGCTGGGCTTCCCGCGCGGCCCACACCAGGGCGCACTGGCCATGGTCCGAACCGTCAACGCCCACCACGATGCCGTGGGGAGCGGCCGCGCCACCCCCACCGTCCCGGGCCGGGTCCGGATGCAACTCTCGTGAGCCCATGGGGGCCGCCTCCTCGCGATACGCCTGATGTTGCGGCTATTCTGCCAGAAAACGGGCCGCTCCCCGCGCACCCGGCCCAGCGGTGGCACCGGCAGGAAAAGGACCGCTCCCGATTCCCACTATTCTCTGTCCCCCAAGCCTTAGCAAGCCTGCTCAGGGGCTGATGGGCCAAGTTATCCACAGGCAATTTGCCGGGTTCCGGAAAGCGCCTTCTCGCCACGAAAATGATTTCGTTCACGGGCTATCCACGGCCGCTTTTGTTCTGTAGTCTTCAGGACATTGTTGGTCCGGGACGCCAACTGCTTCTTCCTGTCAGGACGGTCCCGGCCATGCGCTGCGGCCGTGCTTGGGGGTAACGGGACGCGAGCCGGCGAGGATGCCGGCACCTGCCGAAGCTCCATAGGAGGGAAACTGTAGTGTCAAGCATGCCTGGGATTGCCGGGACCGAACAGACCACCACCATCGTCATTGGCACGGGCCTGTCCGGACTGGCCGTGGCTGCTGAGCTGCGCCGCCATGGGGTGGACTCCATCGTGGTGGACGGCCTCGACATCCTGGGCCAGGCCCAGCCCGCGAACACTACGTCACTGCAGCGCTGCGATGCGGCGGACAGCGGCACCCTGCGCGAGCGGAACGAGATCCTGCGCCACCTGCGCAATTACGCCGCAAGCCACAGCGTGGACGTGCGGAACACCACCCGGGCGGTGCAGCTGAGCATGATCGAAGCACCTGACCAGGCCGCCCCGCAGTGGCAGGTGCACACCCCCACGGGCATCCTGGTGGCGGACCACATCGTCCTCACCCGTTGCGCCCACAGCCAGTTGCGGCGCATGCTCAACGACTTCGGCATCGCCGTGGGCCGGAACGTGGCGGCAGCCATGCGGGCCATCGGCATCTACCTGGTGGGAGTGGGCGAACTCATCACGCCATCGCCCAAAGAGGTGCTGCGCCAGGCCAAGACCGTGGGCCAGGCAATCTCTGCCAAGGTCAACCCGGACGGCGCCCTCCCGTCCACCGGCGTCTTCCCGGCAACGGGAAGCTTTGCTGCCCTGGGCTGCTGACTGCGGCCCCGGTACGCGCTGCAGGGCTGGAAGGAACCGGGCCTGCCGGCGGGCGCTACTCCCCGGCCCTGTTCCCGACCTCCCCGTCATCTTCGGTGTCCCCGTCGCCGGTGAGCCGGCGGCGGGCAAGGACGCCCAGCGCCACCAGCAGCCCCACGGCCACCACCGCAAAAATAACAATGCTCCACTGGAACGGCTCGCCCGCGCCGGCCGGCTCCGACGGCTCTTCCGTGACCCCGGGCTGGGCGGTGCCCATGCCAGGGACCGCACCCGCCGCCGTCGAACTTCCAGCCGTGGGTGTCCCCGACGAAACGGCACCGGGAGCACCGGAGGCCGCGGAGAAGGTGAACGTCCCCTCAATGGGATGTGAGTCCGAGCTGACCACGCGCCACGCCACCGTGTACATGCCCGCCGGACCGCCCGGGCGGAGCTTCTGGGTGGCCACGTTGTCCACGATCTGCACGGAGCCATCAGCCCATTCGGTGCCGCCGGCGTCCTTGATGGAGAAGGACGAACCGATGCCCAGGGGCTTGTTGCTGAAGGTCACCGAAACCTCGGCGGGCGGGGCAGCCAGCGCAGCCCCCTGCGCCGGGCTGGTGGACTCGGCAGCATCATGCGCGGAGGCGGGGCCCGCCAAGCCCAGCGCGGCGGCGGCAAAGACAAACAAGCCGAGCACAAGGCTCAGCAACTGGCGGCGGACCTGGCGCATGGTTGGGCTGCTCCTCGTGTTGGCTTCCTTACAGACTAGGCGAATTTGCCGGCCCACTCCCTGCCGCTCCCTTAGGATGCAGGTATCCCCACACACTTCCCCGGAGGACTAATGCTTAAGCAAGGCTCTGCCCTGGACCGGTATTTCAGGGTCACCGAGCGCGGTTCCAACCTTTCCCGCGAGATCCGCGGCGGGTTCGCCACGTTCTTCGCCATGAGCTACATCGTGGTGCTGAACCCCCTGATCCTGTCCGGGCCCGACTCCAACGGCACCACGCTGGGCTTCCCCGCGGTGGCTGCCGTGACCGCGCTGGTGGCAGGCATCCTCACCATCCTCATGGGGGCGTGGGGCCGGCACCCCTTCGCCCTGGCCACCGGCCTGGGCGTCAACGCCTTCGTGGCCGTCACCGTGGCCACCAATCCCGGGCTCACCTGGCCGGACATGATGGGCCTGGTGGTCCTCTCCGGCGTCACCATGCTGATCCTGGTCCTCACCGGTTTCCGTACGGCCGTGTTCAAGGCCGTGCCGGACGGACTCAAGACCGCCATCGTGGTGGGCATCGGCCTGTTCATTGCCCTGATCGGCCTGGTCAACGCCGGGTTCGTGCGCCGCATCCCGGACGTCGCAGGCACCACCGTGCCCGTTGGCCTGGGCTTCGAAGGCAAGCTCCTTGGCTGGCCCACCGCCGTGTTCGTGTTCGGCCTGATCCTGACCATCGCCCTGGTGGTGCGCAAGGTCAAGGGCGCCATCCTGATTGGCATCATCACCTCCACGGTGCTGTCCGTCATCCTTGAGACAACCCTGCACATCGGCCCCAGCTTCGACGGCAAGAACTTCAACCCGCAGGGCTGGTCCCTGGTGGCCCCGGCGTTTTCCGGCTGGGCGGCCCCGGACCTCTCCCTGATCGGCAAGGCCAACCCGTTCGGTGCCTTCGAGCACCTCGGCTTCGTGGCCGCCACGCTGCTGGCCTTCGTCATCCTGCTCAGCATCTTCTTCGACGCCATGGGCACCATGGTGGGCCTGGCCAACGAAGCCGGCACGGTGGATGAACACGGCAACATTCCCGACGTCGACCGCGTGCTCCAGGTGGACGCACTCGGTGCCATTATCGGCGGCGGCGCCTCCGTCTCCTCCAACCAGATCTACGTCGAAGCCGGTGCAGGCATCGGCGAAGGCGCCCGCACGGGCGTGGCCTCCATCGTCACCGGGGTGCTGTTCCTGGTGGCCATGTTCTTCACCCCGCTGATCAACCTGGTGCCCTTCGAGGCCGTGGCCCCGGCGCTGGTGGTGGTGGGCTTCATGATGGTCTCCCAGGTGGGCAAGATCGACTGGCAGGACTGGGGCATCGCGATCCCCGCGTTCCTCACCTTCACCCTGATGCCCTTCACCTACTCCATCGCCAACGGCCTGGGTGCCGGCTTCATCGCCTACGTCCTGATCCGCACGGTCCAGGGCAGGGTCAAGGACATCCACCCGCTGATGTGGGCTGTGGCCGCGGCGTTCGCGCTGTTCTTCGCCATCGGCCCCATCGAGGCGGCCCTGGGGATGAAGTAACCCCTAACACGGAAAGGGCTGGTGCGGCGTCTGCCGTACCAGCCCTTTTTGCTTACCGCGGGGTTTCCATGACCGGCGGCCTAGACCGGGGTGTTGGGGGCGAGTCCCTCGTCGCCGGAGACTGCCAGGGCCTTCTTCTGGCGCAGCCGGTCCAGCCGGTTCATCAGGGGCGAAGTGGTGGCGCCGTGGATCACGATGGACAGTGCCACCACCAGCCCGATGAAGGACCAGAGCCAGTGCCCCTGGTCCGTGAAGTGGCCTTCGCCTAGCGCAAAGGCCAGGTAATACAGGGAACCGATGCCGCGGATGCCAAAGAAGGACAGTGCCACGCGTTCCCGGGGACCGGTCTTGCCGCCCAGCAGGCCCAGCCAGCCCGCCAGCGGCCGCACCACCAGCAGGAATGCAAGCGCCACCAGCAGTTCAGGAAGCCCGATCCCGGCCAGCAGCCCGCGGGCGATGGCACCGCCGAGCAGGACCAGGATCACCACCGTCAGGAGCCGTTCCAGCTGTTCCACGTAGGAGTGCAGCACCCGGTGGTAGCCGTGCGTCCGTTCAGCGGCCCGGATGGTCACGGCACAGACGAACACCGCTATGAACCCGTAGCCCTCCACCATCTGCGTGAGCCCGTACGCCAGGAACGTCGCCGCCAGGGCAACAAAGCCCTCCGAGTGGTTGGAGAGCCGAAGGCTGTCGGCACGGGCCGAGAAGAACAGCCTGGCGAGCAGCTTTCCGGTGAGGAACCCCACCACAAGCCCGACAGCCAGCCGCCACACCACGTCCAGGCCGAACCACTCACCGAACCAGGCGGAGGGGTCCGCTCCGGCAACGCTGATGGCAATGGCAAGGTAGACGAACGGGAACGCCAGCCCGTCGTTGAGCCCGGCTTCCGACGTAAGGCCGAAACGGACCTCGTCCTCCTTGTCCGTGGATTCATCCTGGTCGGCCGGCTCGCCCACCTGCACTTCCGAGGCCAGGACGGGGTCCGTGGGCGCCAGGCTGGCCGCCACCAGCAGCGCCGCGCCGAGCCCCAGGCCCAGGAACCACATGCCCAGCAGGGTCAGCCCTACGATGCAGAGCGGCATGGCGATGCCCAGGAGCCGCCACGTGGTGGACCAGCGCCTGCGTCCCACGGGCCGGTCCAGGGCAAGCCCCGCGCCCATCAGGGAAATGATCACGCAGACCTCCGCGAGGTGCATGACAAAGTCGCTGTGTTCCACCGGGTTCGGGTTGGGCAGCGATGGAATCAACGCGAAGGCTGCCATCCCTGCGCCCAGGAAGACCATGGGCATGGACAGCGGCATGTCACGCAGCAGCTTGGGCAGGACCGCAGCGACGAACACGGCCAGTCCGGCCGCGGCAAAGAGGATATCTGGGGCTTCAAACATGGAGCGGCTCTCCAGCCTGGGAGTGGTGCGTGGATCCGGAGCGGCCAGGTCATCCCTGGACCGGTGGGCTGATCTCACCTTAACCCCTGCATCAGGCACCGATGTCCGGCCCGGCCGTTGCGCGGGTTCTTGGATTCCGGACAGGACGACGGCGCCGGCGCTGGTTTTCGTGCCCGGCATGCGGTGAGCTTGAGGCATGTTCCCCAAGCTTCCCGCCGTCGACGTCCCGCCCCGGCCCTGGACCGGCAGGTTCGACGGCGATGGTCCCGGCCACCGCCGCTGGTGGCAGGCGGTCACCGCCTCCGATGAGTTTCAGCCTGCCGCGCCCGGACGCAGGCCCGCCGCCGTGCTGGGATTTTCCAGCGACGAGGGGGTCCGCCGCAACCAGGGCCGGACCGGGGCAGCCGCCGCCCCGGCGGCGCTGCGAAAAGCGCTGGGCCCGCTGGCCTTCCACCTGGACCGGACGGTGGCCGACGCTGGTGACGTGGTGGTGTCCGGGGAAGACCTGGAGGCCGGCCAGGAACGGCTTGGCCGGGTGCTGGCTGCCCTGCTCGACGCCGGCCACCAGACTGTAGTGCTGGGCGGCGGGCACGAAACCGCTTACGCCAGCTACCTTGGCGTCAGCGCCTCAGCCGCGGTTCAAACCGGGCAGCGCCTGGGCGTCTTGAACCTCGACGCCCACTTCGACCTCCGCGACGAGCCGGTGGCCAGCTCCGGCACACCGTTCCTGCAGATGGCCCGCGCGGAAGCGGACGCCGGACGCGAATTCCGCTACGCCGTCGCCGGGATCTCGGAGCCGAACAACACCCGGGTCCTGTTCGACACCGCGGACAAACTGGGGGTCCGCTACCTGCTGGATGAGGACTGCGAACCGGAACGGATCCGGGACTTCGTGGCGGAGTTCCTGGCGGAGATCGACGTCCTGTACCTGACCATCGACCTGGACGTGCTGCCCGCCGCGGTGGCCCCCGGCGTCAGCGCGCCGGCAGCCTACGGCGTGCCGCTTCCGGTCATTTCGGCGGTGTGCCGGCAGGTGGCCCGAAGCGGGAAGCTGTTGCACCTGGACGTGGCGGAACTGAATCCGGCGTTCGACATTGACGGCCGGACCGCCCGGACAGCTGCCCGGCTGATTGACACGCTGCTGCGCTGAGGGCTGGTCCGCGGGAGGGGGACACGGGCGGGCCGGCGGGTCCCGTCACGCCTTGAGCACGTACCGCCGTTCGGGCCGTCCCACCCCGTACTTGAGCCGCACGTCCAGCGTTCCTTCGTCGTGCAGGTATTCAAGGTAGCGGCGGGCACTGACCCTGGAGGTGCCCAGCTCCTCGGCCATCTCGGCTGCCGAGACGTCACCGGCTGAAGCGTTCAGTGCCGCCTCCACCAGCTTCAGCGTTTCGATACTGCAGCCTTTGGGCAGGGGCCGTTCGGCGCGGTCCAGGCCGAACACCCGGTTGACGTCCGACTGTTCGGCCACGTCCTTGGACGCATCCAGGCTTTGGTAGGCGTGGCGGTAGTGCTCCAGCCGCTCCTGGAGGTCTGTCTGGGAAAAGGGCTTGATCAGGTAATGGACAATGCCGCCGCGCAGGGCCTTACGGACTGTTTCAACCTCCCGCGCGGCGCTGATGACCAGCACGTCCAGTTCGGGGGCGACAGCGCGCAGGCGTTGCATCAGGTCGAGGCCGTTGATGTCCGGCAGGTGGATGTCCAGCAGCACCAGGTCCGGCTGGAGGCGTTCGGTCTCGGCAACCGCCTGGGCGCCGGTATGCGCCGCGCCCACCACAGTGAAGCCCGGCGTGCGCTGGATGAAGCCGGCATGCACCTTGGCCACCATGAAGTCGTCATCGACGATCAGGACCTTGATCATGGCTGGGTACTCCCTCGTTTCAGCACAGCGGTAAAGACAGCCCCATTATCGTTGGCCACCACCAGGTTTCCGCCAGTCCGGCGGCACACCACCCGGGACAGCGCCAGGCCGAAACCGCGGCTGCCGGCCGGGCCGGGTTCCTTGGTGGTGAAGCCCTGGCGGAAGATGTGGTCGGTGGAGCCGCTGGGGACGCCGGGACCGTTATCCCGAACGGTGACCACCACGTCTCCCCCAGCTTTGCCGTCCACCCGGACCCGGACGGCTGCCTGCGGGAGCCCTGTGACGGCGTCGAACGCGTTGTCCACCAGGTTCCCCACCACGGTGGTGAGGTCCCGGGACAACCCATCATCGACGGCGTCCAGCACGGAATCCGGGTCCAGCTGCAGTGCAGCGCCCCGTTCGGTGGCAAGGCTTGACTTGGCGATCAGCAGGGCGGCGAGTGCGGGGTCCTTGATGCGGGCGGTCACTTCGTCATTGAGCCGGGTACGGTCCACGGTGGCACCGTTGACGAACTGGACCACGGAATCGTACTCGCCGATCTGGATCAGGCCGGAGATGACGTGGAGCTGGTTGGCGAACTCGTGGGCCTGGGCGCGGAGGGTGTCCGTGGCGGTGCGGGTGGTACCGAGCTCGTGCTCCAGCTCAGAGAGTTCCGTGCGGTCGCGCAGGGTGGTCACCGAGCCGATGACCCTGCCGCGGGATTCGAACGGCACCCGGTTCATCACCACCAGCCGGTCTCCCACCAGCACCAACTGGTCCGGGCCGGGCTGCTCGCGGGTGAGGACGTCCTTAAGGGCGGGTTCGACGGCGAGTCCCGCCACGCGCTTGCCAACACAGTCGGGTGGGAGGCCGAGCAGGGCACGGGCGCTGTGGTTGGCCACTGTGATCCGGTCGTGCAGGTCCAGTGCCACAACGCCTTCCTTGAGGCCGTGCAGCATGGCCTCGCGGTTTTCCACCAGGCTGGTGATCTCGCTGGGTTCCATGCCCAGGGTCTGCCGCTTGACGCGGCGCGACAGCAGGAAGGACCCGGCAATGCCCAGCACACTTGCCACGCCCAGGTAGGTAAGGAGGTTGGGAACGGCATCGCCCAGCCGTTCCAGCACTGTGGGATAGCTGCGGCTGATGGAGGCGATACCGATCATGCGCCCGGTGTCATCCAGGACCGGGACGTGCGCGGACAGCAGCGGGGCCGGAGTTCCGCCCACCACTCCGGTCCAGGCCCTGCCTTCCATCACCCTGCTGGCGCCGAGTTCCAGCGGTTCACCGAGCAGGCTGGGATCCGAGGACGCCACCACAGTCCGGTCGATTTTTGCCAGCGCCACCCTGGATGAGCCGGAGACGATCCGCACGGACTCTGCCACTGCCGGCAGCACGGCGCCGCCGCGGGCCTGGGACTCGGGGAGGAGTTCGCGGACCACGGGGTTTCCGCCCAGGGCTTCCGCAGCCGACAGGGCGCGCCGGCCTTCGATGCGTTCGAAGGCCGCAGCAGACTGGGCCAGCGAGATGGCTACAACACCCACCAGGACGGCCAGGACAATGAGCAACTGCAGCAGAAGGTACTGTCCCGCGAGGGACATTCCTCGTCGTCGAGTCACAATGGTCTTCCTGGTGTTGCGGGCAGGGCAAGGGTTGTCCGGCAGGGGTGGCAGGCCGCGGTGCGCGCAGGATATGGGCGCAGGGCCTGGGGTGGTACCGGGAACTATATCCCAAAGCCCGCAGCAGGGCCGCTGTGGGGATTCGGAAACGTGAACGCAATGAACACAACTTTCTCTGCGTACACAAGAGTGATCGCCGTCACGGCCGCCCCTAGCATCGGAACCACAAGGCACCGGAACCACTAGTCAGCCGGTGCTGGTCTGATTTGTTTTTGAGAGAAGAGGAACACATGCGCCAGATCCGCGCATTGCGCGTTGCCGCCGTTGCTGCCGGCATCGCCCTGATGGCCACCGGTTGCGGTGCCACCGGCAAGAGCTCCACCGGTTCGGAAAGCTCCGGCGCTGCCGCCGGACCCATTACCGGCCTGCAGATCATGGTCCCCAACTCCCCGGGCGGCGGCTATGACACCACCGCGCGCGCCGCTGCGAAGGTGCTGGACGACGCGAAGATCTCCACCAACACCGAAGTCTTTAACCTTGCAGGCGCGGGCGGCACTGTGGGCCTGGCCCGCATTGTCAATGAAAAGGGCAACGGCGACCTGGCCATGCTCATGGGACTGGGTGTAGTGGGCGCCAGCTACACCAACAAGTCTGAATCCAAACTGACCGAGACCACCCCGCTGGCCCGCCTCATCGAGGAACCCGGCGCCATCATGGTCGGCAAGGATTCGCCCTACAAGACCATCGATGACCTGGTAAAGGCCTGGAAGGCCGATCCCGGCTCCATTGCCGTTGGCGGCGGCTCCTCCCCCGGCGGCCCGGACCACCTGCTGCCCATGCAGCTCGCCGGTGCCGTGGGCATTGACGCCACCAAGGTCAACTACGTTGCCTACGACGGCGGCGGCGACCTGCTGCCCGCGATCCTCGGCAACAAGCTGGGCTTCGCCGCCTCCGGCGCCGGTGAGTACCTGAAGCAGATCGAGTCCGGCGAAGTCCGGGTGCTGGCCACCAGTGGCGATAAGCGCCTTGACGGTGTGGACGCACCCACGCTGAAGGAATCCAACATCGACCTCGTCTTCACCAACTGGCGTGGCGTGGTGGCCCCTCCGGGAATCAGCGACAAGGACAAGGCGGCCCTGATCGCGGCCCTGGAGAAGATGCACGGCACTGAGGGCTGGAAGGAAGCGCTGAAGACCCACAGCTGGACCGATGCCTTCATCACCGGCGACCAGTTCAAGACCTTCCTGACCGAGCAGGACAAGCGGGTGGCGGACGTCCTCACCAAGCTTGGGTTGGCGTGACATCCCTGACCACAGGCCTTAAAGGCCGCTCCGAGCTGGGAGTTGCACTCCTGCTCGGAGCGGCCGGCGTCCTGGTCTTCCTTGACGCCAACGGCCTGGTCACCCCGTATTCGAAGTCTGATCCGGTCGGGCCCAAAACCGTCCCGTTCATCGTGGCCGGGATGCTGGTGGTCTGCGCCGTCCTGCTGGCCATCAACGTCCTGCGCGGCGGCAAGGGTGAAGCCGAAGGCGGCGAGGATGTCGACCTGACGCACCCCGCCGACTGGAAGACCGTCCTGCCGCTGGCGGGTGCCTTCATCCTGAACATCCTGCTCATCGACTGGGCCGGCTGGGTGATCTCCGGAACGGTCCTGTTCTGGGGGAGCGTCCTGGCCCTGGGCAGCCGGCACTTTGTCCGGGACGGGTTGATCTCCGTGGCCCTGTCCCTGTTGACCTTCTACGGCTTCTACCTCGGCCTGGGCATCGCACTGCCGGCCGGCCTCCTGGAAGGAATCCTCTAAATGGACGTCTGGTCCTCCCTGATGGACGGTTTCGCCACCGCCCTCACCCCCATGAATTTCCTGTACGCCGTGATCGGCGTCATCCTGGGCACCGCCGTCGGCGTCCTCCCCGGCCTGGGCCCGGCCATGACCGTCGCCCTGCTGCTTCCCGTCACTTACGCGCTGGAACCCACCAGCGCCTTCATCATGTTCGCCGGCATCTACTACGGCGGCATGTACGGCGGCTCCACCACCTCGATCCTGCTCAACACCCCCGGCGAATCGTCCTCCGTGGTCACCGCAATCGAAGGCAACAAGATGGCCAAGGCGGGCCGGGCGGCGCAGGCGCTTGCGACGGCGGCAATCGGCTCGTTCGTTGCCGGCACCATTGGCACGGCGCTGTTGGCCGTCTGCGCACCGATCGTGGTGAAGTTCGCCGTCAGCCTGGGCGCACCCAGCTACTTCGCCATCATGGTCCTGGCACTGCTGGCCGTCACCGCCGTACTGGGTTCTTCCCGGCTGCGCGGTTTCGCCTCGCTGGGCCTCGGCCTGGCCATCGGCCTGGTGGGCATGGACTCCGTCACCGGCCAGCGCCGCCTGACGTTCGGCCAGCCGCTCCTGGCGGACGGCCTGGACATCGTGGTGGTGGCCGTCGCCATCTTCGCCGTGGGCGAGGCCCTCTGGGTGGCGGCACACCTGCGCCGCACTCCCCTGCATGCCATCCCCGTGGGCCAGCCCTGGATGGGCAAATCGGACTGGAAGCGGTCCTGGAAGCCGTGGCTGCGCGGTACCGCCTTCGGTTTCCCGTTCGGTGCCCTGCCGGCCGGCGGGGCCGAGATCCCCACGTTCCTGTCCTACGTGACGGAAAAACGCCTCAGCAAGCACCCGGAAGAGTTCGGCAAGGGTGCCATCGAAGGCGTGGCCGGTCCGGAAGCAGCCAACAACGCTGCGGCCGCCGGCACCCTGACCCCCATGCTGGCGCTGGGCCTGCCCACGAACGCCACCGCAGCCGTGATGCTCGCCGCCTTCACCAGCTACGGGATCCAGCCGGGTCCCCAGCTCTTCGAAAGCCAGGGGCCCCTGGTGTGGGCCCTGATCGCCAGCCTGTTCATCGGCAACCTGCTGCTCCTGATCATCAACCTGCCGCTGGCACCGCTGTGGGCCAAGCTGCTGCAGCTGCCCCGCCCGTATCTGTACGCCGGCATCCTGTTCTTCGCCACCCTGGGCGCCTACTCGGTGAACCTGCAGGCGTTCGACCTGGTGATCCTGCTGATCCTGGGCGCACTCGGGTTCATGATGCGGCGCTTCGGCCTTCCCGTGCTGCCGCTGATCCTCGGCGTGATCCTGGGTCCGCGGATCGAAGGGCAGCTCCGCAAGACCCTTCAGCTGAGCGCGGGCGATCCGGCAGGGCTCCTGGGTGAGCCGATCGCCGTCGGCATCTATGTCATCATTGCCCTCATCCTGGTCTGGCCCTTTGCCTACAAGCTGATCCGCCGCAACCGTCCCGAGCGCAGGCCGCTGATCCCGGCCAACTCGGGTGCAGCGGATTACAGTGACTAAGCAGCCGCACCAAAGCCATCCACGCACATCGAGCAGAAGCAAGGAGACACCATGACCGTCGTTGTGGGATACGTCCCGACACCCGAGGGCGAAGCCGCCCTGACGCAGGCCATCGCCGAAGCCCGGAAGAGCAACACCACGCTGGTGCTGATCAACTCCTCCAAGGGCGAGGCAACTGTGGACAACCGCTTCGCCCAGGAAGGCGACATCCACGACATCGAGCAGCGGCTGGCCAGCCAGGGTATCCAGTACCTGGTCAAGCGGCCCGTCCGCGGCCATGACGCCGCCGCCGAGGTGCTGGATGCCGCTGAGGAACACAACGCCGACCTGATCGTGATCGGCCTGCGCCGCCGTACCCCGGTGGGCAAGCTGATCATGGGCAGCACGTCACAGCGGATCCTGCTTGAAGCTGACTGCCCGGTCCTGGCGGTAAAGGCGGGCTAAACCGCTGTGGCCGCCGGCGTCCGGTACAGCTCCTGGCGCTGGCGGCCCAGGCCGTCCACCTCTACTTCCACCACGTCGCCGGGCTGGAGGTAGGGGAAACGGCCGCTTAAGGCCACCCCCTGCGGTGTTCCGGTGAGGATCACGTCGCCCGGTTCCAGGCGCATGTACTGGCTGCAGTGGTGGACCAGGGTGGGCGCATCGAAAATGAGCTCCGCCGACGTCGAATCCTGCCGGGGCTCACCGTTCACCCAGCTGCGCAGCCGCAGGTTTCCGCCGTCGGTCTCCTCTGCAGGGACCAGCCATGGACCCAGGGGCGTTGACCCGGGAAGCGATTTGCCCTTGGTCCACTGGCCGGCAGCTCCCGGGAGCTGGTACTCCCGTTCAGAAAAGTCATTGGCGGTGACGTAACCGGCAATGCAGGCGGCGGCTTCCTCCGTGGAACCGAGGTAGCTGGCTTCCCTGCCGATGACAATGCCCAGTTCCACCTCCCAGTCGTACTGAGTGGAACGGGGTGGAAGCGGGGCGGGGTCGAACGGGCCGGTGACCGTGTTGCTGGGTTTGAGGAAGACCACGGGAATGGTGGGCGGCTCTGCCCCCGATTCCGCGGCGTGGGCGGCGTAATTCATCCCGATGCCCACCACGCAGCCGGGCCGGGCCACGGGGGAACCAACGCGGAGTGCAGCGGCACCTTCCAGGACCGGCAGTTCCCCCGCCTCCAGGGCCTTCCGGGTTTTGTCCAGGCCGCCGGCGGCAAGGAACGCGCCGTTTACGTCGTTGGTGAGGGGCAGCAGGCTGAAGTACCGGTCGACGCCGTCCGCGGAGGGAACCAGGACGGCAGGCTGCTCGCTGCCACTTTCGCCCAGGCGCATGATCTTCATACCGAATTCTCCTCAAGCTGTATCGACAGGTTTCGGGCCCTCTGGGCCCCGCCTCCATGGTCCTTGATTTCGCCGCGCGGCCGGGAACGAAACGCTTTGTGACCGCTTGATCGGGGGTTCCAAAGGACAGTCATCTGACATATAAAGGGAGCAGAAGGTAGAATGTTGGAGCCATCCTGGCACGAAACACAGAAAGTTCAGTACATGACTACAGCTACCTTGGAGCGCATCCCCGCCTCCCAGACCCCCGAAGGACCCGCGCCGCGGTCCATCAGCCTGGAGTTCTCCAGCGCCAGCGAGGTCCACGCCGGACTGGAAGAGGCGGTAGCCGAACTGATTGAAGTAGCAGCACATGACGCCGCCTGTGGCATCCTGGTTACCAGGCTGCACCCGGGACGCTACACCGTGGCCCTGGACGAATCAGTGCCCTTCGGCGAGACCTACGAGTCCATCGCCGCCTGACCACAACCGCAAAAATCCCCGCACACCGTCATGGCGTGCGGGGATTTTTTGTTGCTGGTCTGCCGGCCGGACTGCTAGCCGCGGCGGACCTCAACGCCGTCGGACTTCAGGAAAAGCTCTTTCTCCGCAGGACCTGAAGGTCCCGCCGGCACCAGCCAGAGGACGTTGCCGCTCTGCGACACCTCTTCCACCTCCCCGGCTGCCACCACATGTGCATGCTTGATGATCTCGACGCGGTCCCCGGCCTGGAGGGTCTTCCAGTTGGACACCGCGGCGGAATGGGCGTTGCGCCTCGACAGGACTGCCCCACGTGCTTTCATTTGAACTTCTACCCCTTTGTATCGTTCTGCCGCCACAGCCTCTTTGATGTGACTTTCACTACACCTTCAGTTCTACTACACTCCCGGCGCCGCGGTGGGCCGCGGCGCCGGAAATTCCGCCCTTCGGACAGAAGCCGTGCAGGCGCTGAAGATTCTTCGGTGTCAGGCGAGCGGCCCGACGGCGGATTCCGCCGCGCGAAGCACCTCACCTGAAGCGACCAGCCGGTCAGCCGCCTCCAGTTCCGGGGACAGGAAACGGTCCGTTCCGGGACCGTCCACCACTGCCCGCAGGGCAGCCACAACAGCGGAGCCTGCAGGCCCCGGCGTCAGCACGCCACCTGAAAGCTGCGTGCGGATGTCCAGGGCCCGGGCCGAGGTCACCAGTTCGATGGCCAGGACGCGGCGGAGGTTCTCCACGGCTTTGCGCAGCTTCCGCGCCGCGTGCCAGCCCATGGACACGTGGTCCTCCTGCATGGCGGAGCTCGGGATCGAGTCCACGGATGCCGGAACGGCCAGCCGCTTGTTGTCGGAGACCAGGCCGGCCTGGGTGTACTGGGCGATCATCAGGCCGGAGTCCACCCCCGGGTCGGCAGCGAGGAACGCCGGGAGGCCGTGCGAACGGGCAGGATCGAGCATCCGGTCGGTGCGGCGTTCGGCGATGGAGCTGAGGTCGGCGACGGCGATGGCGAGGTAGTCCAGGACGTACGCCACGGGTGCGCCGTGGAAGTTGCCGTTGGAGCTGACGCGGCCGTCGGGAAGTACCACGGGGTTGTCGATGGCTGCCGCCAGTTCCCGGGTTGCCACCAGTTCGGCGTGGTCGACGGTATCGCGGACGGCACCGGCCACTTGCGGGGCGCAGCGCAGGGAGTAGGCGTCCTGGACCCTGGAGTCGCCCACCTTGTGGGAGGCCACAATGGGCGAATCCGAGAGCACGCGCAGCATGTTGTCCGCGCTGGCCGCCTGGCCCGGGTGCGGCCGCAGCGCGGCGTGCAGCTCGGGCAGGAACACCCGGTCGGTGCCCAGCAGCGCCTCGACGCTCATCGCGGCGGTGATGTCCGCCGTCGCCAGCAGCTGGCGCAGGTCCGCGATGGCCATGAGGAGCATGCCCAGCATGCCCTCGGTGCCGTTCACCAGCGCCAGCCCTTCCTTTTCAGCGAGGGTGACGGGTTCGATGCCATGCTCTGCAAGCAGCTCGGCGACGGGCCGCTCGCCGCGCCCGCCGTACGTGACGCCGTCGGGCCCTTCCGCTTCCCCCTCGCCCATCAGGACCAGGGCGCAGTGCGACAGCGGCGCGAGGTCGCCGGAGCAGCCCAGCGAACCGAACTCGCGGACCACCGGGGTGATCCCGGCGTTGAGGACGTCCACCATGGTCTGCAGGACCACGGGGCGGACGCCGGTGCGTCCGGACGCCAGGGTCTTGGCGCGCAGGAACATGATGCCGCGCACCACTTCCCGCTCCACTGCCGGGCCCATGCCTGCCGCATGGCTGCGGATCAGCGACTTCTGCAGCTGGGTGCGCAGCTCGTTGGGGATGTGGCGGTTGGCCAGGGCGCCGAAGCCGGTGGAGATGCCGTAGGCAGGGGTGTCGCTGGAGGCCAGGCTGTCGATGTGGGCGCGGACCTTGGCCACGGTTTCCAGGGCTTCGGGTGCGATGGTGACCTTTGCCTCGTGGCGCGCGACGGCGAGAACGTCCTGGGGCGTGACGCCGGCGGACCCGAGGGTGACAGTGAGCGGTTCGTGCGTAATCGTGGTCAATTTAAGTTCCTTGGGTTGTTTCATCGACTGCTCCGTAACGGTCCTTTTGGAGGCTCAAAACGGCAGTTACGGAGCAATCGATGCGGGGTTTGGCCGGGTCAGCTGTTTTCGGTTCCGGTTTCCTGCATGGGGATCCTGACGCCGCGTTCCTTGGCAACGTCGAGTGCGCGCTCGTAGCCGGCGTCGGCGTGGCGGATCACGCCCATGCCGGGGTCGTTCGTCAGGAGGCGTTCGAGCTTTTCGGCGGCGAGGTCGGTGCCGTCGGCGACGGAGACCTGGCCGGCGTGGATGGAGCGGCCGATGCCCACGCCGCCGCCGTGGTGCAGGGAGACCCAAGTGGCGCCGGAGGCCGTGTTCAGTAGGGCGTTCAGCATGGGCCAGTCGGCAATGGCGTCGGAGCCGTCGGCCATGGCCTCGGTTTCGCGGTACGGGGAGGCCACGGAGCCGGAGTCCAGGTGGTCGCGGCCGATCACGATGGGCGCCTTGACCTTGCCTTCCTTCACGAGTTGGTTGAACAGGAGCCCGGCCTTGGCGCGTTCGCCGAAGCCAAGCCAGCAGATGCGGGCCGGCAGGCCTTCGAATTCCACCCGTTCCTGGGCTGCGTCGATCCAGCGGTGCAGGTGCTTGTTCTCGGGGAACAGCTCCTTGATGGCCTCGTCCGTGACGCGGATGTCCTCGGGGTCGCCGGAGAGGGCCACCCAGCGGAACGGGCCCAGGCCTTCACAGAAGAGCGGCCGGATGTAGGCGGGGACGAAGCCGGGGAACTCGAAGGCTCGCTCGTACCCGCCCTTGCGGGCCTCGTCGCGGATGGAGTTGCCGTAGTCGAAGACCTCGGCACCGGCGTCCTGGAATTCCACCATGGCCTGCACGTGGCGGGCCATGGAGGCCTGGGCCTTCTTGGTGAAGCCTTCCGGATCCGCTGCAGCCTCGCGGTGCCACTCGTCCACCGTGATGCCCTCGGGCAGGTAGGACAGCGGATCGTGTGCCGAGGTCTGGTCCGTGACGATGTCCACGGTGAGCTCGCCCGCATTGTGGCGGCGCAGGATTTCGGGGAAGACCTCGGCCGCGTTGCCCACGTAGCCCACGGACCAGCCGCGGCGCTCCTCCTTGGCCTTGAGCACCTTGGTGATGGCGGCGTCGAGGTCGGTTTCCACCTCATCCAGGTAGCGCTTGCCGGCACGGCGGCGCAGGCGGGATTCGTCGACATCGACGATCAGGCAGGCGCCCTCGTTCAGGGTGACGGCCAGCGGCTGGGCGCCGCCCATGCCGCCGCAGCCGCCGGTCAGGGTCAGGGTGCCGGCGAGGGTGCCGTTTTCGTCGCCGGTGAGCTTCCGGGCAATCGCGGCGAAGGTTTCAAAGGTTCCCTGCAGGATGCCCTGGGTGCCGATGTAGATCCAGGAGCCGGCGGTCATCTGGCCGTACATCATGAGGCCTTCGGCCTCGAGCCGGCGGAATTCGGGCCAGGTGGCCCAGTCGCCGACGAGGTTGGAGTTGGCCAGCAGCACGCGGGGCGCCCACTCGTTGGTGCGGAACACGCCCACGGGCTTGCCGGACTGGACCAGGAGGGTTTCGTCCTTTTCCATGGTCTGCAGGGTGCGGGTGATGGCATCGAAGGCGGCCCAGGAGCGGACGGCGCGTCCGGTGCCGCCGTAGACCACCAGGTCATCGGGGCGTTCTGCCACTTCAGGGTCCAGGTTGTTCATCAGCATGCGCAGGGGCGCTTCGGTCTGCCAGGACTTGGCGGTGAGCTCGGTGCCGCGGGCTGCTTTGACCGGGCGGGCACCGGTGGTGAAATCGGCGGGTGCCATGGTGGGCTCCTTCTGGGTGATTTATCTGGTGGAGGAAAGAAGTTCTGTATCCACTAAAGCCCCTCGGGGAAGGGCTTCACAGGGCTTTTGCGTGGGTGCTGTCCGGGATGCCAGACGCGCCCGAGGCCTGCTGCCAGGGTTCATGGTTGACAGCTTTTACTTGGTGGGGCGTCCGTGGATCCGGACCGAGAGCTCATCAGCCACCTTCTGGACCCGGGCTGCCAGCGCCGGCCATTCCTCCGGGGCCAACCTGTCTTCCAGGAAGGTGACCGCGACAGCGGCAGTGGGCCAGCCCAGGTGGTCGGTGACGGCGGCGGCGATGGAACCGAAGCCCGGGGTCACTTCGCCGTGCTCGGTGGCATACCCGCGTTGCCTGACCTGGTCCAGGTGCGAGGAAAGCGCCGAGTACTTCATGATGGCACCCGCCACCTCGTGCCGCGCGCTGAAGGCGGCGGCGTTGGGGTAGAGCGCACGAACCTGGGACTTGGGCAGGGCGGCAAGGATGGCGCGGCCGCTGGCCGTGAGGTGACTGGGAAGGCGGACGCCGACGTCGGTCACCAGGGACGGGCGGTTCTTGGCCCGTTCCTCGACGATGTACAGCACGTCCCTGCCGTGCAGCACCGCGAGATGCGCGCTTTCGCCGATGGCGTCCACCAGGCTGGCGAGCAGGGGGCGGCCCAGCCTGGACAGCGGTTCCTGCCGGGAGTAGGCGGAGCTGAGTTCGAAGGCGCTGATGCCAAGGCCGTAGCGCTGCTCCTCGTGGAGATGAAGGACGAAGCCATTCGCCTCCATCACCCCCAGCAGGTGGTACACGCTGGAGCGGGGCAGGTCCAGGCTGGAGGCAATCTGCGACGCCGCCATCGGCCCCCGTCTGGAAGCCAGCAACTTGAGGATGCGCAAGGTGTTTTCTGCGGCGGGAACCTTGGACGACGCCTTTGCGGACACCCGGGGAGCCTGGGCTTCGGCGTTTGGTGTTGCGGCGCTTAGTGCAGTGCTCATGAAGTGGAAGTGTCTTTCTGGCTAGCTCTGTCCGGTATCCCGTACTTAAGCTTGCGTCCTTCCGGGAGCCTTGAGCGACTCATTTTGAACCTTATCGTCTGAAATACCAGACAAACGCTCCCGGGACTCGGCACGCTCAGCCCGAGAGAACCGGCGCTTCCAGGTCCTCAAAGTCCAGGAACAGAGACCATTCAGGGAAAGGGTCAGCCGCCAGTTCAGTTTCGGAGGGACCAGGATCATCAGGCACATCCAATTCCTGGAGCATGCCAAAGTGTTCGGGCACGTACCCGTCCGGCCACTCCAGTGCCCCGGTTGAAGTCTCCCGTTCCGAGGCGTCGCCGAACAACGCCAGGAGCCGTTGTGGCCAGTGGGTTGGTTCGGGGTCGGGGTGTTCTGGGTTGTAGTGCCTGCCTGTTGGTGAGGTCCAGCCGGGTGGTTCATTCTTGTTGGCCGGGTCCGGTGTCCATTGGCTGTGATGTTTGAGCCGGTGATGTTTGGGGCAGAGTTGGGCCAGGTTGCTGACGTTGGTGGTGCCGCCGTGTTGCCACGCTTGTAGGTGGTCGGTTTCGTTGTCGGGGGTGCGGTTGGTGCAGCCGGGGAAGGTGCACTTGGCATCGCGCAGCCTGACCCACCGTTTGATGGCCTCCGTGAGCCGGTAGTATTTCCGGCCGATCTCCAGCGGTGCCCCGTCCCTGGGGTCGACCAGGACCCGGTAGAACGATTCCGCCCCGTCGGCGACCAGTTTCCGTGCCATGGAGGCCGGGATCGGGCCGAAGCCATCCAGTACGGCGGGTTCGTCGGTCGCTCCGAGGAGGGCGAATACCGGCACCATCACTAGGACATCAGCCCGCGGCGCAGGGAGCTTCCCGATCCCGGTGACACCCTGCGTGCCCGGGGCGGTGCCGGTGGACCCCTCGCCCGCCATCTGCCCGGCTCCGAGGAGGAGGATGGCGGCGATATCGGGGCGCAGCTGGGTGAGGGTGCGCTCTTCGTCGGGGCCCTGGAGTCCGCGGGCCGTGGCGGTGGTCCGGTTCCAGATCGCGCACGCGGTATCCCCTGGCAGGTAGAGCGAGACCCAGGCCATGCCGTCCCGGTCGGGGATGTATTCCATCCGCCGGTCCGCCACACCCTTTACATGGCGCTTCTCGATCGATTCCGGATGATGGCGCTCCCGCCACCCACGAACCTTGGCCCGAAACCGGCACGGAATGAGCTCACCCGGGGCGGCGCCGCGGGCGGGCTGGGGTGCAGCCGGGTCGAAGAAATGCGCCACCAACGCCAGCGCGCCCTCCGGGGTGAGGCCTTCGGTCTCGTCCGCAATGATGCGGGCGTGCTGCCACGACATGTCCCCGGCGGACAGTGCATCGAACACCAGCGGCAGGGAACAGATGCGCCGTGACTGCTCCACCAACGCGCCCGCGGCCGCGGAGCTGATAGTCAGCACCCCGGCGATCTCCTCCACCACCGACATGTCCGCGTAAGTGCGGTCCTGGATCGATGCGTCCGGCGGCGTCATCGCTTGCTGGAACTCCACTGCCTCAGCAGCGGTCTCCGCTTTCACCGCAGCCAGTTGCGCTTCCAGCCGAGCCATAAGCTCCAGCCGCTCCAACCGGATCCCATACCGCCGCTGCAACACATCCGTACCCGCACCAATATCCACACCGGCACCACCATGAGCCCCGGAAGCCAGGAAAGCGTCCTCTTTCTCCAGCGCATCAAGGGCAGCAACAGAGGCGCGGACACCCTCCAACACCGCCCCAAGACCACCGCTGATTCCCATAACCACATCATCCATCGACCCACTGACATTCACGCCGGGGGCTGCCGGCCGCCAGGCCCTCTGCAGCGGATGGTGCCTCAGCGCGTCAATCCGCGTGCCGCCGTCGAACGCATCTCACTGCCCACAGTCTGGAACCGAAGACACCAAGCCTCCGTGAGCCTCATCACGAACGGGCCGGAAATGGTCTGCTGGTTAGCGGCTCCCCTCCCAAAGACGAGAAGGTAACTCTATGCAACCCACCCCAACCCGGACCCAAAGTCCGGTGGAAACGCAAAAACCGGCAGCCGTCGTCGGACAAGTCCTTAACAGGGGCCTCAATGTCCGGCACATCCGCTTCATGGCCCTGGGCTCGGCCATCGGTACGGGCCTCTTCTACGGTTCCGCTTCGGCGATCCAGAAAGCAGGACCGGCCGTCCTGCTGGCATACATCATCGGCGGCGCCGCAGTGTTCATGGTGATGCGGGCCCTCGGCGAGATGGCGGTGCGGCACCCGGTATCCGGGTCCTTCAGCCAGTACGCGAGCCGCTACCTTGGACCCCTGGCCGGCTTCGTGACCGGCTGGACGTACGTGTTCGAGATGGCGATCGTAGCCATCGCCGATGTCACCGCATTCAGCATCTATATGGGCTTCTGGTTCCCGCAGGTGGACCGCTGGATCTGGATCCTGGCCGTCATCTGCTTCCTGGCCGCGCTTAACCTGCTCAGCGTCAAGGTCTTCGGCGAGCTGGAGTTCTGGTTCTCGCTGATCAAGGTGGCAGCCATTATCGCCATGATCGCCGGCGGCGCCGCCATCATTGTTTTCGGCTTCCAGGCCGCGGACTCCACCGTGGTGCCCGGACTGGGCAACCTTGTTGGGCACGGAGGGCTGTTCCCCAACGGCTTCGAAGGCCTGCTGGCATCCTTCGCGGTAGTGATGTTCGCCTTCGGCGGGATCGAGACGCTGGGGATCACGGCCGGCGAGGCAGCAGATCCCAAGAAGGTCATCCCCAAGGCCGTCAACACGGTGCCGGTGCGGGTGCTGCTGTTCTATGTCCTCACCCTGGGCGTCCTGATGAGTCTCTTCCCGTGGGACCAGGTGGGCACCAGCGGCAGCCCGTTCGTCCAGATCTTCAGCAGCCTGGGCATCCCGGCCGCACCGCACATCCTCAACGCGGTGGTCATCACGGCGGCGCTGTCGGCCATCAACAGCGACATCTTCGGTGCCGGCCGCATCCTCTTCGGACTCTCCAACCAGGGCCACGCGCCCGCAGCCTTCGGGAAGGTCTCGCGGCACGGCGTCCCCTGGATGACCGTGGTCATGATGGCCGGGATCCTGCTGGTGGGCGTGGTCCTCAACGCCGTCACCCCGGAAGACGTGTTCCTCGTTATTGCCTCCATCGCCACCTTCGCCACCGTCTGGGTGTGGGTGATGATCCTGGCGTCCCACGTGGCCATGAAGCGGGAAATCGCGCGGAAGGGTCTGCCGGCGTCGGAATTCCCCTCCCCGTGGTGGCCTGCCGCCTCTGTCCTCACCATCGCTTTCATGGCGCTGGTGATCGCCGTGCTGGGCGCGTTCGAGGACACCCGGATCGCACTGTACGTGGGCGCCGTGTGGCTGGGGCTGCTGGTCCTGGCGTACCGGCTGTGGATCAAGGGTGACGGACGACGGCGGGCCCACCTTGAGGACGAAACCTCGCCGCTGCCGGTGGTCGCCAGGGACGGCGGGATGGAGGCTGCCGCCCGGAGCAGCCGGGGCTAGGAAAAGACGCCGATAGCCGCCGTTCGGGAGTTCGGTGCGGAGTGTTCCCCGGCGCCTACGCGGCCTTGGGGAACACTCCCGCGCCGGCCAGCCCCGAGCGCGGCGCGGTCTCCACCTTGGCGCAGATCCAGCGGCCCAGCTCGGTCGCAGCCAGCGGATCAATCGAGGTGGAAAACCCTGCCCGCTCCAGCATCCATGCCAGGTCCTCCGTGGAAACATTGCCGGCCGCGCCGGGGGCGAAGGGGCAACCGCCCAGGCCGCCCACGGCACTGTCGAAGACCTTGACCCCGGCCGCCATGGCGGCATAGGTATTCGCCAACGCAGTGTGGCGCGTCTCGTGCAGGTGGGCCCGCAGCGGCATATCCGTTTCAGACGCCAGGGCGGCAAAGACCCCGTTGACCTGCCAGGGGACGGCGCAGCCGATGGTGTCCGCCAAGGCAACCTCGGCCAGCTGGCCTCGTTGCAGGGCGCTCCGGACGACCGAAAGAGCCTGTTCCCCGGGCACGTCGCCCTGGTACGGGCAGCCAAAGGCGACGGCGGCTGTGACGGTGAGCGGGATGGCCGCCGAGGCAGCGATTCCGGATACTTCCTCCAGGGCATCAAGGGCGGCGGCGACCGTCGTGTTCTGGTTGGCCGCTGCAAAGGCATCGGTCACCGGCAGGACATAGTTGATCTCGTCCACCCCCGCATCCACCGCCCGGTAGGCGCCCCGGGTGTTCAGCACCAGACCGATGTAGCTGGCACCGGCGTCCCGCGGCACCCCCGCCATGACGGCATCGGCATCGGCCATTTGCGGAACCTTTTTGGGGTTTACGAAGCTCACCGCCTCAATCCGCCTGGCGCCCAGGGCAATCAGATCGTTGATAAGGCGCAGCTTGTCGCGGGTGCTGACCGGAACTTTTTCATTCTGCAGCCCGTCCCGGGGACTGACGTCCACGATTGAGACTGCTCCCCCGGGAGTACCGGTTCCCGTCATTCCGTTCATCAGATGGCACCCTCGTCCTTGGCATGCTGCAGTTCTTCGACATCCATGTTGAGCAGACCCCCGTAGACGTCGCTGTTGTGGGAGCCGGGCGCCAGCGGCCCGTTCCATGCAATGCCCCCGCTGGTCCGGGACAGCTTGGGGATGACGCCTGGCTGGACCACCGTTCCCAACTGTTCGTCGGCAACTTCCACCAGCATCCCGCGCGCCCGAAGCTGGGGGTCTTCGAAGATGTCCTCGATGGTACTCACAGTGCTGTTGGGAACAGCGTGCCGATCAAGGCACGCCACCAGTTCCGAGTGGTCGAAGCCGGCGGCCCATTCGGCGATCAGTTGTTCCAACGCCTCCTGGTTGACACCCCGGGATGCGTGGTTGCTGTAGAGGGGGTCGGAAGCCAGCTCCGGGCTGCCCATTGCGGCAGCCAGCCGCACGAACACCGAGTCCTGGTTGGCAGCGATCACCACCCACTTTCCGTCGCTGGAGCGGAAGATATTCGACGGCGCTATCCCCTTCAGACCGGAACCGCTGGGACCCGGCACAACGCCCGCAGCCGCGTAGTCGGGAACGGCACTTTCCAAAAGGGAGAAGCAGGCCTCTACGAGGGACACGTCCACAACCTGCCCCGTCCCTCCCTTGGCGTCCCGCCAGTACAGGGCAAGCAGGATTCCCTGCAGCGCGTAGAGCGACGCCAGGCTGTCCCCCAGCGAGATGCCCGTCCGTGGCGGTGCCTGGTCCGGATATCCATTGAGGTGGCGCAGGCCGCCGCGGGCCTCGGCCACGGAAGCGTAGCCCGGCTTATTCGCATCCGGTCCGGTCTGGCCGTAGCCGGAAACCCTGGCGATGACCAGGCCCGGGTTGCTTTGCCACAGCACCTCGGGGGCGAGCCCGAGTTTCTCGAGTGTTCCAGGGCGGAAGTTCTCCAGGATGACGTCGGCTTCCCTGCAGAGTTCCAGGAACAGATCACGTCCGCGGGCCGACTTGAGGTCCAGAGTCACGCATTTCTTCCCCCTGGACTGCACCGACCACCACAGGGTGTGGCCGTGGATCCGGGCCCGGCCCCATTCACGCATGGGGTCGGGACGGTCAGGGGACTCGATCTTGATAACCTCCGCACCGAAGTCTGCGAGCTGCCGTCCTGCAAACGGGCCCGCGATCAGTGAGCCGAGCTCCAGGACCCGCACGCCGGCGAGCGGCCCGCCGGCCGTTCCCACGGCACCGAGGGCAGGTGCAGCGCCGGGGCCGGCCCACTCTCGGGCGCCAGGTCCGAAGTCTGTGTGCTGACCACGGCGCACGCCGCCAGTGGGCGCGCTCTGTGAAGTTTCCACCATCTTTGGGACTCCTGTTCTGCCGGCAGCCGGTGCCCGGGCCGCGTTGCCCGGCCTGCCGTGGATCGCGAAGCATCGTTGGCACGACAACTCATATTGTGGACCCAAATTCACAATGTGGATAGAGGGATCCGAGAACCGGTTCTACTGGGGGATGGTGCCGCCGATCATCCGGGTGCCCTCCTCGGCGGCCGCCAGCACCTGTTCCACCCAGGAGGCACAGACATCGAAGGGCATCCTCAGCGCAGGACCCATCACCGTCAGGGCCCCGAAGAGTTCACCCTGCGGCCCGAAAATCGGAGCTGAGATTCCGCTGGCGCCGGACACGCGCTCACCGGTAGTGATGGCGAAACCATCTGCCCGGACTTTCGCAACGGATTCCTCCAGGCTCGCGGCATCGGTAATGGTCTGGTCGGTCAGGGACGCCAGGCCCGACCGGTACACCTCATCCGCAACTTCCGGGTTCCAGGCCAGCAGGACCCGGCCCGCCGCACCCACGTGCAGCGGCATGATTTCACCCACGCTCACCGCCCGCCGGAGCATGCGGCGGGTCTCGGCCAAGGCAATGCAGACGCGCTTTCCCTGGGATTCGCGGAAGATGCAGGCCGTCTCACCCAGTTCGTCACGAAGCCTCCGCAGCACGGGGGTCAGCAGTTCCAGGAAATCCAGGCCCTGGGTTGCCGGCGCCGCCCAGTGGGCCATCCGCACCCCCACCCGGTAACGGTCCCCGTGCCGGTCCAGGATCCCTTCCTGCACCATGTTCGCCACCAGGCGCTGCACCGTGGAGTGCGGCACCCCCGTGCTGGAACGGATCTCAGCCAGCGACAACTCGGGCCGGACGAGGGAAAAGGCATCGAGGATGGCAGTGATCTTTCGCAGGACCAACAGGGGCGTGGCCGACGTTTCGCTGGAGCTCATGGGGAAAGTGTATGAGCCGTGGGGGCGTTGAGTGTGACCGAAGTAACTGTTAGCATCAGGTCCACATCATGATGGAGAACCCACGATGTGGCAGGCCAGTTCTGCTGATGAGTAGTACAAACGGAGTCCGTACACGGGACTCCGGACGCGGACCGATGCACCATCATCGTTCCGAGAGCGTGAACCAGCAGAGGGAAACAAGCGGCCGGAGTTGGCCGGGAAGAGGCAAAGATGCCAGCTGCACAGCCAGCCACGTCCGGATATGCCGTGGAGCTCACCGGGTGCACCAAACAATTTCCAACCTCCGGAGGCGAGACCTACTTCGCAGTCCGCGACATCGACCTAAAGGTTGAACCCGGCCGCTTCGTCTCGATCGTTGGCCCGACCGGATCAGGAAAGTCCACCATCCTGAACATGGCTGCAGGCCTTCTGACACCCAGCTTCGGCGAGGTCAAGAGCTTCGGCGAACCGGTGTCGGGAGTGAACCGCCGGGCGTCCTACATGTTCCAGCAGGACGCCCTGCTGCCGTGGAAAACCGTCATCGACAACGTCAGCCTGGGCCTGACCATGGCCGGCGTCTCCAAGGCCGAGGCCCACTCGGAATCCCGGCGCTGGCTCGAAAAGGTGGGCCTCAAGAACTTTGCGGACCGCTATCCGCACCAGCTCAGCGGCGGGATGCGCAAGCGCACCGCCATCGCCCAGGCCTGGATCGTAAACCCGGACATCCTCCTCATGGACGAGCCGTTTTCTGCCCTCGACGTCCAGACCCGCCAAATCATGGAAAACGAACTCCTGCAGCTTTGGCAGGAATCCGGCAAGGCGGTGGTCTTCATTACCCACGACCTCGACGAAGCGATTGCCTTGTCCGACGAAGTGCTCATCCTGGGCGCAGGCCCCGGGAGCACCGTGGTGGGAAGCTACCAGATCGACATTCCCCGCCCCCGCGACCTGCTGGACATCCGAGATGACCCGCGCTTCGTTGCCCTCCACCGGGAGATCTGGGGCCGCCTGAAAATCGAAGTCTCAAAGACCTACGAAAGCGCCATGGCGGAGGAAGGTGAGGCAGCATGACCATCCTCGGTTCACGGAGGCCGGGTTCCCGCGGGAACGGCTCACCCGGCAGCACCCATGACCGCAGCCCGGTCAGCCGCCCCGCCCGCCGGGGCGAAATGTCGCCCCTGGCCATGCGGAGCATCCAACTCCTCCTCACGGTTCTCGTCCTGGGAGCGTGGGAGGTCCTGGGCCGGGCCGGGGTGATTGACGAATTCTTCTTCCCCCTTCCCTCGGACATCTTCCAGACCGTGTGGCTCTGGGTCTCCTCAGGGTTCGTGTTCCCCCATCTCTGGGTGACCATGCAGGAAGCCATCCTCGCCTTCCTGGTCGGGGCCGCCGTCGGACTCCTCCTGGGCTTCATCCTCGCCCGCGTCCGCTTCCTTGAACGGTTGCTGGACCCCTTCCTCCAGATGTTCAACGCGCTCCCCCGCGTGGTCCTGGCTCCGATCTTCCTGCTGTGGTTCGGCCTTGGCATCTGGTCCAAGGTCGCATTCGGCTTCACCCTGGTGTTTTTCATCGTCTTCTTCAACACCCTGGAAGGCGTCAAGAGCGTGGACCGGGTCCTGGTGGACAACGCCAGGATGCTGGGGGCCAGCGAAAAGCAGCTCCTGCGCCACGTCTTCATTCCGAGTGCACTGACCTGGATCTTCTCCAGCCTGCATATCAGCGTCGGCTTCGCCATTACCGGCGCAGTGGTGGGTGAGTACCTGGGCGCTTCGGGCGGTGTGGGATACGCCATCGCACAGGCGCAGGGCGTATTCGATACCAGGGGCGTGTTCGCGGGGATGTTCATCCTCATGATCGTCGTGCTGATCATCGACCTCCTCGTCAACCGCCTGGAACGGCACCTGCTCAGGTGGCGCCCGGTCCGGTCTTCCTGACCCCGACCGGCCAACAGCTGCTTTACCGGCGCAGAAACTCAACAACCCGCCTGAAAGGGACACTCATGACACAGAAAGCAACCCGGCGCCGTGGCCGGGTCCTCCTCCGGCCACTGGCCCTGATTGCGTCGGTTGCCCTGGCGCTCTCCGCCTGTGGCGCCCCCGCGGCCGCCCCTCCCGGACAAAGCGGATCCGCCGCTGCCGGCGGCGGGGGCGGCAAGGTGGTCATCGGCGTCGGCGGACAGACCCTCCTGACCTACCTGCCGACCACCCTGGCCCAGCAACTTGGGTACTACAAGGATGAGGGCGTGGACGTTGAGCTTCAGGACCTCCAAGGCGGCTCCAAGGCCCTGACCGCCATGATTGGCGGCAGCACCAACGTAACCAGCGGGTATTACGAGCACACCATCCAGATGCAGGCCAAGAACCAGCAGATCAAGGCGTTCGTGGACATGGGCCAGTCCTCGGGCCTTGCGCTGCTGGTGGCCCCGAAGAATGAAGGCCAGATCAAATCCATTGCCGACCTAAAGGGCAAAAACGTCGGCGTCACGGCTCCGGGCTCCTCCACGGACATGTTCGTGAAGTTCCTGCTGGCGAAGAACAACATGCAACAGACTGATGCAGCCGTGTCCGCCATCGGCGCCGGGTCTTCCGCCGTCGCCGCTGTCGAGCAGGGCCAGGTGGATGCAGCCGTGATGCTCGAACCGGACGTGTCAGTACTCACCAAGCGCATCGGCCACAATCCCGTAGTGCTGGAGGACGTCCGCACGTCGGAGGGCCTGAAGGAAGTATTCGCCACCGATTCCTGGCCTTCCGCCTGCCTTTACGCCAAGACCGAGTGGCTGAACCAGAACAAGGACACCGCCGCCAAGCTGGCCAAGGCCATCAAGCGGACCCTGGAGTACATCAACGGGCATTCGGGCGCCGAAATCGCGGCCAAGATGCCGGAAAGCTTCGCCGGCGGAGACAAGGACCTCTATGCCAAGGTGATCGAGGACCTCAAGAAGACCCTGAGCAAGGACGGCACATTCACCGACGACGGCGTCCAGGCAGTCCTGAAGACCCAGCAGGTAGCCAACCCGGACGTCGGAAACAAGGAGATCAAGCTGGCCGATACGTACACCAACGACCTCGTGAAGTGATGCCACGCTATGTCCTGACCGCGGGCGGCGCCTAACCAGCGAATAACGCCGCGCCCCGGCAAGCACAACAAAAAAGGTGCCCGGCCCCTCATGGGGCCGGGCACCTTTGGCGTTCCGCCGTCCTAAGCGGCAGCAGCGGCGGCCCTGACCGCCTGGCCAAGGGACGTCGTCGGGCGCCCGATCAGCCGGCGGAGGTCGCCGGTGCTGACCAGGAGATCGCCGCGCGCAATGCCAAGGTCGGAGTCCGCAAGGATTTCAGCGAAAGCCTCCGGCACGCCCACGGATGCGAGCAGGCCTGCGTACTCCCCCGCGGGCAGGTTGTTGTAGCTGATGGACTTTCCGGTGGCAGCGCTGATCTCCGATGCGAGGTCGGCCATGCTGAACGCGTCGTCGCCGCCCAGTTCGTAGACTTTGCCGGCCTGGTCGTCGGCCACCAGGACCGCGGCGGCTGCGTGGGCGTAGTCGGCCCGTGAGGCACCGCTGACCTTGCCGTCACCGGCGCTTCCTGCGACGGCTCCCTGCGCGAGGGTCCCGGGAAGCTGTTCGGTGTAGTTTTCCAGGTACCAGCCGTTGCGCAGCAGCACGAAGGGGACACCCGATTCACGCAGCAGGGCTTCGGTGGCCTTGTGCTCGTCGGCCAGCAACATGGCGGTGGTGTCAGCGTTGGCGATGCTGGTATAGGCAAGCAGCTCCACGCCCTCGGCCCTGGCGGCTTCGATGACGGTGCGGTGCTGCTCAACCCGCTGTCCCACTTCGCTGCCGGAGATCAGCAGCACGCGCTTGGCACCCTTCAGGGCAGCAGCAACTGAACCGGCGTCGGCGTAATCCATCGCCTTCACCTGGACCCCGCGCCCGGCGAAGTCAGCGAGCTTTTCAACGGACCGGCCGGCCGCGACGATATCTTCGGCCGGCACGCCGCGTTCCAGGAGGGCTTCAAGAACGTGGCGGCCAAGCTGTCCGGTGGCGCCTGTAACAACGATGCTCACAATGATTCCTTTCGGGAACTTTTACTCTGTCAGTGGGCACAACCGGCCCGGCGGCAGATAACTTCCCGAAAGAGAGTACGCACTTTGAAGTAAGGTACTGACCTCCAGGTAAGCTGGGGCCATGAAAGCAGCTCCCCTGCCTCCCGCATTTGCCGACGGCGTGTTCGCGGCCGGCTGCCCCAGCCGGACCGTGCTGGACCACGTCACCAGCAAATGGGGCGTCCTGATCCTGGTGGCCCTGTCCGAGGGTGAGCAGCGGTGGAGTGACTTACGACGGCGGGCTGAGGGCATCAGCGAGAAAATGCTGGCACAGACGCTGAGGACGCTGGAACGCGACGGTTTGGTCAGCAGGAACGCGCAGCCGGTCATCCCTCCACGGGTGGACTACAGCCTTACCGAGCGGGGCTACGAGTTGAGCGCGCTGCTGGTGCCGCTGGTGGCCTGGGCGTTCGACAACGCCGACGAGATCATCAACGGGACCGGAAAGGCCAAGTAGTACCGGCACCCAAACTCGAGTACCTGTTACTGGTGTGGCTGGTGTGAATAGCGCATAGCGTGGGCGTACGGTGGCGGCCGGAATGGGAGGACCATCCTCTGCTGGGAGCGTTCCGCCAACCAGCACCGTTAGCAGGCGGCGGGCCGCCGCCCGGAGGAGTTGGTCGCATGGCCAAGGACTACGTACAGGATCTTGCCGGCATGGGCCGGCCCGTCAGTCTCGGGGCTGCCCTTTCAGGGGCGTGGGGCCGGACGCTGACTGCCTTCAGCCCCCGCTGCCCTTACCGGGTAGGGGACACGGTCATAGGCGACGACCCCTTCAGCGGCAGGCGCGAAGGGGTCGTCGTGTGGCAGGACCGGCGGTCAGTGGGAGTGAAGACCCCGTACGGCGTCTTCTTTTTCGACCACCGGCTGGTCAGACCCCTGGACTGATGTCCTAGCGGGCGGACCAGCCGCCGTCCATGGTGTAGCTGGCACCGGTGACCATGCCGGCATCCGGGGAGGCCAGCCAGGCCACCAGGGAGGCTACCTCGTCCGGTTCCACCAGGCGCTTGATGGCGGCTTCCGTCAGCATCACCTTGGCCAGGACCTCGGACTCCGGGATTCCGTGCATCTTGGCCTGGTCCGCGAGCTGCTTCTCCACCAGGGGCGTGCGCACGTATCCGGGGTTGACGCAGTTCGACGTGACACCGTGCGGGCCGCCTTCAAGTGCGGTCACCTTGCTGAGTCCTTCGAGACCGTGCTTGGCGGAGACATACGCGCTTTTGAAGGGAGATGCGCGGAGGCCGTGCACGGAGGACAGGTTGATGATGCGGCCGAACTTGTTGGCGTACATGTGCGGCAGGGCGGCCCGGATGAGCAGGAACGGCGCCTCCAGCATCAGGCTGATGAGCCGGCGGAAGTCCGCAGGATCGAACTCCTCGATGGGGCTGATGCGCTGGATTCCTGCATTGTTCACCAGGATGTCGCAGTCCAGGCTCAGCCCGGCCAGGGCGTCGACGTCCAGCAGGTCCACGGCCCAGGCCGTGCCGCCCACCTCTGCGGCAAGGCTCTCCGCGGCGGAGGAATCGACGTCGGCCACCACCACTTTCGCACCCCGCGCGGCAAGTGCCCGTACGGTCGCGGCGCCGATTCCGCTCGCGCCGCCGGTGACCAGCGCCTTGCGTCCGTTCAACGTGTTATCCATTGCAGTTCTCCTTTTGTGCAGCCAAACGCTCTTGTGCGGCCAAACGGTCCAGTGGCTCCATCAGTCCAGTGGCAGCCAGCTCAACGCCGTGCAGCGGTCAGCAGGCCTTCGCGGGCTGCGTCTTCCTTGTCCACATCCTCCAGGGCGACGCCCTTGGTTTCCATCAGGCTTAGCACGGCCACGGTGGTGATGGCACAGGCCACTACCAGGTAAATGGCGGTGGGCACCCACGAACCGGTGTCCTTCAGCCACTGGGTGGCCAGCAACGGAGCCAGGGACCCGGCGAAGATGGACGTGACCTGCGAGCCGAGGGATGCGCCCGAGTACCGCATGCGGGTGGGGAACATCTCGGCCATGATGGCCGGCTGTCCCGCGTACATCAGGCCGTGCAGGCACAGGCCGATGGTCACTGCCAGGACGATGACCACTGCGTTCCGGGTATCGAACATCGGGAAGGCGAAGAAGGGCCAGGTGGCACCGAGGATGGCGCCCGCGAGGTAGACGGGCTTGCGGCCGATCCGGTCCGCCAGGCGGCCGTACTGCGGAATGATGGCGAAGTGGATCACGTGGGCGATCAGCAGCGCCAGCAGGAGCGATGAAGTGTCGTACTTGTGCACGCTCTTGAGGTACACAATCGCGAAGCTGACCACCAGGTAGTACATGATGTTTTCCGCGAACCGCAGGCCCATGGCCTGGAAGATGCCTTTGGGGTACTTGCGCAGGACCTCGAAGACGCCGTAGCTGACGGCCTGTTCCTTCTCCACCAGTTCCTTGGCTTCGAGGAAGATGGGCGACTCGCTGACGTTGGTGCGGATGTAGTAGCCCACGAAGACGATTACGGCGGAGAGCCAGAACGCCACCCGCCAGCCCCAGCCGAGGAACGCCTCGCTGCTGAGGGTGGTGGACATGATGTACAGCACCAGGGTGGCCAGGAGGTTGCCCACCGGGACGGCGGCCTGGGGCCAGCTGGACCAGAAGGCGCGGGTCTTGTTGGGGCTGTGTTCGGCCACGAGGAGCACGGCGCCGCCCCATTCGCCGCCGAGCGCGAAGCCCTGGATGAAGCGCAGGGCCACCAGCAGCGCGGGGGCCAGGTATCCGATGTCGGCGAAGCCGGGCAGGCAGCCCATCAGGAACGTGGAGATGCCGATGATCACGATGGTGAGCTGCAGGGTGGGCTTGCGGCCCAGTTTGTCACCGATCTGGCCGAACACGATGCCGCCCAGGGGACGGGCGATGAAGCCCACGGCGTAGGTGAGGAAGGCCTGGATGATTCCGTCCAGGTCATTGCCCGTTGACGGAAAGAAGTACTTGCCGAAGACCAGGGTGGCAGCGGTGGCGTAGAGGAAGAACTCGTACCATTCCACAACAGTGCCCACCATGGAGGCGGCAACAATCCTCTTCAGTCCTGATCCTTCGGGTGCATGCCCGGCGTTGTTGGCCGGGCGCTGCTCTACGCTCATTGTTTCTCCTAGTGTCCACATTGACACGCGCCGTGATCTCCAGCACAAGTGACTCAGATGAGTATTGCTGCACAAAGGATGCACTTCAATGGCCAAAGAGGCAGTCAACGTGTGCACAATTGCAGATATGAATGCGAATCCTGATGACCTGCTGGTCCTTCTGGCAGTGTCCCGCTCTGCCAGATTCACGACGGCGGCCCAGGCCCTGGGCTTGAACCACACCACGGTCTCACGCAGGATCGCCGCGCTTGAGAAGTCGCTGGGCGGCCGGGTGCTGTCCCGCGCCGCGGGTGGCTGGGAGCTGACGGAGCTGGGCGAGCGGGCCGTGCGGGCTGCGGAACAGGTGGAGGCGGTGCTGGGCACGCTGGGACCGGCCGGCCAGGCGCCCGACCCGGTCGCCGGCGTCGTGCGCATGACCGCAACGGATGGCTTCAGCGCCTACATTGCCGCTCCGGCGGTGGCGCGGCTGCGCCGGAACCACCCCGGCCTGAGCGTGGAGGTAGTCACCATGACCCGCCGGGCGCTGCAGCAGCGGTCCGGGTTGGACATCGAGGTGGTGGTGGGCGAGCCGCAGGTGCACCGCGCGGAGGCCATCCGGCTCGGCGAATACCGCCTGGGCATGTACGCCTCCCGCGCCTACCTTGCGGAGCACGGGATGCCGGCCTCCGTGGCAGAACTGAATGGGCACCCGCTGGTCTACTTCGTGGACTCGATGCTCCAGGTGGACGACCTGGACGCGCCGCGGCGGCTGGTTCCCGCCATGAAGGACGGGCTGACCTCCACCAACGTGTTCGTCCATGTGGAGGCCACCCGGGCCGGCGCGGGCGTCGGGTTCCTGCCGTGCTTCATGGCCGACCTCCACGATGACCTGGTCCGCCTGCTGCCTGACAAGATCGGCGAACTGCTCCCCTACTGGATGGTCCTGCGCCCCGACTCACTGCGCCGTCCCGCGGTGGCCGCCGTCGTGCAGGCACTCCGGGAACGGATGGCCGAGCACCGCGGCGCGCTTTTGGGCAAGGGTTAGCCCGTCGATTGCTGAGTAAATGCCGTTTTGACCGCTGAAAACGACGATTACTCAGCAATCGATGGGGGTGAATCGTGGCGGACCGGCGCTCCGGCCGCGAATGCCCGCACCTGCGCGTCATCCCACAGGTGTGCCGGGACGGCCCCGCCGAGGAGCCGGCGGCGCAGCTGCGGATCATCGCCGAAGGGCACGTCGCTTCCGGCCATCACCATGTTTCCGTACCGCCGGCCCTTCAGCATGGCGGGATCGGCAATGATCACGGTGTGCTTGAAGGCCGCCGCGATGGTGGCGGCGTCCTCCCGGGCGTTTTTCAGGTCCGGTGCGTCCCCGGAATTGGCGACATAGAGGCCGCCGGGGGCCAGGACCCGCTTGACATGCGCGGTGAATTCGGCGGTGGTCAGCGGGCGGGGGGTAAACGCGCCGGCAAAGACGTCGCGGATGATGAAGTCCCGGGTCTGGGCGGTGAGGGTTTCCGTAACGGCGCGGGCCTCCCCCACACGGATCCGCAGCAGGGGCGCCTTGGGAAGGTCGAACCAGCCGCGCACGTACTCGGCGAGCTTCCCGTCCAGCTCCACCACCACCTGGCGTGCGTCCGGGTAGGCGGCGGAGAAGTAGCGGGCCATGGAGCAGGCGCCGCCGCCCAGGTGCAGCCCGCGCAGTTTATGCGCGGCCGACGGCGGCCAGCGGGACTCGATGAGCGCCGCCATCCACCGCATGTACTCGAAGTCCAGGAACAGGGGGTCCGCGAGGTCGATGTGCGAGCTCATGACGCCGTTGATCTTCAGGAGCCAGCCGGTGGAGTTGTCCTGGTCGGCAATCAGCTCGCAGTCGCCGGTATCGATGTAGTAGACGCCCTCCACCGGTCCGTTCACCACGGATCCCCTGGGCACCTCGACCACGCCGGCTGCCGGGCGGCCGGCCCTGCCTCCTGACTTTCCGCGTTTGCCCATTACCCGTGCTCCGCTTCAGTCATGCTTCAACCCTATGTGACAGGCCCTGGTTGACGGGCCCTGGTTGGCGGGCCCTATGTGGCAGGGCTGGCTGCCCCCTGGCCGTCCCGGATCCTGTTCACCACGGCGGTGGTGGACCGTTCCGCCACGTAGTCCAGGATGGCCACGCGGCCGCCGTACTCCTCCACCGCGGGGGTTTCCGCCAGCATTTCGGGGGTGTAGTCCCCGCCCTTGGCGTACACCTCGGGCCGGAGCCTGCGGATCAACGGCGCCGCCGTGGGGGTATCGAACACCGTGACGTAGTCCACGCAGCTCAACGCCGCCACCACCGCTGCCCGGTCTGCCATGTTGTTGATGGGCCGGCCGTCCCCCTTGAGCCGGCGAACGGAATCGTCGCTGTTCAGCGCCACCACCAGGATGTCGCCCAGCTGCTTGGCCTGGTTGAGGTACCGGGTATGGCCGCTGTGCAGGACGTCGAAGCACCCGTTGGTCAGCACGATCCGCTGGCCCTGGGCGCGGTGGAGCTCCATCTGCCGCTCCAGTTCGTCCGCACTCAGGGCAGTATCGGCGAAGGCTTCCAGGTACCGGCTGAGCTGGGCGGTGCTGCACACTGAAGTGCCGGGCTGGTGGACCACCACGTCGGCAGCCGACTGGGCCAGGTCCAGGCTCGCGGTCAGCGGCAGGCCGGCCGCGCGGGCCAGCGTCAGGGCAGCGACAAACGTATCGCCCGCCCCGGATGCCTGTTTCTCCGCAGCCGGCCGCGCCCACGTCCGGTGCCGGACGCCGTCGGGAGTCAGCAGGACGGTTCCGTCCCGGTCCAAAGTGACCACTACGGCGCGTGAGCCGGTGCCCTGGAGCAGCGCCTCGGCCTCGGCGGCCACGGCTTCCACCCGCGCCTGTCCCTCCGGGAGCTTCCGGTCCAGCAGCCGCGCCGTTTCCTGCGCGTTCGGAGTCACCAGGTCAGGCTGCAGCGCAGCCCATGCCCGGGGGTCGTGGGCATCGACCACCACCAGCGGCCGGTCCTTTCCAGCAGCGCCGCTCCCCAGGACATCGGCCATGGCCGTGCGGACGGGGTCCGCCACCACCCCGGTCCCGTAGTCGCACACCAGGACAGCGTCCCGGTGTTCGACGGCGGCACGCACCGAGGCGGCGAGCGCGTCCAGGGCGTCGGCCGGGACAGCCTTGGCCGAGTCGTCGAGGCGCAGCATCACCTGGCCACCGCTGCTGATGCGGATCTTGGTGGTGGTAACCATGTCCGGATGGGACTGCAGGTGCTGGACGTCGATGCCCGCCGCGGCAAGCTGCCCGCGCAGGTCCTCACCGGCGTCGTCCGTGCCTATGATGCCGGCCACCGCCACCTTCGCCCCCAGGGCCGCCAGGTTCATGGCGGTGTTGGCCGCCCCGCCGGGAACCGATTCGCGGGTTTGGATGTCCACCACGGGTGCGGGGGCTTCGCGGCACAGCCGTTCGATGCTGCCGCTCCACCAGCCATCGAGCATGACGTCGCCGATCACCAGGATCGATGGCTGTTCCGCTGCCAGCCTGCCCGGCAGCCAGTCGGACAATGCCCGCTGGGTGGAGAGGTCAATGGAGTCCGGGGACGTGCTCATGGCAGGTCCTGTTCATCGATGACGGATCCCGTGCCGGGGTCCGCCGGCGCCGGTGGCGCGGCGATGTGGACCACCTTGACCTGCGAGAACTCGTCCAGCAGCTCGGGCCCGTAGCCGAACCCGGCGCCGCTCTCCCCGCGGGGCTGGGCTGCCCCGCCCGGAGCGCCGCCAAAGACCGCGTTGACCTTGACCGTTCCCACCGGCAGCGCCGCCACCGCCTGCTGGATGTGCGCAATGTTGCTGCTCAGGACGGTGGCGGCCAGGCCATACTTGCCGCTGCACGCCAGGCGCAGGCCGTCGTCGAACGTGTCCACCACCTGGACCGGAGCCACCGGTCCGAAGGTTTCCTCAGTCATGACCTGCATCCCTTCGGTGCAGCCAAGGAGCACGGTGGCCGGGTAGAACGAGCCGGGCCCGTCCGGCAGGGCCCCGCCCTCCACGGCGCGGGCCCCCTGGCCCAGGGCCTCGGCGACGTGCCCGTGGACGGCGTCCCGCATCCGGAGGTCCACCAGCGGCGCCACGGATCCGTTGCTGTTCCGGAGTGCGGCCTCGGCCTCCAGCGCGCTGCAGAACGCGGCAGCGATGTCTTTATGGACGTAGATGCGTTCCACGGCGGTGCAGATCTGCCCGCTGTTGCTGAAGGCGCCGATCGCTGCCTGCTCCGCAGCCCACGCCGGGTCCACGTCGCGGTCCACCAGCAGGGGATCATTGCCGCCGTTTTCCCGTATGACATGTGCGCCGGTACGGGCCCCCGCCTCCGCGATCCGGGCACCGGAGGCGCTGGAACCCACGTGGGCGATCACGTCCACCTCCGCCTGTGACAGGGCTGCCCCCACGTCCGCGCCGCCGGAGATGGTCAGGAAGACGCCGGCAGGGAAAGCCGGTGCCAGGACTTCGCCCAGCGCCTCGCCCAGCCGGGGGCAGCGCTCGCTGGGCTTGTGGATGACCGCGTTGCCCGTCACCAACGCGGCCCCGATCAAGCCGCAGGCTACTGCCACCGGATCATTCCACGGAGTCAGCAGGACGGCCACGCCGCGCGGCTCGGCGACCGTGTAGTCGGAGGCGAGCCTGCTGCCGCGGAGGCTGTGGCCGCGGTGCACCGGGCCCAGTTCGGCATATTGTTCCAGGGTGGACACGGCGGCGGCGATGCCCGCGAGCGCCTCCGCCTCCGGGCGCCCGGTTTCGCTGGCATTCAGCCCCGCGAGCTCCTGGGCGGCAGCGTCCAGCGCCTTGGCGGCGGCGCGGAGCGCGGCACCGCGCTCGGCCGGAGCTGTCGCCGCCCAGCCGGGCGCAGCCCTGCGGGCCACGTCCACGGCATCAATCACTGCGTCCGGGCCCGCTTGGGGCACCGTCCAGAGCACTTCACCGGTCCGCGGGTCCTGGATAGTGATGCCGGCGCCCTCGACTGTTTCGTTGCCTGCGGTTGTTTCAGTGGCCGTGGTGGGCATGGTGTTCCTCCCGCCTTTCAGTGCTGGTATGTCGGTGCTGGTGGTCCTGCTGTGCCGCCAGGGCGGCGGCCGGTACCCGGCTTAGGGCCAGGAGCCCTCTTCCTCATGGCAGATCAGCATTTCCCTGACCTCGCAGCCGGTGGGCTGGTTCAAGGCGAACAGGATGGCCTGCGCCGTATTGGCGGGGTCGTTGAGCCGGGAATCGTCCTGCGGCTTGTACTGCTCGGTGCGGTCATCAAAGAACCGGGTCTTCATGCCGCCCGGAATCATGGTGGTCACGCCGATTTCACCGCCGGTTTCCGCGGCCAGTGCATGGCTGAACCCCACCACGCCGAACTTGGAGGCGCAGTACGCGGTGGCATCGGCTACGGCGCGCTTGCCCAGGGTGGACGCCACGGTGACCACGCGGCCGTGGGTTTCCTTGAGGTAGGGCAGGGCCGCGCGCACCACCGAAACGGTGCCCATCAGGTTGACCCCGATGACCTTTTCCCACTCGGTGGCTTCGACGTCGGCAAGCTTGCCGCAGCGGTCAATCCCGGCAGCAGTGACCACCGCGTCCAGGCCGCCCAGGGTTTCGGCGGCTTCCCGGACGGCGTGCTCCACGGCCGCGCGGTCCGCGACGTCCACTTCGAACGCCTTCACCCCGGAGACGGTGCTGATGTCGCGGTCCAGGACCACCGGCGTCCCGCCGGAGCGAAGGACGGCGTCGACGACGGCGGCCCCCAGTCCGGAGGCACCTCCGGTGACAAGGACGCGTCCGGGCGTGGTGGCGGCAGTTGCAGTTGATTCTGCGGTCATGGTGTTCCTTTCAATGGGGAAAACAAGACAAGTGGGAAGAAGTTCAACTCACCTTGGCGAGCGCGTCCGCCAGGCCTGTGGTGGAGCGGGCCGGGTGGAAGGGAACGGTAAGGCAGCGGCCGCCCCACCTTTCCACCAGGTCAGCCTCGGGAAGGCGGGCTCCCTTGTAATCGCCGCCCTTGACCCAGATATCGGGGCGGAGCCGGTCCAGGGCGGCCTCGGGGGTGTCCTCATCGAAGACCATCACCGCGTCCACGCATTCCATCGCGAGGAGCAGTTCGGCCCTGTCGTGCTGGCCGATGATGGGCCGCTGGGGGCCCTTGAGCCGCCGCACCGATTCATCCGAGTTCAGGCACACGATGAGGCAGTCCCCCAGTTCCCTGGCGGCGGCGAGGGACCTGATGTGGCCGGCGTGGATCAGGTCGAAGCAGCCGCCGGTGGCCACTACCTTCCCGCCGCTTTCGCGTACGGAACGGGCCAGCAGCAGCGGTTCGGTGGTGCGCCGGCCCCGGGCCGGTGCACCCCCGTGGTGGTCCGGGGCCGCATCCTGCCCCTGGGTATCCGGCAGCGCCGACACGCCTCCGGCCGCCAGGAAATCGGCGGCGTCGTGGACGGCGAGGGCCGCAGCTTCGGGAAGCCCGCGGCCGGCCAGGAGGTGCACTGCCAGGCCGGCCGCCAGGCGGTCGCCGGCTCCGCAGGGGTCCCCGGCTTCCACCTTTGGGGCGGGAACGGCGCGGGAAGAAGCATCCCCCTGCTGCAGCAGGACCGCCCCTTCCTCGCCTTTGGTCACCAGGACGGCCTGGCTGCGCCACCGCTCCAGCAGGACCTGCGCAACACCGTCCACAGAGGTGGGGACGTTCCCGGCGGCCTGGACCGCCTTGGTCGCTTCGGAAATGTTCGGTGTCACCACGGCAACCCCCGGCACCGGCTCCGGGCCTGAGGGGTGCGGGTCCCACACGATGGGCACTGAACCGGCCAGGCGGCCCAGCAGCCCGCGCAGCTGCGGGTTGGCTGCCAGTCCCCTGCCATAGTCGGCCACAATGACCACACCGGCTTTTTCCACTGCGCGCAGCATGGCCGGGGTGACGTCCGGGATTGGAGTGCGTTCGCAGCCCTGGTCAAAGCGGACCACCGGATGGGAGCCTGCCCGCACGCGGGTCTTGACCGGCGACGGGTAGCCGCTGGTCCCCGCCACGAGCTGCACTCCGGCGAGGTGCGTGCGCAACTGGCTGCCGGCGTCGTCATCCCCCAGCACTGTCACCAGGGTGACGGGCCAGCCGTCCTGGGCCAGCATGCGCGCCACCAGGCCTGCGCCGCCGGCACGGCGGCGGACGCCGGAAATGTCCACGACGGGGACGGGGGCGTCCGGGCTCAGCCTGGTGGCTTCACCGGTGAGGTCGACGTCGAGCATGACGTCACCCACGACGACGATCCTCATGGCCGGCCCCCGTTCGCCATCCCGGGGAAGGGGGGCGGCGTGTGCCGGGCAACCTCGAGGTCGAAGGCGCGGCAGATGGCATGCAGGGCGATCAGGTGCCCTTCCTGGGCATTGGCGTTCAGGGCGTCAATCATGACTGCCTCATCGCAGGCATCCGCCAACGGGTTGGGACCGGCGCCGGTCAGCGCCCAGGTGGTCATATTGAGCCGGGCGGCAACGTCCGCGGCCCGCAGCAGGTTGGGGCTCTTCCCACTGGTGGACAGCAGTATCAGCACGTCGCCGGAGCGGCCGTGCGCACGCACCTGCCGGGCAAAGACGTCGTCGTAGCCGTAGTCATTGGCGATGGCCGTCACGGCTGACGACTCGGCGTGCAGGGAGATGGCGGAGAAGGGGACGCGTTCGCTGTCGAACCGGCCCACCAGTTCCGCGGTCAGGTGCTGCGCCTCGGCGGCAGATCCGCCGTTGCCGGCAGCCAGGAGCCGCTGGCCCCGCAGCAGCCGCTGTGCCAGCTCCACGCCCCAGGCGGCGAGCCGGCCGGACTGGCTGCGCAGCGAGTCCAGGGCCGGAAGCACGTTGTCCAGGTGCAGGCGGACCGCGTCGGCACTGGCGGGATCAACGAACGTGGCGCCGGGGAGCACCGCCGGCAGTGCCGGGGCTGCGGTCAGGGTGCGCAAGTCTGCTTCACGCAGGTTTGGTTCGCGCAGGGTTGATTCACGCAGGGACGATTCGGCGGTCACAGTGCGGCTCCTTCCATCGGTACGATTCCGGCTGAAGCGCTGGCCGGCGCCCCGGCCACGGCAAGCTGGTAGGCCTTTTCCGTTTCCGCGGCCACCCGGTCCCAGGAGTAGCGGGTGCGGGCACGCCGCTCTCCGGCCTGGCCGAGCTTTGCCCTGAGGGCGGGGTTTTCCAGGAGCAGCGACAGGGCCGATGCAATGGCTTCGGGATCCCGGGGTGGCACGTGCAGGCCGGTGGCGTGGTCCACCACGGTGTCCCGCAGGCCGCCCACTGCCGCAGCCACCACCGGAACGCCGCACGCCATGGCCTCCAGCGGCACGATGCCGAAGGGCTCGTACCAGGGCGCACAGACCACGGCGTCGGCGCTGCGGAAGATGCCCGGCATTTCAGCCCGCGACACCTGTCCCTGCAGCGTCACGTGTCCGGACACACCAAGCTCGGCGGCAAGGTCAAGCAGGCGGCGGATTTCCGGGTCTTTGTGCATGACGTTCGAGTCACCGCCACCGCCCACGATCAGGAGTTCGACGTCCTCGAATCCCGCCGCTTTGAGGTACGGGAGCGAGCGGATCACCAGGTCGACGCCCTTGCGCGGCACCAGCCGCCCTACCGACAGGATGCGGTAGCGGCGCTTCCTTGCGGCCACCGGCCCCTCCGGCGAAAAGAAGTTCAGGTCCACGCCGCAGGGCGCGATCGAGATCTTTCCGGTGGCGATGCCCATGGCCTTGAGCTCGAAGACTTCGTCGGAACAGGTGGCGATGATCCGGTCCGCAGAACGTCCCACTCCCGGTTCCAGCCAGCGGCGTTCCTCCGGGCTGGTGTCCTCGGCGCCCTGGTGCCTCCGTTTGACGGTACCCAAGGCGTGGAAGGTCTGGAGCATGGGGACGCGGTACCCGGTTTCGGGCCGCCTCGCAGCGTCCAGTGCCGCCAGGCCGGACATCCAGAAGTGGCCGTGAACCACGTCCGGCGGCCGCTGCCCCCAGTCCCTGGCCACCCCGTCCGCGAGTTCCCCCATGTAGGGCAGCAAGTCGTCCTTGGGCACGTGGCGGGCGGGCCCGGCGTCCACGTGGACCACCTCGAGGCCGCGCCCCACCTGGACGCGTTCGGGGAGCTCCGTTGCATCCCTGCGGGTATAGACGGTGACGTGGTGGCCCCGCTTGGCAAGGGCCTCGGACAGCGCGGCAACGTGAACGTTCTGGCCGCCGGCGTCCACCCCGCCAAGTGCCGCCAAGGGACTGGCGTGTTCGGAGATCATCGCGATTTTCATGGGGTCTTCCTCTCCCGCGCCGGAACAAGGATCCGCTCGTCCGGCCGCTCGTTGACGGAGTGCCGGGGCCGGCTGCGCAGGTCCGTCAGGAGCCCATCCCAGCGGTCCTGGAACTTGCCCAGGCCATAACGCTCCAGCGCCGCCTCCCGGGCGGCGAGTCCCCGCCGTCGGGCTTCCTCCGGATTGGCAACCAGGCGCTCCGCGCAACGGAGCAGCTCATCCATATCTGCCGAGACCACGCCGGCTTCCTGCGGCACGGCCCTGGGGGCTTCGGTGGCGGCAAGCACCACCACGGGCATTCCCAGGTGCATGGCTTCCAGCAGGGACAGCCCCAGCGAGGTCCAGCGCATCGGGTGGACGTAGACCCGGCAGCGCGCAAGCTCCCGGTGCAGGTCCCGCGTTTTGAGGTCGCCGCGGGACGTCAGCCGCGCCTCCCCGATTCCGGTGGCTGCCGCGAGCCCGTCGGTCTTCATGCCGAACACCTGCAGGGGCGCCACGGAGGCGAAGGCGGGCAGGAGGTCCGTCCCTGTGACCCGGCCACGCCGCACGGGCTCATTGACCACGACGCCCAGCTCGGGGAGCTCGCCCGTGTACAGCTGTCCCGGGTCCGGGATTCCGTGCTCGATGACCGTGGTGGGGGCAGAACCGTTGTCCCAGGCCAGCCGGTTGAAATGGGTCACGTGGACAACCGGGATCACGGTCTGGTCCGCGAGCGGATGGCTGATGTTCGGGAAGTTGCCTTTGGGCGTGTTGTGTTCCACGAACACGGCCGGCAGGTCGACGCCGGGGATCCGGCCCAGGGACCGCGCCACTTCGTCGATTTCTTCGGGCCGTTGGAGGACGACGGCGTCCACGTCGTCGCCGTCGAGGGCCGCCAGGTCCACCTCCCGCACTGATTCCGGCCAGTCCCTGCCGGCGCGGCCCAGTCCCCAGGCCCCGCCTTCGGGCAGGACGGGAAGCAGGTATTCGTGACGGCCGCGGACAAAAGCGTCCGTCCAGGAACCGTGGACATGCCAGAGCAGGATTCTCATCTGTTGCGGGCCTTTCTACGGGTGCTGACGTGGGTGCTGAAGGAGCTCACTCCGCTGATCAGGCGTTCCACGGCCGCTACGACTTCCTCGGGTGAGACCGAGTCGAGGCACGGATGGCCGGGAACCGGGCATACCCGGGCGCGGGACATGCGGCAGGGTGCGTTCTGGTCCCCGAGGAGTTCCAGGGGCACGCCGTAGGGCGCCCAGCGGATGGCCGGGACCACGGGCGAAAACAGGCATGCCACGGGTGTTCCCACCGCGGCTGCCAGGTGGGCCGGGCCGGTGTTGCCACTGATGACGGCATCGGCGCCGGCCATGACGCCTGCCATGGTGGCAAGGTCGGTTCGTCCGCCGAGGTCCAGGGCGGAGGGGCCCGCCACCGTGGCCGTCAGCGACGTCTCGCCGGGACCGCCGGTCACCACCACCCGGTACCCTGCACCCTGGAGGAGTTCGACGGCGGCCGCATGGTGCAGAGGAGGCCACGCCCTGGCGGGAACTGCTGCTCCGGGGTGGACCACGACGTAGGGCTCGGTCCCCACAAGGGCTGCCACTTCGGCCACGGAGTTAACGCGCAGCTTTCCGTCATCGCCCGGAGGGAGCCGGAAGCCTGCGGCCTCGGCGATGCCCAGCGCCCGTTCCGCTTCGGGCTGGTCTTCGGGAAAGTCCTCCCCCGGTTTCAGGCGCACGTCAAGCAGCGAGCCAGCGTAATCGGTGGAGGCGCCGGTGATGCGCTCCACGCCGGCCAGGCGCAGCAACAGTGCCAGCGGCAGGGGGGATTGGTGGAAGGAGGTGAGGATAACGGCTTCGGTGATGCGGGAATTGCGGACGTATTCGATCAGCCGGTCCGCGTGCGGGCCGGTCATCCGGGGTGCCGGATTCATGATCCAGGGGCTGTCCCAGCTGTAGACCTCGGCGACGCCGGGAAGCATGGCAGCGGCCGCTTCACCCTGCCGGCCGCACAGCATCACCACATGGTTGGTACTGCCGCCGCGCTGGGCGCGGCCGTTGGCCACCGCGCGGACCGCGGGGCCGGCCAGAAGGACATCGCCCATGCTGTCCAGCCGGGCCACCAGGACGCGCCCCATCAGGGTGTCTCCTGCAGCAGGCTTACGGCGGACGCCAAATCGGAGGCGACCAGCCGCGCCGCGGCCACCTCCTCGGCACGGGTCACGGGCGTGGGGACGAGGACCCCGGTGGCGCCGGCAGCCTCTGCGGCGCCGACGTCGGCACCGATGTCCCCGATGAGGGCGGCCTCCGATTCGTGGATTCCCAGCTTGCGGCAGGCACTGTGGACCATGCCGGGAGCGGGCTTGCGGCAGGAGCAGCCGTCCTGCTCCGCGTGGGGGCAGACCTCCCACACATCAAACGGGCCCAGGAGTTCTTCCACCCGGGCATTGACCTTTTCCACGTCGTCGGCCGTAATCAAGCCGCGGGCAATACCCGATTGATTGCTGATCACGCCGGTGGCAATTCCATCCGCCCGCAGGCCGTCAAGCACTGCTTTGGCGCCTGCCACGGGCCTTACCTTGCCGGGGTCCCCGTTGTAGGGCACATCGATCACCAGGGTCCCGTCCCGGTCGAACAGGACAGCCCGGAGCTTGGACATTTCAGAGCTTCCCATAACCAACCTGTTCCCTCCTGCTGTTGCTCCTAAACAAGGCCGCGGGCTTTCCGTTTGCGGCAGCGGCGCACAAAGACCCGGTTGAACAGGCAAGATATGGGTCGATGCGGTGCCGGGCAGCAGGACTGCTACCTGGTCCCGGTACCGCCGTGGCGCCGGTCCATCCGAGCGCCGGCAGTGCCGGGATGCCCAGCCCTACCGGTCCGGTGGAACGGTGCGACGGGGCCGGCCGCGTGGCCTGGCCGCACAGCGCGTCCTGGCGTTCCGTTGCCGGCTTCTCCATCCGGGCTCCCGAACTGCGCGCTTTCCTCCAGCCTGCGCTGCAGCTCCACCAGCACTTTGGCCAGGCGGCGGGAGACCTGCATCTGGGACATTCCCAACCGCTTTCCCAACTGCACCTGGGTTTCCTCGCAGAAGTAGCGCCGGTACAGAAGCTCGCGGTCGGAATCATCCAGGTCCTGCATTGCCTCCCGGAGGCAGGCAAGTTCTTCAAGCCGTTCCAGCGGAGTGTCCGGGCACGCCAGCACCTCGCCAATGGAAGGTGCATCCGAGTTTGGGTTCACGGCGTCGAGGGAATCCGGGTGCATGCTGCTGGACGCCGAGATGGCTTCCTGAACCTCTGCCGGGTCACTGCCGAGCTCGCCGGCCAGTTCCTCAACGCTGGGGTTGCGGCCCAGCGACTGGGTCAACTCCGGCTCCGCCCGGAACAGACGGGTCCTCAGGTCCTGGATATGGCGCGGCGGACGGACAACCCACGTCCGGTCCCGAAGGTACCTCTTGAGTTCGCCGGTGATGGTGGGCGCGGCGTAGGCGGGGAAACTCTCCCCTTTGGCCTGGTCGAAACCACGCGCTGCCTTCACCAGGCCCAAATAGGCCACCTGGTTCAGGTCAGCCCTCTCCCTGCCACGGGCTTCAAAGCGCGCAGCGAGAGCTTCTGCGAGGTCCAGGTACCTTAGGACCAGGTCGTTTTCGAACGTCTCCCGGAGCCGCCCTGAGGCGGCGGGAGGGGTTTGCGGGGATACGGATACCGGCTGTGGATGGTGGACGGGCGCAGCGTCCACGGCTAGTGCGGCAAAGGATTCGGGCATGAGTGTGGTTTCCCTCGGTCTGGTTCCGAAAGCCTGCGGCAAGACTTAGAAGTAGGAAATCATAAGCTTGCTTATAAAACAATCCTTCTCCGCTATAAGCTCGGAATGTAAACGGCAACCGGACCAACCCGCCAAGGAGTCTCGTCATGCGCATTGCCATCACCGGAGCCAGCGGAAATGCGGGAACAGCACTGCTGCGCAATCTGCAGGGCCAGCTCAAGAGAAAGCCCGGAAGCCTGGAGCTGGTGGGAATCAGCCGCAGGCTTCCCGATACGTCCCGGGAACCCTACGCCGGCATGCAGTGGCACACCCTGGATGTGGGCCTGGAGCGGGACAAGCCACTGCTGAAAGAAGCGCTCGCCGGAGTTGACGCAGTGGTCCACCTGGCGTGGCAGATCCAGCCGAACCGCGATCTGGACCTGCTGCACCGGACCAACGTCACGGGAACAGGGAACGTCCTGGAGGCCGCCGCCCAAGCGGGAGTCAAACAGGTTGTTTGCGCCTCTTCAGTGGGCGCCTACAGCAAGTCCGGCAAGGACCAGCGCAGGGACGAGTCATGGCCGGCAGAAGGAATGGCCGGTTCGCACTACAGCCGGCACAAGGCCGAGCAGGAAAAGCTCCTGGACGGCTTCATGGCCGAAAACCCGGGCATCGCCGTCGCACGGCTGCGGCCGGCGCTCATCTTCCAAAAACAAGCAGGGGCTGAAATCGGCAGGTACTTCGTGGGCCGTGTCCTGTCCCGCCTGGTACCGCCCCAACCATGGCTGCCGATACTGCCGGCCCCGGACAACCTGGTCTTCCAGGCAGTCCATGCGGACGATGTCGCGGAAGCCTATTGGCGGGTGGTGGACCAGCGTGCCAGTGGAGCCTTCAACATCGCCGCCGAGCCGGTCCTCACGCCGCAGGAACTGGGACGCATCCTCGGTGCCAGGAGAATCCTCCCCATCCCCATGCGACTGCTCCACGCAGTCGTGGACCTGACGTGGCGCGCGCGGGTGCAGCCCACCGATTCGGGATGGGTGGAGATGGCAGCCGGCGCCCCCATCATGGACACCAGCCGCGCGGAACGCATTTTGGCTTGGGAACCCAAAGTGTCATCGATCGATGCCGTCAAGGAAGTGCTTGCCGGCATGGGAACGGGGGAAGGAGCCAGTCCTTCCCCCGTCCTGAAGCCGCGCCGCCACTAGGGGAAGCGCTGGACGCCGCCGCCAGAAGGGGCGGCGTCCGGCATTTTCAGATGCCCGTGCGTTCAGATTCCGGTTCGCGGCTCGTCTTCGCCGCGCCCGTCCCGCAGGCCATGCCCGGCGGCAGTATCGCTGGCGCCGGCCTGGCGCCTCCGCCCTGCCTCAGGGATTCCGGTTCCGGAATTGGCGGCAGGAGCGTCATGGGGCCCGGCAAGGCCGCCGCCGGCGTCAGGAGTGTCGTAGTGGCCGCCGTGGCCGGTGTCCGCGTGTCCACCGCCGGCATACCCTGCATCCCTGCCCATGCCCGCGCCCATGTCCCGGGCTGGACCTGCGTGGGCCGGGCCCCTTCCATCACGGCTGACCTCGCCGTCCTGAATGCGCTGGGCGTCGTACCCGTCGCGGCGCTCGTCCCGGGCATCGTGCACTACGGGGCGTTCCTGCCCGGCGTCGTACCCGTCGCGGCGCTCGTCCCGCGCGTCGTGCACTACGGGGCGTTCCTGCCGCCTGCCATCGGTTCCCACGTCGGGATCGAGTTCGTCCGCCTTCCGCGCGCGGCTGGCAACGTCCCCCCGCAGGGACTGGGCTTCCTGGCTGCGCTTTTCTGCTTCCTGGCGCAGCCGGGCAGCGTCAACCTGCGCCTGCTCGGCGTCGGCTCGCGCCCGGATGGCCTTGGCCTCCCGCTCGCGGGCATCAATTTCCATATTCTCGGCTTCACGCCGGATCTCGGCGGCCTTCTCCCGGTGCTCCTGGTCCCGCTTCTCCTGCATGGCTTTCCGGCGCCTTCCTCCGGCAAGGAGCAGCAGCACGATCAGTACCACCACAACAACGGCAACTACCACCCATACCCATGGAGCTGTATCCACGTTTCCCACCACTTTCCACTTCGTTGTGACCGGGCAGGCCCTCGCCATTCCGGCTGACATTTTTGGAACGGTTATAACTCGCTTAGCAAGGGTACTTACCTTTCATTAGTAATCATGCTTATCATTTTACGGCCAGTATTGCTGGTTCTTGATCAACAACCGGCCTTCTTGGAAAGAGAGCGAAGATGACAGAGAACCAATGGCCCGAGGATCCCGCCTACACGGCTCCGCCGGCCAATACAGGAATCCCTGGCGAGCGGGAGCCCGCCACCTTCCCGTCAACCGCCGCTCCCCTTGGCGGCGGCAGCCAGGCTGGTGACTCCTATGGCACGTCCCGCAAGGATGCAGCCAAGGAAGAAGCAGCCGATGTTGCCCGTACCGCAGCGGGGTCGGCGCAGAATGTGGCCCAGACGGCGAAGGAAGAAGCCGCGAACGTGGCGCATGAGGCGAAGGCCAATGCGCAGGACCTGCTGCACCAGGCAAAGTCCGGCCTCACCAGCCAGGCAGGCACCCAGCAGCAGAAGGCCGCGGAAGGCATCCGCAACATCTCCACCCAGCTGCACAGCATGGCCAGCGCCCCGGACCAGCAGGGCATGGCCGGCGACCTGGTCCGCCAGGCGGCAGAGCGCACTTCCTCGATGGCCACCTGGCTGGAAAACCGGGAGCCGGGTGACCTCCTGAACGAGGTCCAGCGGTTCGCCCGCAACCGGCCCGGAACCTTCCTGCTCCTCGCCGCCGGCGCCGGCGTCCTCGCCGGACGCCTCACCCGCGGCCTCACCGCAGGTCCTCCCGAAACATCCACTGCCGGCACCGGTGCAGCGGGCCTGTCCGGCCAGTACTCCGGCGCCGCCTACGGCGACCAGTACAACCAGTCATACCCCGTTGCGGGCGGGACGGTTCCGCCCCCGCCGGTCCAGCTGCCCGCCCCGGCCACCACAACGGCCGGATACGACGGGGGCGCACCGGGCAGCAGCTATCCGGAGGCGGCAGGTCCGGCCAGCGGCCTGGACAGCCCTCAGCTCGTGGAAGAGCCCTGGTCAGGAAACCAACTCTCGGACGACCCGCTCCGTGACCGCGCCCTCGCCGACGATCCCATGGCAAACGACCCCCTCACCCAGGACCGCACCCGGGGCGGCCAGACGGGTGGGCTGTGATGAGTAGTCAGATTCCGGAGCCGCCGCCCAGCGCGGCGCATGTGAAAGCGGACAACGCCTCACTCGGTGACCTGCTCGGGGACGTAACCCGTGACCTGTCCACCCTGATGCGCCAGGAAGTGGAACTGGCCAAAGCCGAACTCAAACAATCCACCTCCCGCGCAGGCAAAGGCGCCGGCATGCTCGCCGGCGCCGGGATCGGCGGACACTTCGTCCTGCTCTTCCTCTCCCTGGCCCTGATGTGGGCCCTGGGCGCCATCATGCCCCTGGGCTGGTCCGCGCTGATCGTCGCCG
>NZ_JBWJAR010000021.1:51344-66478 GCF_056389225.1 Pseudarthrobacter sp. rb | reverse complement strand
CGGCGGCCGCCCACCAGGCACCTTGTCACTGCGGGATTGGCGGTCCGCCGCCGGCAACCACCAGCAAACGCCGGCCACGACGGCGGACCGCCCGCGGTGACCGGCCCCCAAAGGGACCGGCCACCACCGGGGCTATTCGCGGCGGTCGTGGAGCGGGACGGCTCCATAGTGCCCGGCGGCGCGGCGGAACCTTGAGTCACTGCTGAAGATGAACGTGCCGCCGAACATGTACCACGGGACGGGTTCCCCTTGCGGGGTGACCGGTTGGGCGTGGATCACGGTTTCGCGGTGGAAGTGCTCGTTCTTGACGAGCCGGACGGCGGGCCGTTCCTCGGTGGCTTCGAACACCGGGTCGATGTCCTCGCCGATCACGGTTACTTCCATGACGCGGGAAGAGATGCCCCGGTTTGAGAAGTCCGTGCCCAGGGCGTCGCGGTAGACCAATGCGGTGATGCCCTTCGGGGCGGTGGTGTCGCTGCTCATGGTTGCTCCTTTGAAAGATGGTGGGCCGCTGTGCCGCCCGGCTCCGGCCGGGCAGCACAGCAGGGGTTGATGCTGGTTAGGCGGCGTCCTGCACGGCGTAGGGCATCCGGTACCGGCTGGGCAGCTCGGCGGCGGCCTCGGGCAGGTCCGCCGGTCCTTGGGCCTGCCCGTTCTTCCAGCTGGAGAACGCCTGTTCGGTGATCGCGTCCCACAGCCGGGCCTTCGTCCGGTAGTAGGTGCACGTCACGTCACCCTCGCAATAGGTGGCGATGCCGAACAGGTTGCCGATGCTGTCAGCGGTGCGGGTCACGGCCACCATGACGTAGGGCCACTGGCCCAGGTCCCAGCCGTCAGAGCCCCAGCTCGAGAGCACGGCCCAGCCGTGCTCTTCGATCAGTTCCATCCAGTCGTAGCCGCCGTTCATGTGGTAATCCCCCAGCACGGTCAGGCCGTCGATGGTTTCCTGCGTGTCCGCGACGGTCACGGTCTTTTTGCTTACTGCGGTCATGGTTTTTGCCTTTGCAGAGACGTGGGGTGTGTGGGGCGGCTTAGGTGACCGGCCAGCTTCCCTCTCCCCCGGATTGTTTTTTGGTTGCTGGCAAGCTTGCTTGCTCGGCGGCCGACGGAGCCCTGTCTACCCGCCAGGGCAAGGAGCGGGAAATTCCCGGAGGAAATAAGCGACGAAGGAGCGCCGGAGGGACATTTCCTGCACCGCAGGCCCCGACGAAGGAGGGGCTAGACGGGGTGGAGCGGACGCCTAGAATCCGCAGGACAGCAACCAGAAAACGTCGTAGACAAGACAGGGCCAGGGGGTCCGGAGCTCTGCGACGGCACGCCCTGGACCCAACAGCCGGCCGCGCCAGCGGACGCCCATATGGGGGTGAGCCCTGGCGAACCTCTGGTGTGGCATGCTTGGAGCCGTAAGCAGCAGGATGTTTGCACAGTTGAGGGTCCGCATTCCGATGGAATGCGGGCCCTTGCCTGTTTTGTCGGACCCCTCCCCCAAGATGAAAGCTGGCGGCCAGCACCCTGGGCCGCCGTTCTTTGGCGTGTCTATTCGAATATGTGTTCTAAGGTTGTGGTATGTCCTCCGAAGAGTTCGCGGCCGCGCTGCAGGCGCAGTACGCGCGGCGGGCCGGCCCCATCGGACTGACTGTGGAGGAGCTTGATTTCGAGCATTTCCCGGTCAAGAACGGGTATCCGGGGATCCTGGTGAAGGCGTGGATCCGGTTCCCGAACTGTGCCGAGCTGGTGGACGGCGAAGTGTTCGCCTGGACAGCGAAGGCGGCCGAAGTGACGTGGAAGGACGGGCCGGTCACGTACCGGACCTGGGTGTGGAGTTCCGCGGTTACCCGCCGGAAAGAAATGATGAACAGGAATTTGGGAGAGCGGACCCGTGGCAAGAACAGCAACTGATGAACCACTCGACGTGCCGGTGCAGGTCAGGTTTACCGCCAAGGGCATTCCCTTGGCCGTCCGGTATGACGGGCGGATCTGGGCTGTGGCCGCGGAGCCAGTGCATTGGTTCACCCGTGCGGACTGGTGGAACACGGCCAAACGCGCCCCCGTTGGTTGTGGTGATCTGGTCAGTGTTGAGCATTGGCAATTGCAGGTACGGCTGACATCCACCTCAGCGTTACGAACGCTGGAGCTGCGCCGTGAGCCACTGTCGGAGCAATGGCTGTTGGTGGCCATCATGGACGAAGGAGCTGCCGCCGCCTAAGCCCGCTAGGGCTGGCGGTGGTAGCGTGGCACTGTGACAAGATGCGCCCCCTGCATCCGCCCGTGTCGCTGGCCCTGGCCAAGCCGGGATTTGCATCCCGGCTGAGACCGCACTGTCCGGCGGTACCACTACGAGCGTGGCGCGATACTCAGCTCAGCGGCTCGGTTCAGGTCATGAAGCGGCGACAAATGACTTCGCTACCGATTCCATATCCTCGTGTGGCAGAGCCCGAAGGGTCTGACCACTACCCAGCTCCCAGATCGAGAAGCCATCCTTGCCGTCCGGCGTGCCGTCGGGTTTCCAAGTCCCCTCCGTTACGAACTTGACCTGAACCGTCGTGGGAACGTCTTTGTGCGGCTGAATAGAGAGCAGCTTGCGGCGGCCGTCACCCTCGACGAGATGGTTGCCCTTGGTGTCGACGCAGATCACTGTATCCTCTGACCATACGAGGAAGTCGGGGAAGAACCAGACCGTCTGGCCGAGCGAGACCAGAGGGATTTTGTACCCCGTCTGCGATCGGTTGCGAGCCCACGGGAGTCCCGTCTCATCGATCGCCCGCGCAAAGCGTCGTTCGAGATCGGTAAGGCCGTCGTAGCCTTCGTGAAGGGCGTTCTTGAAGGTCTCCATGCTGCCACGGCGCACGAGTGTGCTGCCGATCGTGTACGGCTTTGGCTTGTGCTGCTTGACGACCGCGTACCTGAGGTACTCGTCCACAGCTTCAGCGGCGTTATCGGTCAGGCTTGCGTAGGCACTGCTGCCGACCCCGACCTTGGCGTCAAACTTTTGCGTGTCGGTGTTCATAACCATGAGTGCAGGCCGGTAGCGGCGGGAGACCTCGCGACGGAAGACCCAGCGGGCATTAACGCGGTTGGACTGCTCAAAGTCGACCCACTCCGAGTCCACCGCTTCCCCAGCTCCGATCGTCTGCTGGACGGTCCGGCGCCGACCCACCCCGCGGGTATTAACCGAATCCTGAGAATAGTCGTGGACTTTGGCTATGACCTTTTCGACCGGTTCAACGGTTGGGGCGTTGTTGATGAACGTTCGGGGCACGGTTAGCTGCTGCTTCACGGGCAAGCTCTCCGGTTCTTCAGTCCCGGGGGGAGACGTCAGAATCCGAACCTCGGGCGCATCGCCTCCAAGCCCCTTCTTGACTTCCTCTACTACCTGCGCAAAGGAGTCGTTTCGGTCCACGCGGACGTAGAAGTGCGCAGTGTTTAGGCGGTCGGCCTCATAGTGAGTCGCGCCTGGCTGGCGCAGTACGCGTCCGACAATCTGGGTTATATCGACAGTGGACTCCATGGTCTTGTCGATGTAGGCGAAATAAACGCTGGGATCGTCCCAGCCCTCCTGGAGGGTCTTGTTGAAGATGATGTGCCGGTAATCCCCAGCCATGAAGTCTTCGTAGTCGCTCTCACCGCCGTTGAACAGTGTGAAGTCGGCAGGTAGAGGGAAATCCTTGTCCGTCTTGAGGTTCGCGTATACGGCAATCTCATCTGCCGGCACACCGCACTGGTCTGTGAGGTAGCGCCAGATCGCGATCGGTGGGGCTTGCCGTTGGTCGAAAGGCTGCTTGGGGTCGTCCGTCTGGCTCGCATCATCGGCAAGGATGTTCGTGTTGCAGACGTAGATCGCCTTTGGCATGAAACCCAGGTTTTCCGCCTTGGCGGCGTCATCTGCTTCGCCCAGGTCGCCGAGCATCTCGGAGATGGTCTCCTCCATCGGGGCATTGAGCCCGTCGAGGGAGATCATGCCTTTGACGAGTCCGGAGGCGACCACTGTGGAAGACTTCACGGGCGTGATCAGATCCGTGTCCTTGTAACCACCCGACGTCCTTAGAGGCTGGATGACCTCAGAGTCGAACTGGGCCGGGAACCTCAGCGTCGCGCTTGCTAGCAGGAAGACAGAGGGCTGCTGCTCGATGAGCAGCGTCGTCTGTTGGTCGCTCAGGTTCTGTGCCTCGTCATAGACGACGACCAGTGGCCTTCGCCGTCCATCGGTCAGTTCGCGGAGCTTAAGCGCCTCCCAGCGTGTGGATTCAATATTGTCGGTATCGAGCGCGAAGATCCTCAGGTTGCTGTTCTCGCGGTCACGCTGGTTAAAGGTGCCGACGGTCGCGAAGTAGAGCAGTGCTTCCTTCGAATTTGCGACGTCCTCGGGGTCGTACTCGCTGAGCAGGCGAACCGTAATGTCAGAGAGGAGGTGACCGTACTTCCCGCCATCTGCCAGATTGGCGTAACTCTGCTGGACCACCACCTTGCCCTTGGACAGCCAGAGAATGACCGGCGGGATCTCCGACATGGCGACGATCTCGCTGACCGCCTGGGCCAGTATCGCGGTCTTGCCGGATCCCGTGATGGACGCCAGCGCTTGATAGAACGGAACGTCACGGCGCTTCGCACCCCGCCCGAAAGATATGGGGTCCGTACTGTACTCGATGTAACGGTCGGCCATCTGAGAGGCCGCGTCCTGCTGGAACTGGAACAGTTCGATCGCCATGCTCAGCCTTCCTCGGTGAACGACTCGGTGCGGACGTCCAGTCCGAAGTCGGACAGGATCCGGTCAGGGATCTGGTACCAGACCACGTCGTCCGTCACGAGCAGGTTGCGCCGGCTGTAAACGTGGTAGACCTCGGCCAGTTCGGCCTTGTCGGCTTCCTCCGTGATCGCTTCGTAAACCTCTTCGGTCAGATCAGTGTTAGACCCTGCACCCGACCAAACCAGGTAGATTCCCTCGTTGCTCGCGTTCTTAGCGACCAGATACTTATATGGCTCATCGTCCTCGCCGTCGGTCAACGGGATGAGCGAGGCCGATCGACGGCTGCCGGTGCTTGAGTGGGACGCGATGACGGTGTCGATCATTTCGTCCCGCTCCATCAGCAGGAGCGTCTTGGCGTCGACCTTCTTCTGAAGCGTCTTAAAGGTGAAGCCGCCACCGAGCGGTGCGTGCTTCTTCTTCGACCATCCACCGTCGATCACTCTTTTGAGTCGGTCGACGGTCAGGGTTTTCGCATACGAGTCACCGTTGTCCGGGCGGCCCTGCTCAATGAGAATGAAGCGCCGGTCGGCACCCTGATCGTGGTTGAGCTTCAGGACCGCGTGTCCCGTGGTGCCGGACCCTGCGAAGGGATCGAGGATCGTCCCTGCCGGGGGGCACCAGATCTGGATGAGCTTGGTCATGAGCTTCATCGGCTTCACGGTTTCGAATCCGTGCCCGGGCCCTACGATCGCCGTCAGCTCGTTGACGCCGGATTGGCTGTGGCCTGACTCTTCATGGTCCCAGGAGACGTCGCCGAGTGCGTCCGGCTCGTCTACATCGTCGTCGGCCCAGTAGGTCATCGGCACGCGGCCCTGCTTTACGTCCTCAAGGTACTTCTTCTGCTGGGGCCGGCCCTTTCCATCGAGCCCGAATATGAGACGTGGCCAGTCGCCAGCCTCACGACGCTTTTCCGCTGTTTCTTGGGTGTCGTCGAGGTCGGATTTCACCATGACCGCGCGAACCATGCGCGTCTCTGCCGGGGAGATCCCGATGATGCCAGCGCGAATCTCCGCGTCGTCTACATCGCGTAGCTCGTAGTCGATGCCCCATTCGGAGAGCCATCGAAGGGCGTCCGTCTGCGGCGCCCGCCAGCACTTGCCGGCAGGTGGGTAGTGGACTTCGCCCGTGAACGGCGACTGGATGCCGTAGACCATTCCCTGGTGGGTAAGTGCCTTAGGGCCCGAGAAGTTCTCGCCCTTCCACACGCGCGCGTCGTTGTCGGGGTTGCGGTAGCGGGCATCCATGCTGGCTGTGCGGGGCTGCAGCCCGGTTTTCGCGATCCGCTCGTCCTTCGCGTACACGAGGACGTACTCTGTAGCCGTAGAAACGTGACGGTTGTCCGAGCGGGGCGAGTAAGACTTCTGCCAATTGATGATCGCCAACCGGTTTTCTTCGCCGAACAATTCGTCGAGCATCTGGCCGAGATGGAACAGCTCACGGCTGTCGATGCAGATGGCGAGCACGCCTGAGGGCTTGAGCATCGCGCGCATCATCTGCAGCCGCGGGTACATGAACTTCATCCACTTTGTGTGTTTCGCGGGATCGTCGCTCCCAACGAACTCGCCCATGTCGGGGTCGTTGGGGTCCTTATCCCACTTGTCGTTGTACCGAAAGTCACCGCCGGTGTTGTACGGCGGGTCGGTGAGGATCATGTCGATTTGCCCGCGTTCACGGTAAAGCGAGGCAAGGGCTTGAAGGTTGTCCCCCTCGATTACCAAGTTCCGAGATTTGCCGTGCTCGTCCCCGGCGCTGAGGGATTTCACAGTGCGCTGGTTGCGCGGACGCACTCGGCGGCCAAGCTGCCGCGCCAGGACCTTGCCTGGAAACGAAAGATTAACGCCAGCGCCGGTCTTCTCGCGGATCATTTCGATCAGCTGCTCGACTGGCAGCGACTCAAGTTCTGCTACATCGTCCACGACGCGCCCCTTTGATGACATACGGAAAGGAAAAAGGGGCGGCACGCCCTCTGTAGCCTGTGGCTGCGGTATTGCGGCTCCTCATAGCCAGTAGACCAATGACCACCGACAGTGAAAGCCTCGCCTACCCTCATAGACTCGCCCATGCTGGAAGACAGGCTTTTCTAAGCTGAAGGAAGGCAAACACGCCTCCAAGTCTAGATGGGGGCTACGGGCTGCTTGACCACTTCTTTCGCCCACTGGTGAACCCCTGCAGAGCTTGTCAGTAACTGCTCTGGGTAGTCCGACTGAAGCCAGACGCAGACTGTGCAGCCGTGGCCATTCTGGTCCTCATTGATATCCAGTCAGTAGCGCGATACGTAGACGGGGTTCGCTGCAGCATCGCTAATCTCGACGGCCAAGTCCGTGCTCAGCCGATGGCCGTCGGCTTTCTTGGTCAGGAATTTCATGGCCGCAGCCTTTCGCTCCGCTTTGGAGTAGACCACTTGCCATGCAGGGAAGTTCCTAAGTTCCTCGGCTATCTCCGCCTTGCGAGCTCGGAAGTCCTGCTCAAACTCGTAAACCTTGGCACTTACTATCCTGTTAGCTTCGGGCATGACGCGATGGGACAAGGTGATGTCGTCGATCTCGTCCATTCCAGCTTCAGCGATGATAGTTGCCATGAGGTGCCGACGCTTGCCCACTTGTTCGCCGCGGTATTTACGGGATTCAGCCAGAACTGTCGCCGCCGTTTGGATGTTGGTGTAATACTCGGTCAGGCGTTCCCGCTGGGCTTCATTGGATTCTTCCTCTGACTCTTCAACCGCGTCGTGCAGCTCGTTGAGGAACGGAACGAGCCAATCAGTACCAGCGTGCCACTCATAAAGCAGCCCTTGGGCGGCCCAGACTACCGTCACACTTTGGTGTTGTCCGTTGTACTGCCGGGCAGCTTCAATCAGTTTCTTGGCCCGAGCGGACAAATTTTCCTGGTCATCGACAAGCTCATCTAGATAGTTCTGCACTTCGAAGGTGGAATCACTAGAGCTGATAAATGCCGCCCCAACCTTGGCTGCCATCCGGATGGCTTCGTCGACGTTGAGGTCGCTGCCATTGAGAGCTATATGGCTTTCACCCTCAATCTTTGCACCAGGCACGAACAAAATGCCGGCCTCGTAGGCGCGGGCCGGAATGCTCTCACCGATTTCTGCCAGCTCGGTGGAGGTGTACGTAAAGGTCATGATTCAGATATTAGGACGTACATCTGAAACACTCAGCCGCTTCACTCTATGGCTGGTCCTCATTCACTCCCGGCGCCTGGCCCTTCCTGAGTGTGTTCCGGTTTTCCCAAACCCAGTCTTTGACCTGGTCTCTGGAGACCAACCACGTCTTCTCGACTTGGTAAGCAGGAATCACTCCGGTTTGCAACCAGCGGTACACCGTGTTTCGAGAGAGCCCGAAGAGTTCTTCGAGGTGCTGAGTCGTCAGACGCTCCGGGTATTTGGCGAAGAGAGCTTCAAGGTACTTGGGGTCCACGCTGAGTCCGTCCCACCGCATGAAACCATCTCAGATCACGTTGGCAATCTGCCGTACTGAGAGTTTCAGGGTTACTAATGCTGTTGTTTGGGGTCATCAATGCCCTTTCGCGTCGGAGGGGACCCGATACAATCTTTGTGGACATCCCCAAGGAATGGGAAATGCCGGTCCGAGCTGACCGGGGTGATTGACCAAGAGTCGCTCGGGGACGCTGCAAGCTCGCCTTCCTTGGTTCAGGTAGTGCGTGGGTGCAGGATGAGGGGCTCCTGCACTGGCCGATGGCTGGATATGGAACAGCCGCCATGGCTTCCCTGGACCCCTCCAGGTCTGAATGAAGGAGATACCGGGGAGATACATGTCTGTTCGAACAAAGATAGACCTGCCATTCTCACTGATTAATCCATGGAGCGTGGTATCCGCTCAGGCAATCTCACCATTCCCCCCTCACGGGTCTGTTGTCCGCGTGTATGCAGCAGCAACCGACGTCATGGGTGTCGAGGTACGGAAGAAAGACCGGATTCAGCTCTGGAGCAGGATTGCGGACGAGCAGGCACTTAGCTTGATTGCTCAAATCCTCACCGACATAGACATAAGCACGACAGCCGACGCTGACACAGAGGTAGATCAACGTTGGATCGCCTCCATAGTGCACCCAGAAATCCGGACCCGCCTTAGCATCGCGTCAACGCTGGGCGACAAAATGTTTGCCCCACAGCTCCTGCTGCTCGCGGCAGGAGAAGCTCTCTCTTATTGCCCGCCAGGTCCGCCGACTGACACCACTGATGGCCTCGACGCCCTGATCTGCTGTCTGCTCGGAATTGGCGACGAAAGCGGCGCCGGAGATCCCGCCGGCGAAACTTGGGGAGGAGTGAATGCAGAACTTGCGGGTGAGATAATCGCAAACCTCCACTTCAACAAGTCCATGTGGGTTGGGCATCAGCTCTCCTGGATTGAACGCACTTGGTTTCAAGACTGGCCGAAACGGACGCCCACCACGGACGCTGTTGGCGGAGAACCGCGTGACCTCTTCAAAGAGGCAACAGGGGTCGAACTAGCCGATTTTGCCGCAGTCGCATTTAACGTCTACGCCCAAGCAGCCCTACACAAATTCGTCCGCTTCCCTAGCAAGTTTTTTGACACGCTCGGGCTGCCGCCAGCTGCAACGGAACACTTTCTCAGCGCCACGTCTCGGACAGTGCCTGAGCTCCGCGCCCAGATCCAGAAGGACATAACAACCTCCGGCGGTTCCCGTTACGCGTTCAACACGTTCCGACGCTTTCCGCTCGTCCAGCTGGCATCTGGGGAGTTCCTGGTACTTAGCCCCAACTTCGTCATCCAGAGGGCCCTCAGCGAGGTCACCTTCTTCGACGTCCGCCACCACCTCAAAGCATTCGACAAAAAACACGGCACCAAGCGGGATGAAGCATTCCATCAATGCACGACCGACATTCTCGAGCATGAAACAGGCGTTACCTTGCGGCGCATATTCTCAAGAGCCAAGGTCCAGGTTCTCGACGAGATCCACCTGCAACGAAGATTTGGCTCTAGGAGACATATGCCCAAGATCTGCGACTACGCAGTGCGGGTAGGAAAAACTTGGCTTCTCTTCGAGGTGACAGACACGCCCATTCCGGTGCCCGTGGTCTTTGCAAAAGCCAACGCTGATGACCTGGACTCCGAGCTAGATCGCGTACTGACGAAGCGGAAGGCCAAACAGCTAGCATCCACCATTAGCTTGCTTCAGCAGGCAGAGCCTGACCGCCAAGGACAATCTCGTCCGGGGCAGCTCACATTCATACCACTCGTCGTAACAGCCCAGACAGGCTTACCTTGGAACCCCACCGTCCATCATCGAGTAATTGAACGTCTCTCATCGATGCCCGAGTTGTCTCAAGAATCCTGCGCGCCTGTCGCCTTAATAACCAGTAAGGACCTCATGATCCTGGAGAACGCTGCCTCACTCGGATATGACGTCGTCGATCTCCTTCGCTCTTGGCGCCAAACCGACCCTGGCAATCCTCTTGATCAGCACCTACATCAGCGGGGAGTACCTCTCAGTTCCCCACGATGGGAAAAAGAACAAGCCGTCAAGACAATCAACAACTTTATGAAGCGGATGCAGGCCAATTCTGACCACTAGTTGAGAAGTTGCCGAACAACCACTCGGGGTTTGTCTTGTCTGCATTCATGCCACAAGCACCGTATCGGCTTCCTGGCACACCCCTTGGTGATCTAGCGTTCCACTTCCTTAGAACTGGGACAGGACAATGCGGGACATTCCCCGGCGGCTCAACCCGCGTAGCTGCACGTAACTTGATCGTCCCGGATGTTATGCCAAAACGTGCGCCATAATGTGCCGTCACGAGAACAACTTTCGGTACCGTGCGGGAATGGATATCGGATACGCGCGGGTCTCAACCGCCAAGCAGGATTTGAGTCGGCAGCTGGACGCCTTGGCGGCCGCCGGCGTCACGACGGTCTTTTCCGATAAGCGGTCGGGGGCCACAAGGGATCGGCCCGGCCTTCACGCTGCGCTGCAGCATGCCAGGGCCGGCGATGTAATCGTTGTGCATACGTTGGACCGCTTGGGGCGAACAGTGCGGGATACGCTCAACCTGATGCATGAGCTCAAAGAGCGTGAAGTGGGGATCCGGACACTAGCCGATCCTCTGCGCATCGATACATCGTCTCCCGACAGTCCCATGGCGCAACTGGCAGTGGTCCTGCTGGCCCTGTTCGCGGAAATGGAGCGAACCTATGCAGCCGAACGCGCGGCGCATGCCCGGGCCGTGGCTACAGCCAACGGCCGGCGCACGGGCAGGCCATCCGTCGTAGATCCTGACAAGCTCGAACATGCCGTGATGCTGCGGGACAAAGGGAAGACCATGCGCGAAATCGTCACCAAGACGGGTCTGTCGCGGACCAGCCTGTACCGGCACCTGCCGCCCCGCTCCCCCACCGCAAACTGAACTCGTCCAGAAACGAAATGGCGCCTTAGCCAGATCGGGCCGCGCTCCGCGCTCCCCCGACTTAACCGAGGGCTGGGTGATTGCTGACAAACGGCTTCACCGTATAGTTCAGCAATCCCCAAATCTTCCTCTGTTGCGGCTGCGTGATGTTGTCTTTGATGTGCTTGTTGAACATGTCTAGAAGAAACAGGTAGTCGTTTTCACCATTGTTGTTGTTGAACCGGTTCGCTGGGAAGGCGCCCGCTTCGTACAGCCACCGCAGAATGTCGCGGGAGAAATCCGCTTCGAGAAAGATCCGCTCTCCCGCGATAATCTTCTTTCTGAGATCGAACAGACCCCTGAACGTGGTGATCTGAAGGTTCAGTTCGCTGCTCTCAAAGTGCTCTACACACGTGCTGCCGATGTATTCCAGCGTCCGTCCATTGTGGCGATTTTGGATGGTGTACATGTATCGGAGATCCTGCTGCCCGCAGACGCATTCGCCTTCCTGGAGGGGATCTTCCTCCACCGCTACTACGCCCCACTCGTGCACCGCACGGAAGAAGTGGTCAGCCTCTGAGTTGTCCTCGATGACCTTCTTCAGCGTTTCAAAACTGTTCGCCACCATGGCGTCCCCCAATCTACGGGCCAAACTTTACAGCGCTCTCTAAGCCTTGATCCACCGATGTGGATCGGGATCCTGACGGCGGTTTAAACCGAGAATGCCTGTCTTTTCAAGGAAAATGAAGCTTGTCTAGAACTCATTTTTCACCGAAAAGAGAGGCATCTCGTAGGTGCAAGTTTCCCACAGGCCTGCCGTGTTGTCAGTTTCGTTCGATGAGCCGAACCTCGTGTCGGCGGCCGGGCTGCTGCCGGTCATGACGTTGGCCCGGGACGCCGGGCTGCATGAGTTGGCCGATGAATGGCTATCGGTCCCGACGGACAAGGGTGCGAACGCCGGGCTGAAGGTCGCGTCCCTGGTCGCCGGGATGGTCGCCGGCGCGGACAGCATCGATGACATGGCCGTGCTGCGCCACGGCGGAATGAAGCGGCTATTTACCGCCTGCTACGCGCCGTCCACGCTGGGTTCGTTCCTGCGCTCCTTCACGTTCGGGCACGTGCGGCAACTGGACGCTGTCGCCTCCCGTTTCCTGGCCAGCTTGGGGACCCGGGCCCCGCTGCTCGGTCGTCCCGGGGCGGCGGACTTCGTGTTCGTCGATGTGGACGACACGATCATCGAGGTCCACGGCTACCAAAAGCAGGGTTCCGGCTACGGGTACTCCGGGGTCCGCGGGCTGAACGCCCTGCTGGCCACGGTCTCCACCAAAGACACCGCCCCGGTGATCGCTGCCCAGCGGTTGCGCAAGGGCGCGGCGAACTCGGCCCGAGGAGCCAAACGCCTGGTCACCGATGCCCTGTCCACGCTCAAACGTCTGCAGAGCGGCGGGCGGGTGCTCTGCCGTTTCGATTCGGCCTTCTACGGGCAGGCGGCGGTTTCCGCGGCGCTTGCCGGCGGCGCGGAGGTGTCGGTGACCGTGCGCATGGACCCGGCCGTCAAGCGCGCCATCGCCGGTATTCCGGAGTCGGCGTGGGAAACGATCGAATACACCGACGCGGTCTTCGATGAGACCACCAATACCTGGGTTTCGAAGGCCGAGGTCGCCGAGACCGTGTTCACCGCGTTCAGCTCCCGCACGAAGGCCGAGCAGATCAGCGGCCGGCTGGTGGTGCGCCGGATCCCGGAACTGAACCGGAAGGCCGGCGACGGACAACCCACCCTGTTCGAAACACACCGGCACCACGCGTTCTTCACCACCGTGGACGCCACGGTCCTGGACACCGTCGCAGCGGACAAGATCCACCGCAAACACGCCCAGATTGAGCAGGTGAATGCAGATCTGAAGGACAGCGCCCTGGCCCATATGCCCTCAGGTGTTTTCGCCGCGAACTCGGCCTGGCTGGTTGCCGCGGTCATGGCCTACAACCTCACCCGGGCCGCCGGACTCCTCGCCGCAGGGCCCTTCAGCAAGGCCCGCACCGGCACGATCCGCCGCAAACTCATCCACGTCCCGGCCCGCATCGCCAGCAGCGCCCGACGCATCCGCCTTCACCTGCCCGAAGCCTGGCCCTGGAAAACCCCGTGGGAAGAGCTCTTCAACACCGTCCACGCACCGCCCACCGCGGCATAAGAACCCCACCCGCCAGCCGGAAACGGCCCGATCAGGACATCCAGTGGAACACCACCGGCAGCGAGGCCGGCGATCTGCCATGCCCGAAACCAGAATCCGCGACCGACCCCGAAATCCATCAGGACCAACCGCGGATCGGTGGATCAAGGCTAAGGGACTCTGGTTCTGTGGCTGTGAGCCAGGCACCACATTCCCTAGCAGCAGCTCTATTGTCGGCATTAGACCTAATAGCGACAAAAGACCTTTTGCCTACCTTCGGCCGCGTGCGATTTTTCCAGACGGTACGCGGGGAAACGGGTTGCCTCCGTTGTAAGTCTTCTCGCGTCCCTGCATCCTCACGAGGGCGGCTTCCCGAAGGAAGTCCGAGAAGGAGGCTTCCCGCTCGGCCGCGGTGGTCGGAGTATGAAACCATGCGGCTCGGATGCGTTCTAGTTCATCCTCGTCCGCGTAGAAGGCCCCTTTCGGCTGGGTTTTGCCGGCTTTATTGGCAACCTTCGGCGCAGCAGCCGGCGCGGCTGGATCCTGCGCGCGCGAAGGCGAAGGAGCCTGGTCTGTGATGAGCTGCGGCCCCGGATCCTCTTGATTTTTCATCACAGGCGCCTGGTTGTTTTGGTGCTCGATTGGGTGAGCAGCCCCGAGGGTGCTCTTTCGGCGTTCGGGTCGTTGTGCCATGTCAGCTCTCCAGGGTGCTGTAGTCGTGCTTTGGGAACATCTTTTCCAGGTGTGCACGAAGTTCGATTTCATCCAGATGCGCGAGGTGTCGTGCGTAGATTTCGTAGGCTTGCCGCGCTTTGTCGTCTCCGGGCCACTCGTCGAGGCCGACGCCGGCTTCCATGGCGTCTTGGATGACGCTCCAATACGGCACGTAGGGCGTGAAGACCCGCCACGGTGAGGCTTCGGCGAGGTCAGCTATCCATGCCTTGTGGGTCAGGGTGTTGCGGTTTCCGTTGACTATCACGCCCGCCACTGTCAGCAGGGGGTTGTAGTACCGGGAGACGCTGTCGAAGCTCAGCTGCAGCTGGCTCAACCCATCGAGGGAGAATTTGCCGGGTTGGCAGATCACCAGGGCGCGGTGCGCCGCTGCAAGCGCGTTGATGGTGTGCAGCTCTAGGCTGGGTGCGCAGTCAATGAGGATTATGTCGTAGCGGTCCAGGCTGTCCGCCAGGGCTTCTTTGAGCCGGTACTCGCGGCCGTGCTCGGTGTGTAGCTGCTGGATTGCTTTGGTCGTGTTGGAGTTGCCGGGGAGAACGGCGAGTCCTCCCCAGATGCCGTCGACTTCGACGTCTTGGACCCTCTCCCCCAGCAGCACGTCAGCAAAGGTGAGTTGGTCCGCTTCCACGTTGTCTGCTGCCAGGATGCCGCTGAGGTTTCCCTGCGGGTCGGCGTCTATGGCCAAGACTCGCTTTCCGGACGCAACCAAAGCTCTGGTGAGGCTGTACGTTTCCGTCGTCTTGCCGACGCCGCCCTTTTGGTTGATGAGCGCATAGATGGTCGCTGCCATGGAATCTCCAATCAGTGATGGAACGAATATAGCCAATATCCCTATTAGGACTTATAGCGACACGGTGTCCATAGGAGACAATATCGCCATTGGCCCTAACATCCCGGGACCGCTGTGGAGTCACCGGCTCGACGGGGACCACGATGAGCATCCGCTATATAGTCATTAGGTATAAAAACTATAGTAGCTCCTTTGTCGCTTTTATACCTAATACCCCTAACGGATATAAATCCCCGCCGTGATCCCCGCCGTGATCCCGGGTATGGCGGGTGAAGTCTCCAAGGCCTCGGTCATGACCCGACAATCGGGCGGTTGAAGCTTCGT
>NZ_JBWJAR010000021.1:0-51244 GCF_056389225.1 Pseudarthrobacter sp. rb | reverse complement strand
GGACACGCAGTGAAGCTTATATACCTTTTATACCTAATGGATTTATTACACCCAGGCACGGTCAGGCCACCCGCCACAGCGTCACTTCGTCAGGGGGCAGCCAGTATTCGTCCCGCTCCTGGTCCCAAGCTTCGCCGTGATCCCGGGTATGGCGGGTGAAGTCTCCAAGGCCCCTCGGTCATGACCCGACAATCGGGCGGTTGGAGCTTCGTGGACACGCAGTGAAGCTTATATACCTTTTATACCTAATGGATTTATTACACCCAGGCACGGTCAGGCCACCCGCCACAGCGTCACTTCGTCAGGGGGCAGCCAGTATTCGTCCCGCTCCTGGTCCCAGGCTTCATGTTCGCCAACCTGACTCGTGAGAAAACGATCCAGATACGCGTGCCAGGAGGCCCGCTGCAGCCGATTACGACGTATGTGCGCCTGGTAATCCTCCAAGACGCCCAGTCGCGCGGCCAGATTGGCGAGATCGATGGCAACGGTCTTCCATTGGCCGTTGTCCCGGCGGATCATGCCGAGAGCTTCCATCTCGGTAAGGGCTGCCGTCACGGCGTTGCGGCTAATGCTGGTGGAGCGCACGACGTCAGCGGTGGTGGGGGAGTGGCGGGCTCGTTCGATGGACTCGTATACGAGAGCTGCGACGTCTCCTAGGGCACGGAACACGGGCCGCACAGCGTGGATGCGGCCCTTGCGCCACATCAGTTCCCTGGCCAGTTGTTCATAGTGTTGAGGCAGCTGGATGAGATAGACGTCGGCTGCCTTGTGACGCGCGTCCGCCACTTTGGTGAGAATGCCATCTGAGGCCTGGGCCAGAATCGGCAGCAGCCGCGCAATGGTGACGTGGTGTTTGCCCAGGGCGACCGCGAGAGTGCGGCACCCAACGTCGAGAAGGTCGGTTTCTTTCGCGCGCATGTACCCCAGCAGTCCACGGATCAGCAGGCGGAGGCTGAGGCCTTCCCGGCCTCTAGCTGCCAGCCGGTGATCCAGTACAGCGAACAGGATGTTTTCCAGATCGTTGACCAGTTGGTGGATTGATGCAGAGCTAGCGTTGAGTGCCCCCCCTGTGGGTTTAGTGGGGCTTGTGTTGTTAATAAGGGCATTGTTTTTCCCTGTTTTACGGGGACTGCGTTTTTGGGCTTCGCGGGCATTGGTGAAGGCCTGGGCCTTGGCCCATTCAGTGGGCAGCAGCCGTGCCTGTTTGGCCGGCGTGCCGTACAGGGCAGCTAGGCCCGGGAACTGCCCGGTGAGTTCGTTCTGTACGTCTTCCAGGGCCCACCCACACGCGGAGAAGTGATTGAGTACGCCCATGCGTGCTTCTGAGGGGCTGGCGTACTTGGCTGTGTCGTAGAGACCGGTACGTGCGATTCGCCGCAGCGGAGATTCGCTGTGACCAGCGATGGGCAGCTGCGCAGCAGTAGACCTGGCTGTTGGCGCTGCTTTGGCCTGCCGTTCTTTGAGGACGCGGAGGCGGGCCAGCTCCGGCGCCAACGCAGTTCGAAGGGCTGCTAGTGCGCGCGGGGAGTTGCGGACGCGGAGGGTGGCGTAGGCCTGCGACAGGGGAGTGAGGAGAGTCTGGTGGCCGCCGGCCTTGTGCTTGGAGCCAGGGACACGGATGCACCCGTCGGTGATGTTCTGGTGCGGGCTTGGGTCCAGGCTCGTCGCCAGAAGGCCGAGGGCCTCGATGAGGTCTCGGGCTTTGGCCGCGGTAAGCCGTTCCTGCAGTGGGATGTAGATGTGCCTGCCGCCGCTGGGGGAGAAGTCCTCCACGAAGCTGACGTTTGCTTCCTGGAGAAGCTTTCCAAGCCGTGCCGCGTCTGATTCAACGACGCCCTTCACTGCCTTGGAGGTATCTAGGTCGATGCAGAGCGTGGCTACGGAGCCGTCCACGCCGTGGATCATCACTGCTGCCGGTCGTTCGGGCAGTGATGCCGTGATCGTGGGCGGGGTCGCGGGCCGGGGGTACTGGAACCGTGCGCCGATCCACCGACCCAGACGGTAGGACGGCTGACCGGCAATCAGTGGTGCCAGGACCCAGGCGTCTTGTGGCGTGACTTGACGTACGGCGGCGACACTCTCACGGGCATGCGTTGACGCGGAATTGACTTCCGGTACCATGGGGAACAAGACCTTTCCGTAAGGAGGGTGTGAAAACGGGAGCGTCCTCGAATGAGGAAGCTGCTGAATAGTTCAGATCGCTGTAACTGCCAGGAAACGTGGATCTGAACGGATACTTAGTGAAGGCCCGCCTTGTGCGGGCCTTCAGCTATTTAACTGGCCTTCGCAATAGGCAATGCCTCCTGCAGGCTGTCGCGGTCTGCCCATGCGGGCAGGCCGTCTGCTTCGAGTTCGAGGTGAATCAGGATCTGTTCCAAGCCCTGCGAGTCACTGAGGCCCATCCGCCTTGAGACTTCGCGTACGAGGTCTTTGCAGTGGGGCGGGATCGAGTAGTTGGCCTGCACATTGTTCATGCCAGTGCCGCGTTGGCGGCGAAGAACGGTTCCCATATGGCTCACCCTAGCCTTAGCCCTAGGGCTAAGGTTTCCAGACACGCCCGTGGGCTCGGGGATTCTTTCGGGCCCCGGTGCTTTGCTAAACGTGTGGCTGACGTCTCGGGCAGGGACTCGGCGTCCCGTTGTAACTATTGTGCGCGCGCAGCTTTCTTGACCGCCGTGTGACAGATTGCGTGAGCTCATTGCTCCAATATGTCATAAAAACTGGAAAATTTAGATATGGGACGACCCGCTGTTCGATTATCTGTTCCAGGCGCGCCGTACGATGGCATCAACCGCCTTGGGGCTCGCCTCGCTCTCTCCTGCTCCGCCGGAGAATGCGCTGCGAAACAGGTCCCCCGTAGCCTTTAGTGACCTGAAATAGCGCCCCTGGCCGTCAATACGCCATCGGGAAATTCCAAGGTAGCTGGCAGCTGCGCGCCGGTCCATGCCGGCCAGCAGGCAAACTTTCACAGCCTCATAGATGACGCGATAAGCAGCCTCATGCTCCCGCGGGACTTCCGCCAGGACGCTCTGAACGGCTTTCTGCGCTTTTTCTGGAGTGGTCATTCTGCTGCTGCCTTCCTAATCGAGGGAGAGGGCGGAGCCCAGGTCGGCCTCAACCTTGCGCTTTCTGCGGGCGTAAGCGAAGAGTGCAAGGCCTACGACGACCAGGGCGGTGGATGCGTAGGAAACGAGCATGTAGAGGTAAACCACATCTCCGGCCCCAAACCACTCGATGGGGTAGGCACCCGCGCGCAGCAGCGAGAGTGTGAAGCCCGCGGCAATCATTCCGGACGCCGTGCGGCCTGTGCGCAGTGGGTTGTTTCTGGAATCGAGGTAGGCCGGCCGCACAAGAGGAAAGACGACGTAAGCCACATAGAAGAGCACCAGCCAGATGTTGATGCGGACGCTGGGCTGGGTGGCAAAGTCGAGCATCTGGGGCGATGAATAGGGGGCGTCTGTGGCCAGGACGGTCCAGAGAAGGCCGGCCGACACGAGCCCCAGCACTGCAGCCCCAGGCGCTCCGACGGTCCAGCGCCGTGCAAAGGACGAGCCGTAGGCGAGGCTTAGGTGGCCGCCGAGGAACGCAACAGCTACCAGGGCGCAATACTTCGAGATGAGGTCGGTTGCGTTGTGGATCGGCATCATCGAATCCAGCGGGTAATACACCGGCGGCAGCAGGAGCAGGTAACCGATCGTGAGGAAGATTCCCGACAGGGCAATGCTGCTGGCCTTGCCCCGTAGGGCGTGCTGATAGCCGGTGGCCGGTGTGTTGATGCGCTTGAAAGTCAGGCTTCCCAAGAGGATGAGCATCAGCGTCACAGGGACAACGGACAGTGGATTCACCCGAGCAGCTCCGTCATTTTCTCCGCGTATTCCCGGGCCTCTTTGCGCTGTTTGACCCGTCGCTGCAGCAGGTTGATCCTGCCTGAGATCAGCTCCACTAGGGCATCATCGGAAATCTCAAGTAGCTCATCCTCGCGCGCACGGGGTTGCCAACCACCCTCGGCCGGTAACACGAGGCCGATAACGACCAGACCCGATGCGAAAGAGGTCCCCGCTGCTCTGGAGGCTGCTACTGCCAGCGGCGGTGTCAGCTTGTTTTCGGTCAGCTGAGTAAAGATGTAGGTCAGGGCCATGCCCGTTTCTTCGGCCATGCGGTGCCGCAGTTCGCCAGGGTCGATGGCATCGATCCAGGCCCGGTTGGAGCCTTCGTGCGGAAAGTCTATGAGCGGGATATGTTTCCGAAGATCCCGTGGATAGTGCTTCTTGGAGGTGCGGAACTGCAGCTCCGCCATCAGATCGGCGTGATGGACCTGGCTTAGCACTTCTGCTGGTGTGGGCTCGATCGGCCGGGTGTACATGTCCCTGTATGGGTCAAAGGCAGCCAGCGCTTCCAGCACGTTCATTTCGGACGCCCGCGCCACGGCAACGACTGTCGATTCCGCAACGTTTCCGCGCCGCAACTGGTTGCCCAGAGTGCCGCGATGTAGGCCTGTCAGGGCGCTCAGAGCGGCAGGGGAAGTGCTGATGGACTGGGCGTCCAGCCAGCTCTTGAACTCTGAGGCTGAGACGGGCACAAACACTCCTTGGACGGACCGAACATGACAAGACGGGCGCAACAGATTCTGCTAAGATGCTCCCAATAGTTAAGTTTTCAACCACACTTAACTAATGGTCTTATTTTCCATCCTAGCCTTAGGGCTGAGTTTAGCCGGGATGGGTTTTCCGCTCGGGGGAATAGGCCCCGGATTAGCCCAGGGGAGGGGCGGCATGTCTTTGACAGTCGGTCGAGCTGCTAGCACTGTTGCTGTCGCTACCGCCCTTACATTGGGGTTCGTTGTCGTGGTCCTTGACGATGGCGGCTCTCCGGCCCAGGCGGCTTCTGCTTGTGTCGCTCCTGGGACCGCAGCTGAGCCGGCATCCTCAACGATTTCCGGCAGCACAGTGGCCGGGTTCGACGGTGAGCAAATGAAAAACGCGGCCGCCATTATGAAGGCTGCGGCTGATTTGAAGCTGCCGGTGGCTGCCCAGTTGATCGGTGTCCAGGCTGCCATTGGTGAGTCATCGTTACGGGTCATTGATTTCGGGGACGGCGCAGGCCCTGACTCCCGCGGGCTGTTCCAGCAGCGGGCGAACGGTGCGTGGGGTTCCTATGAGGACCGTATGGACCCTCACACCAGCGCGACCAACTTCTTCAAGGCCCTGCAGAAGGTCGAGGGCTGGGAAACCCTCGAACCGACCATCGCTATTCACCGCACGCAGCGGAACGCGGACCCGAACCATTACACCCGCTTCCGGGAGCAGGCCACGCAGATCGTGAAAGCCCTCGGCGGGGAATCCGCAGCGTTGGTGGATCCCTCCGGGGTGTGCCCGGCCGAGGGGAACCAGGTTGTCGGGGACATTGCCGGCAAGTGGGTCAAGCCTCTGCCAGGGGCTGACATGACCAGCGGCTACGGCCCGCGGCCGGCCCCGCCCGGCACTGCCGGGGGAGTGCTGGCGAACTTCCACTACGGCATCGATTTCTCCACCCCGGGACATGCCGGGACGGTCCTGGCGATCACGGATCTGAAGATCGTGAAGATCCGCAACCTCGACGGCCAGTTCGGGACCGGTGTCACCGGGCAAACGCTCGACGGGAAGCTGACCATCGGCATGTACCACATGGAGGCCGGGTCCCTGAAGGTCAAGGAAGGCGACATCGTTGCTGCCGGGACTCCACTTGGGATCGAAGGGGCCACAGGAAACGTCTCAGGCCGGCACACGCACATGGAGTTCTATGCCGGGGCTCTGCCGAACCCGATGATCCCGATCAACGCCACCATCGACCCCACCCCGATCCTTCAAGAGAAAGGCATCCTGTGATGCGTAGAACCGCACTCGCCCCGGCGCTGCTCGCGGCCGCAGCGCTACTGACGGCCTGCGCCGGGACCCCCACCGCAGACAGCACGGCCACCGCGACGGCCGCGCCGACCATCACAGCCGACGCTGACGGGAATTCCACCGGTGACGGTCATGACCACGACGAAGCCACGGAGCACTATGACGGCCCTAACGTCACCTGGGATGCCGGCGCAGAGCAGACAGTCAAGGACACCGCCGGAAAGGCCATGGCCCTGTTCGGCCGTCCCACTGTGGAAGAGAAGACCTGGTTCAGGGATCTCGAACCCATGCTCGCCGCCGAGTACAAGGAGGATGCCCGCTACATCGACCCGGCCCAAGTCCCGTTCTCCACCGTCACCGACGGTCCGGCGATCAGCCGGGAAGCACAGAACCCCATGACCGTGACCGCCACCTTCGACACGGACGCCGGGCCCTGGACGATGATGCTCCACCGCATCGGCCAGGACGATCCCTGGCTTGTGACCTCGATCAGCCCGGTGAGTGCCCCATGAATGCCCCGGCCACCGGCGCGGATGAGTTCGGCACGGCACCGCTGTTCACAGATCCGCTCACCAACCCGGACAGTCCGGGACCGGCACAAGCAATCGCGACGGCTGCCCCGTTGCTGTTCCAGGAACCTGTCCCACAGATTTCCAGAAGTCAGAACCCCGCGAATGAAAGGAAGACCCGATGAGTACCAACTGGTCAGGCGCAGAGCGGAAGTCACGCGCCCCCATCAGCCTGCTCGATCCGGAAACCAGCGCAGAGGACAACACCCCGGAAACGGCAGAGGCCGCCGTCTCCGAGTCAGCACCGGATAAGGCACTTGCAGCAACAGCTGCGCCGGCCCCGCTGGTCAGCGGCCGGCGCAGCGCCTCGGTGCTGCAAAAGGACAACTTGAACGATGAACTGCCCCCGGCCACTGGCTGGCAGGCGTTCCTGCGGGCAGTGACGTTCGGTCTGGTCAAGCCCAAGGTCGGCGCGGCCGAGCTGGCCCGCCGAACGGACCTCTCCGCGATCCAGCGGGTCTATTCCCGGCCCATGCGCATCATGGTCGCCCAGCCTCTGGGCGGGGTCGGTAAGACCATGTGCAGCGTCGGGATCGGCTCCACCTTCGGGATTCACTCGGGCCAGCACGCCATCGTGTGGGACAACAACGAAATGATGGGCACCCTTGGTGTGCGGACCAACGCAAACGGCTCCACCCGTACCGTGTGGGACCTGCTCAACGTCCTGGAAAAGTTCGAAACCATCGAAGCCCGCAAAGGCGACTTCTCCTACTACACCCGCCACCAGGGAAAGAATCAGTTCTCCGTCCTGGCCTCCGACGAGGACCCTGACCGGATGAAGTCCATTGGGGCCGAAGAATTCAACCGGATCCACACAGTGGTTAGCCGGTTTTACGACACCATCGTCCTGGACACCGGCAACAACACCCGCTCCGAGAACTGGTTGGCTTCAATCGAGGTCACAGACCAGCTCGTGATCCCGGTCCGGCTACAGCGCAACGCTGTCGTCTCAGCCCTCCGGATGATCGAACAGCTCGAATCCATGACCGAACGCACCGGGAACCGGCACTACAAAGACCTGGTGAACAACGCCGTGGTCGTCGTGACCCAGGGCGGCGGGGCGAAAGTTTCAGCCGCCGATCGGGCGGACCTCCGTGCCCAGCTCGAAGGTACGGTGCGGGCCATCATCGATATCCCATACGACGCGGCACTCGATAACGGCTCCATCATCGACTGGCAGCTCGTGGGCGATCCTGCCCGCCGCGCTTTCGAACGCGTGACCGCCGAAATCGCTGCTGGCCTGCTCGAGGTAGATAACCGCACTGCCCACGCCCCTAACCACTTCACCAACCGATAGGAAACCCCATCATGTTCATGAGCATCGTCAACGAAGTCATCGTTCCCGCGGCCGCCAACAACCCCCTGGACGGGGTGACACCGAACATCAACGTCTTCGGCGTCAAGTTCCAAGGCGCGATCCAACTCATCCTCGGCGGCATCTGGGCGTTGGTCCTGATCCTGGTTACCGCCGCATTCCTGATGAACTTGGGCAAGTGGGGCGTCGCCCGCCAGCGCGGCCACTCCGACGACATTGCAGACGGCGCAGACGGCGCCAAGCGCAGCGGCATCGCCTTCGCCGCCGTCGCCGGCGCCAGCGTCATCATCGGCGGCATCCTTGCCCTCACAGCAGCAGCGGGAGCCTAGTCCATGCAGAAGCACTGGAAGGCGCTTACGGCGGTAGGAGTTGTGATCGTCGCCGTTGCCGTGGCCGTAATCCTCATCAGCCGTCCGACACCTTCCGCTGAACAAGAACCCAGCTCACTTCAGGCGTCCGGGAAGTTCGGGTTTCCCGTCTCCACGATCAAGATCGGTGAAGGAGGAACAAAAACGGCCGGTGATGGCAAGACCATCACCGGCTATAGCGGCACGTGTGATTCCGCCGCCCAGGCAGCGGCCAACTTTGCTCCGCTGCTATCGGAAGTCAATCTGAAGACCTGGGCGGACCAAAAGAAAACCCTGACTGAGGTTTCCGTTCCGGGCCCCTGGTTCGAAAAGGTGACTTCCGGGGGAGACCTCATGACCACCACCAAGAATCTGCCGTCCGGCGCTTTCGATGGCGGGTGGGTTTCCCGTTCCGACGTGGCTGCCGGCGGCCTGTACCGGGTTGCCAGCTGCGAAGAGAAGAAGCGCGCTGTGGTTCAAGTCTTCATCGGATCTTTGAATGCCCAGGTCAAAACCGTTCCGGCCGGGGGCTTCGGAACGGTTCCGATGGAACTGACCTGGGATGGCGACTGGAAGATCACGGACGCCCGACAGTCTGCCGATGACCCGAATTTCGGCGGCCGCGTCCAAGACAGAGGACCTGCTGGAGCGACGCCTGGAGAACCCACTGGAGATTTTCCGGTGTTGACCCAGGACCTTGTGAACTCGGTGTTCGCGGACGTGCGCAGAGATGGGTGGATTGAGTATGCGAACGCTAAGCGCTAATAAGACGATTCGCCTGGTCGCGGCCCTATTGTCGTTGTTCCTCAGCCTCGGGGTTATCACCGCCGGACCTGCTCAGGCAGCGGACGACATAACGAAGTCCGAGAAGTTGAACGCTGATCAGATGAAACGCCTTGCGGGATTGCCCGATGATCAGAGGAATGCGATCCGGGACAGGCTGAACCTGGAGCTTGGCAAGACAGCTTGTGGTGACATGGCCTTCTACGCGGCCATGGGCGGAAGCAATTGTGAGAATGTCGCGGCAAAGGCCTTTGAGACGTTCCTGACGACGCCGGAGAAGTCTCTGGACTACGGCGGGGACACTGCGTCGTTCTGCGCCGCGCTGCCCTCTGCGGGAGCGCCTCTGACGGGTACAACCTGGTGCACGGGCGGGTCGATTATTCAGAAGTTCGCTCCCGTAGCTGGCGCCGTTCTGCGGACCGCCATCGCGGTCCAGCCTGGTGGGCAGTTCGTGCTGGGTGCGGTGGACACGGTGGCCTTTATCGCCAATGCCAAGGATGGGTTTGAGAAGTTTGCGAACTCGACCAAGGAGGCCGGCGTCTCGGCCACGAACGAGGTCCTGGTGAACCTGTTGAAGGTCTCGAAGTTTGACGTCGATGAGGGTTTCCGGACCACGTGGGCGATCTTTTCCGGGCTTGGGATCATCCTGCTGACCCTCATGTTTTTCAAACTCTTCCGGGACTACTCGGACGAGAAAATCGATCCGGACTCCATGCGTGAGTCCGTGCTCTGGTATGCGCCGTTGGCGATTCTCCTGGCCTTGTTCGGTCCGGTCCTGGGCTACGTGGCAAATAACGCGCTGATCAGTCTCACGGAGTCGATCAGCCCGTGGACGGCAAACCAGATCGGGACCTTCTCCACGACCATTTCCCGGTTCGCCTCGTATGAGTCGAACGGGGTTTTCGGCCCGCTGGCAGCTGTACTGCTGTTCGGCCTGCTGTTTATCGGGGCGTGGGCACTCCTGGGGCTTTTCGCTCTGGCGCCGATCGCCCTGTACCTCCTGGGCGTAGGTATCGCGTTAATGCTCGGATTCATGATTCACCCGGAGCACCGGGCCCGGGTCGGCAAGGTCGGGTCGCTGTGGCTGGGAATCGCTTTGTCCAAGCCGCTGCTGCTGTTGATCATGGGTGCGTTGTTCAGTTTCATTTCCTCCCGCCCCGCGTTCCAAGGCGGGGGAACCAGCGATGCGCTGGTGAACGCTTCATCTGTCTTTATTGCGGCCGCCGCGATGGTGGTCCTGGCGTTCTCGCCGGCATTGCTGTTCAAGTTCGTCCCCATCCTTCCCTCTTCCGCTACCGGGCTGGGTGCCAACCGTCCCTCGATTGCAGGGGCGGCGATGGTCGCCGGAGCCGGAGCCGGAATCGGCGCGATGATCCGTCAACGCCGCACAATGCAAGCCCAGTCCGGCCCGGCTAGCGGCGGCCCAGTCGGCCCGAACGGCGCAGGGCAGCGGCAAGGTAGTCCCGGCCTTCCTGTCGGGCCTGACAACGGTATGACCGGCTCGCCGGCAGGCGCTGGGACTGGCCGTCGCAGTGCTGGCCATGCCGGCCGGGAGGCGTCCGGCGCCCAGGATCCAACGCCAACTCCTGATACCCGCACCATCGCCCAGGCTCAGCGGGACGATCGGGCCGGGACACCGACGGGGAAGGCTGCTGCAGCGGCGCGCAATGGCGCTGCCGCCTTCGGTAAGGGCACGGCAACAGCCACACGGGGATCGGCCAAGATCGCCGCGGGCGGTGCGACAGCGTTCCTCCTGGCAGGACGTGAAGCATCGCGGCAGGCTGCGATGCGCGGCCGTCAGGGCGTGCATTCGATGGCCCCGGATACCGATCACATCAGCGGCCGGTAATGAAGCAGTTTGTAGCGGGCAGTAAGGAAGCGGGGGAGTAGGTCTGATGGGACGCATGGTTGTTGTCGGTGGTGAGGTTTCCCGGCGTGGTTTGTGGGGCGGGAACCGCACCGGTCCTGAATGGATCGGCCTGAGCACCGCCTTGGCATTGGGACTGGTGACGGTCATTTCCCTCAAGGACGTGATCGTGCTGGGCCTGATCCTGGCCGCGGCCATCGTCGGGCTCGGGGTGGTCTTGACCACGCCGAGCAAGATTACCGGGTACCGCTCTCTGGGGGCGTTGATCGTTGAACGGCAGCACCAGCGGTCCCGCCGCAAGAACAAGTCCGCGACGTTTGTCCCGGTGAAGTTCCGGGACCAGACCCGCATGGTGAAAGCCTCTAAGGCTGATCGGGCCCGTGCCGATGAGAAGGGCATGATCGAGGTTCCGGTGAAGCACCGGAACAATGCCCCGCTGATGGTCGGGACGGTCCGCCCGTTCACTGTGCAGACCCCGACGGGGCCGATGACGGTTTTCCGTCACGGCGGGAAGATCAAAACCCCGTACTACACGGTGACCGTGGAAGTGATGGGTTCTTCCTCCGGGATCCGGGAGGAAAACCGGGAAGACTCCGCGTACGTGGCCCGCGGTCAGTTCCTGGCCCGGATGGCCCGCCGGCAATCCCTCATCACCCACGTCCAGACGCTCTCCCGCGCGGTCCCGATGGATTCGACCGACCACCTGCTGTGGATCAAGGACAAGCAGGCTCAGGGCATCAACCGGCTGCTGATCACTTCCTACGGGGACCTGGTCCAAACGTTGCAGTCCCGTTCCGAGCAGCACCGCACCTACGAGACGTTCCGCATTCCCCGCTCCGCTGCGTTGTCGCTGAAGGCCTCCAAGCTCGGCGGCGGTGACACCGGCCTTGGGCTGGCTATCCATCAGGAAATCCGCACCGCCCTGGCGCAGGCGCAGATGATGGGCGGGATCCAGGATTACCGCACCCTGGGACCTGAACAGATGGCAGCCCTCCTGCGGCACCTGCAGGACCCGGATTTCGACATTGACGATGATGAGAACGCGGACCTGGCCGACTGCTGGCAGCACATGGACGGGGATTCCTCGGATTCTTCGGTGGTCATCAACGGCCACTGGCACACCCGCACCGGGTACGTCCCGGCTTCAGCGTTCAGCCCCGAAGCAATCCCCGTCTCCGCCCTGCAATCGTTGGTCTCCGGGATCCAACCGGCCGTGGTCCACACCGTCTCCATGGTCCTGGAACTGGCCGATGCCCGCACCGCCCGGGGGAAAGCCCGCACGGACGCGGCCATGGACCGGGCCAAGGGCAAGGAAGTCGCGAAGTCCGGTGTCGTGACCGACGGATCCGAAGAAGTCCTCATGGGCGCCTCCACCCAGCGGCTCCTGGACCTCAAACCCGGTTCCGGGCACCACGGCGCTTCCTACGCGCTCTACATCTCCTACTCCGTGGAATCAGAGGACGAGCTGCTGGCCACCGCCGATCTGATCGAGGCTGCGGCCGCGGACGCCGGGATCGAATTCATTGACTGGATGGATCACCGCAATGACCTGGCCTTGATCACCACCATGCCGTTCACGAGAGGAATCCGATGAACACCCCCAAACTCATCAAAGGCCTGCGGATGCCTTGGGCCCTGACCACAAAATCCCGCCGCACCAAGCGTTCCCAGACCCGGAAACAGCGCCTAGCCGCAGAGAACAGCGTGGCCGCCGCTACCGGAGATGCCCTGGCAGCCAAGCGCCGTGCAGGAAAAGACAGCCGCGAAGCCACAGCGAGCGTGCAGTGGCATTGCGAGCGGAAGAGCTCGCGGGCCTCCCGGCTGGGGTATTACGATCCGGCCGCCCCTGGTGTGTTGTCCTCGACCCGGCAGATGGAATTTTCGCACATGGCCATTGCCTCGCCCCCGACCTCGCACCGGGGCCTGGCGTTCGGGATCGATGCAGGTTCCGGGTGGATGGTCGTCCATGACCCGTTCACGTCCTACGGCAACGAGCTCGAATCCCCGAACGTCTGCTTCATCGGGGACCTTGGCCAGGGCAAGTCCTCCGGGATCAAGACTTGGGCGGTGCTGCGGCAGCTGCTCTTGGGCCGCCGCGTCGTGGTGATCGACAAGAAGTACCAGCTGGACCAGAACGGCGGGGAATACACCTCCCTCGCCCAGCGCCTGGGCATCACGCCGGTGAAGTTCATGGTCGGCGGTGGAGGGGCCAAGATCAACATCCTGGACCCGCGTATCGCTGCCCGGCTGAACGAGGACAGCCACGACGACACGGCACTGTCCACCCCGGCGGGTCAGTCCATGCTGGTCCGTGCCGTGGTTGAAGAAGCCCTGGGCCGGCCGCTGCTGCCCAAGGAGGGCAAAGCCGTCCGGATAGCCCACAAACAGGCGCTCCGCACGGCGGCCGCGAACAACGAAACCGCCCATATCCGCCACGTCCTCTCAGCGCTCTACGCACCCGACGCGGACGCCGCGGCGGCCTCGAACCTGTCCGTGAAGGAAATCCGGCAGTGGGGCCAGGACCCCGCGTTTGAACTTGAACGCATGATCGAAGATGACCTCGCCGGCCTGATCGACGGCGAAACCAGCACCGAAATTTCCCTGAACGCAGGGCTGACCGTCTTTGACGTGTCCCTGCTCCCGGAGGACGGGCCGGCGCTGGCGATCGTCATGACGATCATCAACACCTGGCTGGCGAACACGCTCTACCGGCAGGAAGAACCTGTCCCCACTGTCCTGGTTATCGAAGAAGCCTGGCACACCGTCCAAGGCTCCGTTGCGAAGGTCACCCGCCGCAACACCAAGCTTTCGCGGGCCCTGTCGCTCTCGTGCATGTTCGCGTTCCACCACATCTCCGACATTCCCGGAGACTCCCCGGCCATCGCCATGCTCAAAGAGTGCGGAACGGTCCTGCTCTACAAGCAGCAAAAATCCGATGACGCCTGGGCGTGCGAGAGGATGTTCAACCTTCCCGCCGGGTCCGCGGCCGATATCGCGTCCCTGACCAAAGGCACCTGCATGATGCGGATCGGCGGGAAGGATCCTTTCATTGCCATCCACGTCCGCAGCGCCCTGGAAATCGAACTCACCGACACCGACAAGGCCATGAAATCCACGGCCACCATCAACCAGCACGAAACCGACACCCAGGAGGAAGCAGCATGAGCGCGACCAAACGTATGTCCACGGATTCAGTGATGAAAATCGGCCTGGCCGTCATCGTGATCGTCCTGGTTGTTCTCGGCTGGGTATCGGCATTCCTGGGAGAGTTGCTGACACCCACAGGGATGCCCTGGACCGACTTCTCCGCGCTGTCGGCAAAGATCAAGGCCGGCGAATTCGCTTGGCCCGGTGCAGCCACGTGGATCCTGATCGTCCTCGCTGTCCTGGCCCTCGTCGGCGCGGGAATGCTCACGGCCCTCTTTGGCGGGAACAAGCACCGCGACGACGGGCTGCCCCGCTACAAGGACCTCGAAAAGCGGATGGGCAAAAAAGCCGCCTTGGCCAAGGCCAAGCAGTCACTGGAACTCCCGGACGACGCCACCGAAGAAGAGATGATTGTCGCTCTGTGCAAGCTCGACGGACAGACGCTCTACGTCCAGCACGAAGACTCCATGTGGGTGTTCGCCCCGCAGCGCTCCGGTAAGACCCTGTTCCTGGCCGTCGGGATCGTCCTGGACGCACCAGGTGCCGTGATCGCCACTTCCACCAAGAATGACCTGCCGATGTTGACCGGTGTTGCCCGGCAGCGCAAGGGCGATGTGTCCGTGTTCGACCTTCAGGACATTTCCGGGTGGCCGAACAAGGTCCGGTGGAACGTCATCACCGGGTGCGAGGATCCCGACGAGGCACTGGCGCGAGCCAAGGCCTGGGCAGGCGCCCAGCCCATGGGCAACGTCAAGAACGGGGACTTCTTCAACTCCAAGGCCTCAGCCGTCCTTGGCCGGTTCCTGCACGCCGCTGCTTTGGGTGGTAAGAACATCGAAGACGTGGTGCGCTGGTCGAACAACTTCGCGGATAAGGAGCCCTTGGAAATTCTGCTTGACCACGGCGCTCCCGCAGCGTTCTCGGACCGCCTGCGGGCCCTCACCACCTCACGGGCCGGCGAAACGGTGGACTCAATCCAGGAAACCCTTGCCGGGCTGCTCGAACCGTTGTCCTCACCGAAGGCCATGCAGATGCTCAGCCCTGCGGAGGGTGAAGGATTCGATATGGAAAGGTTCCTGGAAAAGCCGAACACGGTGTACCTGCTCACGGACGGGGAGCGCTCACCGGTCGCACCGTTGGTGGCGATGTTCGCCGACTTCATGTTCCGCAAAGCCCAGCGCATTTCCCAGTCCATGCCCGGAGGCCGGCTGTGGCCGGTGCTGACGATGGTCCTGGACGAGGCGCCGAACGTCGCCGCCATCCCGGACATGGCCAGTGCGCTGTCGGATTCCGGCGGTCGTGGGATCCGCATCATCGGGTTCAGCCAGTCCTTTGCGCAGAACCGGCAACGCTGGGGCAATGAAGCCGCCACAGCAATCCGTGGAACCTCCTCGATCAGGTTGTTCCTGCCGGGCCTGGAAGAGCTCGACGAGCTGGACAGGATCGCCCGGGCCGCGGGGACTACCCGCAAGGAACGAGTCTCCACCTCCCAGGGCCGCGGTGGATCCTCCCGGACCATCAGTGAGGAAGAGCGGCCTGTGATCCGTGGGAACGAGATCCAGCAGCTTCCAGTGGGGGAGGCCTTCATGCACTACAGCAACGTCGCCCCTGCGGTAGTGAAGCTCATGCCGTGGTGGGAACGTGCTGATGCGGATCAGATCAAGTCAGATAAGGCAGCTGCAGGAGAGATTGTCAGGAAGGTGCAGGTATGACCCAGCACGGCCATGAGCAAGACGATGGAGTGGATGAGGCCGAACTGATCCAGCAGTTTGTCATGTGGGTTGAAATGTTCGTCCACGATGTTGAAGCGGTTCCCGACGAACCCACCGGCCGGCACTGGTGCCCTGAGTGGTGGCAACACCCAGAAGCTGTAGCCCGCTTAAAGTCCCTATTCGAGGCTTACAAGCAGGCTGACGAGGACAACACCATGTCGGCCTGGTGGGTCCAGCACTGGGACCCACAGTCCCGCACGCTGTTCTCCGCCGCCGGCCCCTTCAAAAACTGCCAACGGCAGCACGCATTCCTTGACCGGGCACAGGACTACACGCCGCGGCTGGTTACGGTGCCGCCGCCGGTTGACTGGAGTCCATAGAACTGGAGCCCACTCGCTTGTTGACGGAATCGCTGTTATCGGCGTTTATAAAGATCTGTGGGAGACGCCGCATAGCCAGTAGGCGCTGGCGTTTGACAACGCCAGCGCCTACCAAAGGCTGTTACGTAGAGAAAGTGGCTCTCAGACTGTTAGTTCGTCAGTGCTTGTGTCGGAGTTTTCGGCTTCGGGTGTTGGGTGTCCATTGAGCGTTGTTAGGGCCAGTACTCCAGCGATGACGAGAATAGCGGCGGCGACTAGCAACGCTGTACTGTAACCCGCTGTGAGAGCTGCCCCGAGGCTGACGCCGGCGCGTTCGTGCGGCGCTGAGATGGTGGCCGCGACAGCGGCCAGCACGGCTAGACCGAGAGCGACGCCGATCTGCTGGGCTGAGTTGAGCAGCGCCGAGGCGATCCCTGCCTTGTCCTGGTCGACGTGGTAAACGGCGGCCTGTGTGAGCGCTATGACGCCCAGGCCGAATCCGCCGGCGAGTACGAACATGGCCGGTGCCAGGTGGAGCCAGTAGTTGGCGTCCTCGGCGATGGTGGAAAACCAGAGCGCAGCGACGGCGCTGAGGAGTGCCCCCGTTGCAGCGACGACACGCGGTGCTATCTTCAGCAGAAGCTTCGGGGCACTACCGGCGCCCAGTATGAGTCCGGCAGCGAACGGCAGCCAGGCAGCACCGGTCTGGAGCGGGCTGAATTGCTGGACCTGCTGGAGGTAGAGGGTGATGACATAGAAAGTGCCCATCGGGCCAATGGCGAGCAGGAGCATGGTGGCGTAGGCGCCGGCACGGTTGCGGTCCCTGAAGAGGCTTAGGGGCACCAGTGGGTTTTTGCTGCGCGCTTGAGTGACCGCGGGATGACCCTCGGCTGGGCCATCTACGGCGAGCGAGTTGTCCTAGGCCACCTAGAGCCCGAAGGCGGTTCCATGACCGTGTTCGAACACGAGGTTGGTCTGGGTGCCTGCGACGGCAGGATTCGAGGACAAGTGGTCCAGTACGAATTGACGGATGTGCTCGGTGTTTTTGGCCGTGATGTGGATCAAAAAATCGTCGGCACCGCCGAGCACGAAGAACTGCTTGATTTCGGGAAGGTCCCGTAACTCGTTTCCGAAGGCGTTCATGAGGTGACGGGCACCAGGCCTAAGCCGCACGCTAACCAGGGCTTGGAGAGGCAGGCCCATCGCTTCGGGTGCGACTTCGACGGTGAACCGCTTGATCACCCCGGACTCTTTAAGCGCCTTAAGGCGGGCAAGACAGGTTGAGGGCGCAAGCCCCAGGGCTTCCGACAACGACTGATTGGTTCGCCTTGAATTCTTGGATAACAGACCCAGAAGCCTCTGGTCGACTTCGTCCAGAGTCACCTGCTGCAGTTTCTGCGGGTCGGACACCATGTAATACTCCTCACAGTGCAGGAATTTGCCGGTTACTGGCATTCTGCCGTAGATCCTGTGCTGAGACACGCCTAATCCGCAGTTTCTGTCATTCTTTTTCCCACAAGCATCAATCTCCCCAGAAAGCGTGAGCATGATCATCTCCGTCCCCAAGGAAATCAAGAACAACGAGTTCCGCGTCGCCATCACAGCTGCCGGCGTACATGAATTCAAAGCAAACGGCCACGACGTGCTCGTGGAAACCGGTGCCGGCGTTGGTTCCGGCATTAGCGATCAGGAGTACGCACTCGCCGGAGCTGAGATCGTTGAGACTGCGGAAGAGGTCTGGGCCCGAGCCGACATGGTGATGAAGGTCAAGGAACCCGTGGCGTCCGAATACCGCCATTTCCGCGAGGGATTGCTCCTTTTCACCTACCTTCACCTTGCCGCGGAGCCCGCACTGACTCAGGCGCTTGTCGACTCCGACGTCACGGCCATCGCTTATGAGACGGTGCAGGAAGGCCGGGCGCTGCCGCTGCTCGCACCCATGTCCGAAGTAGCCGGCCGGCTCTCCGTTCAGGTCGGCGCGACCTCCCTCATGGCGCCCGCCGGCGGCAAAGGCGTGCTGCTCGGCGGCGTACCCGGCGTCCGCCCCGCGAAAGTGGTGGTCCTCGGTGCAGGTGTCGCAGGCACCAACGCCGCCGCCATGGCCCTCGGCCTCGGTGCCGACGTCACCATCCTGGACATCAACATCAACCGGCTGCGCGAACTCGACGCCCAGTACCAGGGCCGGCTCAAAACCGTGGCGTCGAACTCGTACGAGATCGAAAAGTCAGTTATCGATGCAGATCTCGTCATCGGCTCCGTCCTGATTCCGGGAGCGAAGGCCCCCAAGCTCGTCACCAACGACCTCGTTGCCCGGATGAAGCCCGGCTCGGTCCTGGTGGACATCGCCGTGGACCAGGGCGGCTGCTTCGAAGACACCCACCCCACCACGCACCAGGAACCCACCTACGAGGTCCACAACACCATCTTCTACTGCGTGGCCAACATGCCCGGAGCTGTCCCGAACACCTCCACCTACGCGCTGACCAACGTCACACTCCGCTACGCGGTTGCTTTGGCCAACTACGGCGTCAAGGGTGCTTTCGACCGGCTCCCCGCTCTGGCGGGCGGTCTGAACGTGGCGGCGGGAAAGGTCACCCACAAGTCTGTCAGCGATGCCCATGGACATGACCTCGCCGACTGGCAGGACCTCGTAACGGTTTAGGACATCGGCTGTGCCTGCCCGAGAGAAGGCAGGCACAGCCCGCTCCATAGGAAGGGGCACGGCATCAAATGGCATTTCACCTGCAACCCCAATGGCAGCCGCTGGTTGGCCAACTGGTCATCGTGAAACTTCTGGATAAGGAGATCCGCCGCGGAGTTGTCGACGCGGTAACCGACGATGATCAAATCCTGTGGCTCGACAGTGACGGCGCCGAGCCCCGCCGTCTCTTTCACCGGGCAGACGGTTTCAAGGTGTGGGTCGACTATAGATGGGAAACCGACAGGTCCAGCCTCTGCCCTGGCTTCCAGCATGCTGCTGCACCATGAGGTGCGAACACTCCGCCGCGCCTGGACGCGTACAGCTTCTGGAACGGCTGCATGACGATAATGAGTTAGCAAGAGCCATTACTCGGCTGCGCTCTGAAACAGTTCAGGATGAAGCGTCAGGTGTTCTTGTCACCTGGCACGGCCCTTGGTCCTACACCCTTGAGCTCAGCCACCAGATTCCTCCTGGACTCGTCTACGAGTGCGTCGCCCCGGAACAACTCAACTGCTGAGACTGATTCAGGAACGGTCTGACTGATCGAGCCCATCGCCGCCCCTCCCCCAACGGTGGCGGCGGGGCCCCTCCAGCAGGCTGTCGACCTCAATAACGAGCCGGCCGCGGGGCCCACCGTCCGCCGGATGGGCACCAGGCACACAGCCGGTGCGAACGCTATGCCCGCAGTACATATCGATCATCTGTGCCGGCGCGACAATGGTCGAATATGAAGAGTCGGTAAGCCACTCCCATTTCTGCTGTGTCGGGAGCGGGAGCACCACCGGCCGTGTGCAACCTGGCAACGAGAAGGAACCCCTGATGTCCGAACCTACTGTCGAAAGAGCAGATCTCGGCATGGCCTGGGCGGTGAAAGAGAGCTTTGTACAGTACGTGCAGTCTATGCGCGATGGACGCATACTCCTGCGCGAGGGTGCTGCCGTGACAAATACCCGGCAGTTCTATTTCCCGTTCAGGAGCCTGGATCATTCTGACGGGCACAACTTTGTGCTCCAGTTCGGTGGAGAGGCCCGCTTCCTCGCCCATCACGGGCTTATGTCGGTCTCGATTTGCAACCCAAAAATAATAGTCGGGCCCGACGGGGCATGCCTGTCCATCGAACAAGGAAACGAGATCGTGCACCTCGCCCATCTCGACTTGCCGGCGGTGTCTGTGGAAGACGGCATCAACATGTGGGCAAATGTCCCAGTAGCTCTGACCAGCGCAGGAGCGGCTGTTTTCGCAGATAGCTATTCAGCCGGAGAAACGCTGGCTCCGCTGACCATGAGGGCACCATCCTTTGTGGAAGTATCCTGACCCCGTTCTGGGGTGAACTGGCGGTACCAGCTGGGACAAGGTCCTGGGCCAGACATGAAGACGCCGTGCTTTGCCCCGCTCCATACTGGTGGATCCGGGCACGAGGTACTGGCAAGGGCCTGTTCCTGCCCGCAGACTCAATGGGTCCAGGGGCAGGAATCGCTGCATCGGCTAGTGTCCTACGTCCACCCCGCGGCCGCAGCGCCACTACGCACTGTTGGTTACTGAGTAGCCACCGTTGCCGTGGTTCGGACCAGGTGGGCGAAGCGTCGCGCCATCGCTTCGGTATGCTCCCTCACGATCTGGTCTTGATTCTCGAATGCTTTCATTCCGCGGCCGGCCCGCTCCACGGCAACCGTGTCATTCTCCTTGACCAGGGACAACCACTGGCGGTAGACCACCGGCGAGATCTCCGGGTGAAACTGAACTCCCCAGGACATCTCGCCTACTCGAAAAGCCTGGTGCGGATACTGGTCCGTCATCCCGAGCCATACCGCTGACGGCGGGAGTTGTTCGATTACGTCCCCATGCATGGCGCCTGCGAAGAAGGGACCCGGCAATCCGGCCATCAAGGGATCCTCGGCAGCATCGGGCCGTAATGCCACCTCTACGACCCCCGCCTCGAGGCCTTGGTCTCCCCTAGCCACGGTCCCGCCGAACGTCTGTGCCATCAGCTGAGCTCCAAGGCAGATCCCTAGCGTGGGCTTCCTCTGGATGGCGGCGGCCGCCATAAGGCGTCGGATGTCGGTAAGCCAGTGATAGGCATGGTCGTCCAAGGAGCTCATGTCTCCGCCAAGAACCACCAGGGCGTCCTCCTGGATCACGTCCGGGATCACGTCGCCACTGAAAGGCTGGATAATTCTGGTGGTTATTCCCTCGTCATGCAGCCAACCACCGAGACGGTCCAGCGGGCAGTGGAAATCTGGCTGTATGACGAGTGCCTGCAGGGTACCGGTACCTCGGGGCAGGCTTGGCTGATTGGTCATGCTCGAATTCCTTATCGGGCGGTCGGAGTTTCAGATTTCGAAACCCCCGGTTGTGAAGGGACGGTGGCTTCCTGCGCGGGCAACCCGGCCACCAAGGCCCATGGCCTTAGTCCCCGGAGCCACGCGGACAACTTCAACGTAGCGAACACCATGGCCGGGACCGCAGTGCCGTTTGCACATTAAGATCCAAATGTGTGTGCCATAGACAGCCTGGTGCCCTTGGGATCCCGCGAATATTCCTCAGCGGACCCGGCCGCTGTTGCCGTCATTGAAGAACCGCGCGGTGGCCTTCGCGCATCGCCAGTCGCGCAGCAATGCCCGTGGGCAGCCAGTCGCCGGCTTCTTCGAATGAATGACCGATGAGCTGCTCTACGCGCTGGAGCCGTTGCCGGAGTGTGTTGCGGTGGATGTGCAGTTTGGAGACCGTGTCAGCACTGGATCCTTTATTGGACAGGAGCATGGCGACTGTTTCTGCCAGCTGGGTTCCATTTTCCGCATCGTAGTGCATGAGGGACCTGAGTTCCGCGAGCACGTCCCTGATCTCCGCAGACATCCCCTCGCCAACAAGGGGCAGTTCCTGCAGGTGTTCTATGTCGCTGAAAGAGGTGACCCGTCTCCCGGATGTCCTGCCGACGAGTTCTGTCCAGGCCAGTGCGGTTTCGGCGTCTGAGAGCGCTGGCTGCAGAGAGGCGACGTCCCGCGCCAGCGGACCTACGCCGGCGAAGGCTGAGACGCCACGGTGTTCGTCGAGGTCAGAAAGAGTCGTCTCCAGCTTCGCCTTGATCTCTTCTCCGGAGCCGGAGGGGGTATCGATAAAGAGCAGGCTGAGGGGGCCTTCGGTGAAGACCAGGGATCGGGGGCCGGCCAGCTCCTGAAGGTAGGGGGCGATGCGTCTGGACACCGCGTCAGAGTCGAATTTCAGCCGTTTCACTCGTACCAGGACCGGCAGAGTGCGGCCCTTGGACCAGCCTGACTCCTCGAGAATGCGGGCGAATGTGCTCGTGCCGACGCTTCGGAGCAGGCGTGAAGCATGGGATGAGCCGACGGACTCCAGTTCTACTGCTTCAAAGAGGGCGGCCAGCTGAGAGCAAATGGCGCTGAGCCGATCGAGCTCTCTGGTGGAATAGCGGCGTGGACGATAGCACGTGACGATGCCCCGGGTGCTCGTCAGGCCAAAGGAGACAGATATCCGCTCGTGTCCGGCGAAGTTGGATTCAATGAATTCGGACGTTGCTGTTCGTGAGTGAGTGGTTCTAACTACGATTCCGCTTCGCTCGCCCTTGTCCATTGCGATGGCGGTGGGCGGCGATGTGGCTGCACCCCGCCCGAAATATTCAATGACGCAGCCATCGGAGCTCATGTGCTTAAGAATCGCCTGGGTGGCCACTTGGGCGCATTGCAGGACGGAAGTGGCGGAGTTGATTGGGAAATCGACGAGGAAGTGCGCTGCTGCGGATTGGCGCCGCAAGTCATCAACTGTCTCAGCCTGCAGCAGGCCGCTGGCAAGCAGCACTCCCACCTCGTCAGCAATCAGCTTTGACTCCCAGGTGAAGGTTTCCTCCTCATATGACCAGAGGCTGAACACGCCAAGGAGGGTCCCGGTCGGTGCCACGATCGGGACAACCAGCATCGAATTGAATTCTTCTTCCTGCAGTTCGCTGATGCTGGCGAACCTCGGGTCCTGCTGAATGTTCTTGTTTAGGACAACCGACTGTCTGGTGAGTCCTGCCCAGCCAGTTACACCTTCGCCGAGGCGAAGGGTGATTCGTCCCACTTGCTGGCTTTGCACTCCAGGGGTGCCTGCGCGCATGACAAGGACTTGTTCCTGTTCATCCCACAGGTAGACGAAAACCCCTGCTGAGTTCGTTGCCCTGGCTACCAAGTCCACTGCCCTTTGAGCAAGCGCGAGTGGATCGGGTCCTTCCATCATGAGCTGCGTGAGCTCGGACAGGGTGTCTGCGCGAAGCTCTGCTATTTGGAGTTTGTGGCGATAGCCAGCGGGCAGGACCTCATTCGGTTGCGGGGCCGCGGGTTCAGCAGGGGGTTTCATCGTTTCAGCTTAGAAGGCTCATGCCCAGGGAGGCCCGGCTGAACTGCCTGGGCGCGTTGACACCGATCCAAGCCACGTCCTCCTCCGCAGATCCAATCCGGTACAGGGCGGCGTTGCGTTCCTCCGCAGCGTATACCTGTACAAGTTCGCCTGCCGGCGGAAGCATTCCGTGTACCTGTACCTTTCGGCCGAACTGCTCCGTCCACCCGTACGGAGCCTGTTCCAGTTCGCTGGAGTTGAAGCCTGCAAAGTGTTCAGCCAGGGCTGCGCCATGACGTTGGGCCTGGGTCCAACTCTCGAACCGCCGAAAGGTTTTGTCCTCGGCCCGCCGGGCCGAAACGTCTCCGATAGCGAAGATCCCGTCGGCGATTTCACCGCTGGTCAGCAGGGCTTTCCCGTCCGCACTGCAACGGACTCCGTTGGAAATGTCGAGCTCGCTGTAGGTCAGCCATTCGGTGTGGGGGCGTGCGCCGACAGCGCTGATCACCAGGTCGGCGTGCAGGTCCAGGCCGCTGACCCGGACCGTCCACTGCGCATCCGTTTTCTGAATGGATTCCACAGCAACCCCAAAATGAGTTACGACACCGGCCTGATGCATCCATGCCTTCGCTTCCTCTCCCAGATGTCCTGAAAAGAAGCGCTGCATTGGTTGCGGAGCCAAATCCACTACCGTGACGGCAAGCCCACGCTGGGCGAGTGTAGATGCCAGTTCCGCACCAATGGTTCCGGCGCCGATGATGATCGCACTGGCAGCTCCTGCATCCACGGCGCTGCGCAGGGCAAGGGCGTCCTGGGCGGTTCTGAGGCTGAGAACGCCCGCTGGCTCGTTCGGCAGCCGGATTGAGCCGGCTCCGGTGGAGATGACGACCGCGTCAGCCGCTACTTCTCCGAGCTTGTCCGTCAGGACAGTCCGCTTGTCGGTGTGCAGCCCGATGGCCTTTGCATTGAGGATCGGCGTAGCCTCCGGCCACCACTCGGCCGGTTCGACGGGACCAGTGCCAAGAAGGAATTGCTTGGACAACGGGGGCCGGTCGTAGGGCGCGTTCGGGTCTGAATCAATGACGATAAATTCGCCTGCAAAGCCCAGCTCGCGGCTGCGTTCAATCAGCATCGCCGACGCAACCGAAGCACCAATGACCGCAACCCGGTTTGGCAGATGTGTCACGATGCCGAAACCTCTGATGCTTTCTCGCTGGCCTCGTTCGTTTCCCGTTCCAGGATTGCCCGTTCGGGGCAGTTCCGGATGGCCTTGCGGACGTTGGGTTCATCGCCGCTGTTTTCGCGGCCAGGAATGACGTGCGCGTAGCCTTCCTCGTCGATCTCAAAGGTTTCGGGTGCCAGAGCCCAGCACCGGGCGTGGCCTTGGCAACGCCCTCCGTCGACCCAAAGTTCTCCCATGGTGATCAAGCTCCAATCTTGAGGGTAAGCGGGCCGACGCCGTGCCACGGTTCGTCGTCATTCGCCCGTTCGAAGTGAGGGACAGCCTTCAGGAATTCCTCCATGGCGATAACCATTTCGGCGCGGCCAAGGTTCGAGCCGAGGCACCGGTGGATCCCTCCGCCGAAGGCCAGGTGGCGGTTGTCTTCACGGTCAATCTTGATGTCATTGGGTTCTTCGTAGACCTCCGGGTCACGGTTGCCCGCGCCGAAGACGAGCACTACGCGTTCGCCAGCCTTGATTTCCTGGCCCCGGACAACTGTGTCCTTCTTCGCGGTGCGGGCCATGGCCTGGACCGGGGAGAGGGTCCGCAGGAATTCTTCTGCTGCGGTGGGGATCAGGTCCGGGTCTTCCCGCAACTGCTGCTGGGCCTGCGGGTTGCCGGCCAGGTACCAGAGGGCGGAACGGATCGCCCAGGCGGTCGTGTCCAGCCCGGCGAGGAAGAGCAGGTAGCAGTACGACAGCAGCTCTTCACGCGTGAGCTTCCGGCCTTTCACTTCCGCTTTGAGAAGCTGGGTGATCAGGTCATTGCTGGCGTCCGCTTCCGGTCCGGCCTTTTCCCGTTCGTCGAGAAGGCGGTCGAAGTAGTCGTTGAGTTCGCGTCCGGCCGCATATGCGGTTTCCGGATGCGCGGTCCGCTCATAGATGATTTCGTCGATCCACCGGTCGAAGATTGGCCAGTCCTGTTCCGGATATCCGGCCAGGCGGCTGAAGATAATGGTCGGCATCGGGCGGGCAAGCTTTGCCGAGACATCAACGACGTCGCCGGCTGTGAGGACTTCCTGGCACAGCTGCTGAGCGGTCTCCCGCATGCCGGGTGTCAGCTTTGAGATGTTCATGGGGGTGAACATCGGCAGCAGAATTTTGCGGAAGTCAGCGTGGGTCGGGGGATCGATGTCGATCGGAATCAGGGGGACGTCAGTGCCGAACGCTGGGAGGAGCATTGAGGGTCCGACCGCGAAGGTGTCGGGGTCCTGCTCGGCGTTGAAGATATCTTCGCTTTTGGTGATGTACCAAAAGCCTCCATACTTGTTGCTGTGCCCAACAGGGCCGTTGGCCAGGATGTCCTGGTATTCGTCGAAAATGTTGTCGAGCGACCGTCCGTGGAAGTCAAAGTCTGACTTGTTGTGGCTGAGTCCCCGCTCAGTTTCTGTGCTCATGAGAATTGCTCCTGAAGTGGTTTCTGTGACTGTGCGTACGCTGCGGCCTTCTCCACGAGATCGACGAAGAGGGCCTTCTGGGCTTCGTGGTAGTCGACCATGTGCTCGGGATGCCATTGGACTCCGATGAGGCGGGCATCGTCGGCTTCAATTGCTTCGATAACGTCGCCTTCCCGTCCCACGACACGAAGGCCTGTTCCGAGCTTTCCCAAGCCCTGGTGGTGGTAGCTGTTCACGGGAATGGTCAGGTCTTTGGCGATCCGGGCAAGTTCGGAACCGGGCTCCAGCTGTACCTGGTGCCATGGTTCATGAGAGGGATGGTCCTGCCAGTGCCCCCTGTCCGGGCTCACTTCCTGGACGAGGTTTCCGCCTCGAATAACGTTGACTAGCTGCATCCCCCGGCAAGTGGCCAGGATGGGCAGGCCGCGGAGCATGGCCTCGTTGTAAAGCTCGATTTCGAAGTCGTCCCTGATGTCGCACACGTCATAAACAGTGTCGACCGGGTCCTCGCCATACAACCGGGGGCTGATGTCACCGCCGCCGGTGAGGATCAGCCCGTCGAACCCTTCAAGCGCCGCATCCGGGATCGTTGCCGTGGACGGAAGAATGGCGGGACGGCCGCCTGCGGCAAGCACGCCGTTGGCGTAGGCCATGTTCTGGACCGTTGAAGGCATCGGGCCGAAGGCGGTATCGACGGTTTGCCGGGCCGCGGAAATGGCAATAAGGGGCGACCTCATGTCAGTAAACCAGCCAACCGCCGTCGACGTGGATGGTGGTACCGGTCACCCAGCTGGCCTCGTCGCTGGCCAGGAATGCGACTGCGTTGGCAACGTCGGAGGGCCGTCCGATTCGTCCAAGCGGCGTGCGGTCGAGGAGGAACTTCACGGCCTCCTGGTTTTCCAGCACGGACTTGGTGAACGGGGTCTCGATGAAGCCGGGGGCGACAGCGTTGACGCGGATTTTGGAAGCTGCGGTTTCGATGGCCAAAGCCTTCGTGAACATAAGGAGTGCACCCTTGGAAGCGTTGTAATGGACCTGGGGGTGTCCGCTGCTGGCGATGACGATGTGGGCCTCGACAGAGGTGATGTTGACGATGGCACTGGTTGAATCGTCGCCCCGGGCCGCGGCGCCCTTCTCCAGCAACGGCCGTGCGGCCTGGCTGACCAGGAACGGTCCGGTGGAGTTCACGGCGAACACCTGGTCCCATTCCGCTACGCTCACGTCGTCGAAGTTGCTGCCCTTGACGATGCCTGCGTTGTTGACGAGGGTGTCAAGCCGGCCGAATTTTGCGTCGATTTCCGCCATGCCGCTGCGGACCGAGGCTTCGTCGGCGACGTCCATAACAACAGCCACCATTTCCGGGTGCTGGCCGATCAGACGCTCGAGCGCGGCCTCGTCACGGTCGAGGGCTACGACGGTGGCGCCCTCCTTGAGTAGCTTTTCTGCGATGGCAAGGCCGTTTCCGGACGCGGCTCCGGTGACTGCAGCGATCTTTCCGGGGTGAGTGGTCATTGGGTGCTTCTTTCTGAGTATGAAAAATGGAAATGGAGCTCTTAGCGCTGCACTAGCGCTAGATGCGTTCCAGGTACCGTGCGATTTCGAAGTCGGTGACGCTGGTCTGAAGCTTGCGGAGCTCCCAGCGCCTCGTCTGGACGTAGTGGGTCACGAACGTTTCGCCGAAGTACGCCTTGGCGACCTCGCTTTTCTCGAACTGTTCGATGGCCTGGTCGAGTGTTCCGGGCAGCTGCTTTACCTGGTGTCCTTCCTCCAGGGCGTAAGCGTTGCCTACCACCCGCTTCGGGGCGGTCAATTCCTGCTCCACGCCGTGCAGGCCGGCAGCGATGTTAGCGGCGATGACCAGGTAGGGATTGGCGTCAGCGCCCGGTACCCGGTTTTCGATGCGTGCGGCACTGCTCTTTGACGGGATGGACCTGATAGCGACCGTTCGGTTGTCCAGGCCCCAGGTGGCACTGGATCCGGCCCACTGTCCGCCTTCGGTCCGCTTGTAAGAGTTGATGGTGGGCAGGTAGAGGGCCGTGAGCTCCGGTGCCGTCTCGACGACGCCGGCCAGGTAGTTGTACCCGATGGCGCTCAGTTCACCGGGCTCCTCGGCATTGGCGAAGGCGGACTTGCCCGACTGCGGATCCCAAAGGCTCTGGTGCATGTGCCCGGAGGAGCCGGCCCACTCCGAATTGATCTTGGCCATGAATGACGCCGTGTAGCCGGCCTCAGCTGCAACCTCCTTGACGGTGGCCTTTAGCCGGAGGGCGTTGTCTGCGGCTGCGAGAGCATCCGAATAATGGATGTTCATCTCAAACTGGCCTGGACCGTTTTCACTGTTGCTGGCCTCGATGAAAATGTCCTGCTCAGACAGGCGGCGTCGGATCTCACCGATGAGGAACTCGGTGCCTGTGTCCCTGACGAGGCTGTAGGTGTGACTGCCCGCTGTGATGGGGGTCAGGTCGCGCCAGTCCTTGGCGGCAAGGTCCGTCGGGGTGCCTTTGAGCAGGTAGAACTCGAACTCGTAGGCGCAGACTGGCGAGTATCCAAGGTCTTCGGCTTTCTGCACGACCCGCTTGAGAATGCTCCGGGGACAGATTGCCGCCGGCTCGCCCGACATCTCGTAGGCGTCGCAAATGACGGAAGCCACGCCGGGTTCCCCGGGAACGACCTTCAGGGTACTGAGATCGGGGAGGAGCGTCACGTCAGGGTAACCCGTGTCCCACCCCGTGTAGCTGAGATCAGAAATGATTTCGTCCTGAATGTCCCAGCCGAAGATGATGTTGCAGATATTCGTTCCGCGCTCAGCGACGCTTTCCAGGAAGTACCTGGCAGGGATGCGCTTGCCGCGCCAAACACCGTCCAGGTCCACCACGCCCACTTTGAACGTTTTGATGTCGTTGTCGGAGACGAACTTTTGCAGTTCGTCATGCGCTGACGCGGCTGAGGATTGATCCTGCATGTCGATAGCCTCGAGTTCGTGGAGGTCCTCCGGGACCTGTGTGATGGGATTCACTGTGTACCTCTTATCCTCATTGATATTGGTTACTAAAAACACTAAGAGCGGCGTCCTATAGGCGTATGTGCAAGGTGCACATCATGATTGCCGGCTACATGCACTCGGTAAGCCAGGTCACATTCCTGTGCGGTACGCAGGCCAAGACTTTTCCGTGTTCTGCCCAGTACCCAGGACACGAAAGCCCGGGTGCTGGGCAGGGTCAGGCGGGGCCTAGTAGACGTCCTTGACGTAACGTCCTTCGCTCTTCATGGACTGCAGGTAATCGTGCGCCTCTTCGGGGGTCATCGCGCCGTGGCTGCTGAGCACCGCCAGCAGGGCTTCGTCGATGTCAGGTGCTATTTGTTTGCCGCCGCACACATAGACCGAGGCTCCACCCGATAGCCAGGCAAAGATGTCGCCTCCTTCTTCGCGGATCCGGTCCTGGACATAGACCTTGCCCTGTTGATCCCGGGAAAAAGCCAGGCTGAGGCGGTTCAGCACACCCTTGCTTTGCAGTTCTTCCATTTCCGCCTGATAAAGCCAGGAAGGCTTTTCATGGCGGTCCCCGAAGAACAGCCAGTTTCGTCCCCGGGCTTGTGAGACTTCACGGTCACGGAGGAAGCCACGGAACGGGGCAACTCCGACGCCTGGACCGACCATGATCACGTCAGCTGAGTTGTCGTGGGGTAGGTGGAACTCGTGCGCCGGCAGCGGGAAGACTTTTATGGTTATCTTGGCCTGCGCGGCGGACTGGAGGAATCCGCTGCATGCACCCGAGTGCCGGCGGCCGGCGGTCTCGTATTGCACAGTGGAGACCGTCAAGTGGACGCGGTCGCCGTCAGCGAGGGGACTGGATGCAATGGAGTACGACCGGTGCTGCAGGGGCCTCAGCATTGAGAGGAACTCGCCGGGATCGACATCTGTTGACCGGGTTTCCTGCAGCACGTCCAGCATGTCCCGTCCCCACAGCCAGTCCTCCAGCGCATTGCGGTCACCGGACTCGACCAGGTTCCGCACGGGATGATCCGGTGCGAGTTCTTCGACGAGCCAGGCCACGATGCCCAGATGGGGCAGCCGAAGCTCATAGTCGTTTTGAAGCGTCTCGCGTACATTCTTGCCGTCCTCACCGAACACCTCGCTGCCAGCGAGGCCAAGGAATCCGAGGAGGTCTTCCACGAGTTCGATGGAGTTGGTGGGGATTACGGCAAGTGAGTCACCTGGCCGGTAGTTGCGGCTGTCGCCGCTAACCTCAAGCTCATAGTGCCAGACCTCTTTTTCGGACTCTGGAGCGCTTAGGAGTCGGGCCTCGACGACGGTGGCAGTGTCAGGTTCCCGGCGTGTGCCCTTGGGCTGCTCCCCGAGGTTTGCTCCTGGAACAGTGGAGTCTTGCGGGCTCTTGTCCCGCTTCTTGGGAACAACTGTCTTGAAGGTCTCAAGCATGCCCCTGATCCACTTGCCTGACGTCAGGTCATAGTCGACATCGCAGTCGAGGCGGTCAAGGATCCTCTTGCCGCCGAGTTCGCCAAGGCGCTCGTCAAGATCGCTGCCGGCTTTGCAGAAGTCTTCGTACATGGAGTCGCCAATGGCAAGGACTGCGAAGGGAACGTCCTTGAAGAGGTCTGAACCGGCGCTTTGAAGCTGGTCCCAAAACGGTTGCGCATTGTCCGGCATGTGGCCGTTGTCGTGTGTGGCGGTAACGATCAACAGGCGGTCCTTGCGTGCCGCATCTTGCGGGGTCAGCATGTCCAGGCTCATAAGCTCGGCTGAGTAACCCTGGCCGTTTGCCTTGTCCACGATTTTGGACGCAAGAAACTCAGCGTTCCCGGTCTGGCTGCCGTAGAGGACGCTGAGGGTCTGCACGGCGGTGTCTGTCTCACTGGATACTTCGGATGAGGTGCCGTGGTTGGTCCGAACCAGCTCCCCTGTGTCAGTTGTCACGGTTCTGTCCTCACAAAAACGGTCTTGAGTTCGGTGTATGCCTCGATGGCAGCCTGGCCCAGTCCGCGGCCAATGCCTGACTGTTTGAAGCCGCCATAAGGTGTCTGGATTCGAATGGATGAGTTTGAGTTGACCGACAGAGTCCCGGACTCAAGTGCCCGCGCCGTCCGCAGGGCCTGCCCGACATCGTTGGTCCAGATGGAGCCGCTCAGGCCGTAAATTGAGCTGTTGGCCAGCGCGATGGCTTCCTCTTCGGTGTCGAAGGGAATCACCGAGGCGATGGGGCCGAAAATTTCATCGGTTGCCACCCGGCTCTTGGGGTCCGGGGCGATGACGATTCTGGGTGCCATCCAGAAGCCGGGGCCATCCGGTGCTTCACCGGCGGTGACGACGTTGAGACCGTTTTCGAGGAAGCTGGAAACGGTGTCGCGGTGGGCAGCCGAGACCAGAGGTCCCAGGTTGGTCTTGTCGTCCAGCGGGTTACCGATTTTCAGTGCACGCGTAGTTTCGATGAATCCCTCGACGAACTCGTCGAAGATTCCCCGCTGCACGAGAAAGCGGCTGCGTGCACAGCAGTCCTGGCCCGTGTTGTCGAAGACCGACATTGGGGCTGCCTGCAGACACTTGGCGAGGTCAACGTCGTTGTAGACGATACTGGCGGACTTCCCGCCGAGCTCAAGAGAAACCCTTTTCATCGTCGTTGAAGCCGCCTGGACGATGGACCGGCCGACCTCGGTGGAGCCAGTAAAACTTATTTTGTTAACATCCGGGTGTTCAGCGAGGGCATTGCCGATCCGGGCGCCCGAACCAGTGAGGACCTGAAGCGCGTCCCCGACGACGCCCAGTTCCTTCACGATCTCACCAAATCGGACAGTTGACAGGGGGGTAAGGGCCGCGGGTTTCACAATTACCGAATTACCGCTGGCCAGAGCCGGGGCGATACTCCAGGATGCGATAGGCAGAGGGAAGTTCCACGGGGCAATTACGGCCACAACACCCAGCGGCTCGCGGAAAGTCATGCTGACGCCGCCATCGACCGGAATGGTGTCCCCGAGGATCTTGTCCACCGTTCCGGCGTAGTACTTGAAGCACTCGGCGACACCAAGAACTTCCTGTCGGGCCGCCGCCAATGGCTTACCAACGTCGGTGGATTCGAGAAGGGCCAGTTCGTCGCTGTGGGCGATGACAGCATCGGCAATAGCCCAGAGGGCATCACGGCGTTCAGCCAGTGGCTTGCGGACCCAGGCGCGCTGGGCGGCCCCTGCGCGTTCGACCGCTGCATTTACGTCCGGCAGGTCGTAGGCGGGCACCTCGCCTATCTGTTCTTCTGTAGCGGGGTTGTAGACCGAAATAACGCTGTTCATAATCGGGTGCTCCTTCAGGAGAAGTGGGTTTGTCGAAAATTTCCTAGTCTCGTATGGACTCTGGGAAGCTCCGTTAGTTCCGACAATGCCTGAGGAAACTGCGGCCAGCGAGTGCTGGGAGCACCACGATAAGTAGCTGTATGTGCGCGGTGCACATTCCATAAACTCCTCGTTCATAGGACTGCGTCCATTTTTTTGCCTGCCCATTGCTGTGCATCAGGACCATGCGCAGGACGGATGTATGTGCAGGCTCAACATCGCAAACTCTGGGGCAACTCCTACGCTGTAATCCAACTCACAGTGATGTTCGGCAAGGGGGCCGGCCCGATTGTGGGTTCCGCGATGCCGCTCAATTCCGCCGTGTCGAAGGCATCGCGATGACACTCAGCTTCTACGTCCAGGAGGGACGAATGGCAACTAAAGATGTTAAATTTGAGCCGGTGGATGCGGGACCCAACGGAATATTGAGCCCGGACCGCTTGCTCAGCAGGGGCCTGGGAGTCCGGTCGATTGTGTTCATGGTTGTGGCGGGAGCTGCGCCCATGACAGCTGTCGTGGCTGGTTGGCCTGTTGTCGTTTCTGCATCGGGAAGCACGGGCGGTCCGCTGTTCTTCCTTATCGCGACCGCTATTCTGTTTCTGTTTGCCGTTGGTTTTACGAGGATGACGCCCTTTGTGAAAAATGCTGGGGCGTTCTATTCCTACATCCAAACGGGGCTGGGCCGGGGTGTTGGCATGGGGGCTGCCACTTTTGCGCTCGGAACATACTTGCTGCTGTTTCTTGCGCTGTGTTCATACCTTGGATCGGCAACGCAGACCACCATTCAGGACCTGGGTGGCCCGGAGGTCCCCTGGTGGGTTTGCAGCATCACTCTCATGGTCATTTGTGGGCTCCTCGCCTATCGGGACGTCGAACTTTCCGCCAAGGTGCTTGGAGTTGTTCTGATCATCGAAACGGCGGTTCTGCTGGCCGTCAATATTGGTGTGATCGCCCATGGCGGCGCCGAAGGACTCAGCGCCGATTCACTTTCGCCTCAGCGGCTTAGCGAAGGCGTCGTTCCCCTTGGTGTCATGTTTGCCTTCTTCTCGTTCATTGGTTTTGAGGCCACCGCCGTCTTCCGGAACGAAGCACGTGACCCTGATCGCACTATCCCGCGGGCAACCTATATCGCCGTTATCGGCGTCGGCATCTTCTACACGTTCACTGCCTGGGCACTGCAGGCGGGAGTCGGAAGCAGCCAGATCGTCGAAATCGCGACGAATGATCCCACGAGCATTGTGGTAGGGCTCGCGGGACAGTACGTGTCCCCGCTCCTTGCCACCCTGCTCCAGGTTTTCCTCATCACCAGCCTTTTCGCCTGCATCCTCACTTTCCAGAACGTACTGACCCGGTACCTCTTTACCCTTGGTACGCAAGGTGTGCTTCCGACTGGACTTGGTGCAATCCACCCACGTCACCACGCTCCGTCCAGGGCAGCCTTGATCGTCTCGGTAGTAGCGATAGCACTGCTTGGTGTCGAGGCGATCATCGGGCTCGACCCGGTAACGCAGGCCTACACCTGGTTCGCCGGTTCGGCGACATTGGGCATCGTTGTGCTGATGGCTCTCACATCACTCGCGGTGATCGTGTTCTTCCGGAGGAATCCCCACAACAAGAAGGTCTGGGGCACGTTGCTGGCCCCCGGGATTGCCCTTCTCGGACTCGGGGGAATTGTCTTTCTGGTTCTTCAGAACTTCGGGCTTCTCGTCGGCGGTGACCTGGCGGCGGGAATACTGTTGACGCTCATGGCTGTACTCTTCCTGGGCGGCGTGACCACCGCGCTGGTTATGCGATCCAAGCGGCCGGCGACGTATGCCGCACTGATCCCGGCAGGTTCCAGCAGCGAAGAAAGTTCCGCAGCGAGCTAAGAAAAAAGACTCATCTCCGTAGCCGCCGTCGCACAAGCCTTCTTGGAACGACGGTAACGGTGGCCGGCCGCGCAAAAGCACGGCCGGCCACTAGCGCCGTAGACGACAAGAACCTGCCAGGGGATTCACTACCGACTGGCTTTAAAAGCTGCGAGAGCAGCTGCTGATATTTAGGAGCTTCCCATTTCCGACAGCGCGTTGTTGAAACAAATCATCGACAAGAAGTACCCGACAGTGGCCTACGGCGAAGGCGTCTTCCTGTATGACACCGAGGGGCGCCAGTACCTGGATGGTTCAAGCGGCGCCATGACCGCCAGCATTGGCCATGGCGTGGACGAGATTGCGGAGGCGGTGAAAGAACAGTGCCGCCGTGTGGCTTTCACGTATAGAACCCAGTTCACCAGCCTGCCCGCTGAAGAACTGGCCCGCCGGCTCACTGACATTGCTCCCGGGGACCTCGATATGGCGTTTTTTGTCAATAGCGGGTCCGAAGCATCCGAATTCGCCATCCGCGCCGCAGTGAGCTACTGGCGCGAAAGGGGGCTCCCAGGCAAAGTCAAAATCCTTGGCAGGACCATCAGCTATCACGGCATGACAATGGGCGCCCTGTCGATGTCCGGGCACGCAGCGCGCCGCCCCGACTACGGATCCTTGCTCCATGCGTTCTCCTTCGCCCCGCCGGCCTACGCCTACCGCTTCGCCCTGCCAGGCGAGAGCGAGGAAGTGTACGCTGCGCGCGCTGCGAAAGCCTTCGAAGACGCCATTCAGAACGAGGACCCCGGCACAGTCGCGGCAGTCATCGTCGAACCAATCGTCGGAGCCGCCGGCGGGGTCCTGACGCCGCCGGCCGGCTACTTCGCCGGCCTTCGCGACATTTGTGATCGGCTGGACGTGCTGCTGATCATCGATGAGGTCATCACGGGAATGGGGCGCACGGGCGACTGGTTCGCGAGTTCCTACGAGGACGTCGTGCCGGACCTTCTTCTTATCGGCAAAGGAATGAGTGCCGGATACTCCCCTGTTGCTGGCGTCCTGCTGCGGAGCCACATCGTTGAGGCGCTCAGAGAGGGCAGCGGCGTCGCTCCGTTCGGGCACACCTTCTCGGGGAACCCCCTGGGGGCAGCGACCTGCCTGGCGGTCCTGGACTTTATGGAACGCGAGGATATCCTAGCGAACGTCCGGCAACGGGGGAAGCAGCTTGAAGAGGGTCTGCTCTCCCTGGCAACGAGGTACCGCTGCATGGCCGATGTCCGTGGGCGGGGCCTGCTCTGGGGCTTCGAGTTCGTTATGGACCAGGAAAGCAAGCAGGCACCCGATCCTGCACTGGGAGCGGCTGGCCTATTCGTCGATGAATGCCTGGACCAAGGGCTTCTTGTCTACCCGGCCGGGATCGCCCCGCTGAACAACGCCGTGATCCTGTCCCCGCCCTTGGTGATCACCGAAGAGGAGACACGGGTATTGCTGGCGAAGCTGGAAAAAGCCCTCCGCACCCTGGAACGCCACGTTGAGCGCTGGGCCGCTGTAGGTGAGAACCGGCATGGATCCCGAGTTGGAACCGGAAGCTGACACTGATCCCGGCTGTTCTAACGTCCGCGCTGGTCAGCTTGCACATAGTGGTTGTAAAGGCTGTTCCGTCCACACACTTTTGAAACTCGACCAGGGCTGAAGATGGTCGAAGCGACCCATCTGCCAGCTCCTCAACCATCAAGGAAGCCAAGTGACTACACCGATTCTTGCCGCCGTGCTGGAAAAGCCCGGAGCCCCTCTTCGGATCCGCGAACTGCTGCTGGATGATCCGGAGGACACTGAGGTTCTCATCCGGACTGAGCGAGTGGGCCTTTGCCATAGTGATCTGCACTATCTGAAGGGGTCGCTGGATATCTCCCTGCCGGTGGTCCTCGGGCATGAAGTCGCAGGCATTGTCGAGCGCGTCGGTTCTGCAGTCACAAGAATTAAGACTGGTGAAAGGGTCGTGGCAACGGTCACCCCCTCCTGTGGGGCATGCCGCAACTGCATAAGCGGGCGCCCGACCCAGTGCGACCGGGTCGACTCGATGCGTGAGCGGCCTCGACCCAGGCTGCTCTCACCTGATGGATTAGGCGTGGAGTCGCTCGGCGGTATCGGCGCATTTGCAGAGGCCTTCCTCGTGAGGGAGGCATCCGTTGCAGTGGTCGGCTCGGATCTGCCTCCCCAGGTGGCGTGTCTTCTCGGTTGCTGCATTAGTACAGGAGTCGGCGCGGTTATTCACGGCGCAAAGGTCGGACCAGAGGATACGGTTGCCGTGATCGGTTGCGGCGGTGTCGGAATAGCGGCCATTCAAGGTGCCAGGTTGGCTGGGGCACGACGAATCATTGCCATTGACGCTGTGCCGGCGAAGCTGGAGCTCGCCCGTAACTTCGGTGCCACGGACACTGTTGTCTCATCATCCGACCCGACAGAAACACTCATTCAGGTCCGATCACTTCTTCCCCAAGGTGTCAGCCATGCAATCGAGGCGGTGGGCCGCAGCCAGACAGCGGAACTCGCCTTTTCGCTCCTGAGCCCGAACGGAACAGCCACCATCCTCGGTCTCATGCCCGCAGGGTCCGAACTGCGTATCCCCGCAGATGCGCTCGTCTACGGCGACCGACACCTGCAAGGCGCCTACATGGGCGCGAACAGGTTCCTCAGCGACGTCCACATGTTCACGGACCACTACCTGAACAACCGACTGGATCTCGATGCAATGGTCACCAAGGAACTGCCCTTCGAACGTATCAACGAGGGATTCGAAGCGATGGCGGAAGCGTCGACGATCCGAGTTGTGCTGAACATGACCGACAGGCAACTGTGATCCGGACAACTTTGAAGACCGTTTGGCAGCTGACTGTCAGGCCGATCACGATCTGATTTTGCGCCACGGCCAGCGCCGGAACGAAAGCTGCGAACTGTGGCGCTGCAAATCCTCCCGAACATAAACGGTCAAACGTCAATGCCCAGCCCCTGCCGTCGCTGGTCCTGGACGACAAAGACAACAACGAAAATCAGAGGAGCACCTTGAATGACTGCTGAAGGACTAGCACAACTGACCGCTAACACCCCCGACCTTGTCGAGCAACGCTCCTTTGTCGATGGCGCATGGCTGCAGCTCGACGAAAACGGCCGCTACCTTACCAACCCAAATACGGGCGAACCGCGGCAGCCGATGCGAAAGACCGGAAAGGCTGAAGTCGAGTGCGCACTCGCCGCAGCGGCGGCTCTGCACGAGTCCGGGAAACTTGAAGACATCAAACTCCGGGACCGTCTTGAGCTCCTGACGAAGGTGGCCGCATCTCTCGATGCCCAGAGCGAAGAAATCGCGCTGCAGGACAGCATCAACACGGGAGTCCCTATCCGGACCACTCGCCTGATTGCCGGTGCCCTCGGGGACAGAGTCCGGGGAACTATCGCTGAAGCGGAGCAGCTTGGCGAGTCGGAGACCCTTGACGGCGGTGACCGGCCTGTGGTCATCCTGCGCAAGCCCCTCGGCCCGGCCCTCATCGTTGGCCCCTGGAATGCTCCAACCTTTACCGTGGTAGGCAAGGTGGCGGCAGCAATGGCGGCTGGTTGCCCGGTCATCCTCAAACCCTCCGAGAACGCCCCCGGAGGTTGCCAGCTCTTCGCCGAATCGATCGCCGCTGCCATGACCGAACTCGATTACCCGAGCGCCGCGTTTCAACTGGTTCATGGGAATTCGGAGACAGGATCACTGCTGACTTCGGATCCCCGCATCGAGGCTCTTTCGTTTACAGGGGGCGATTCGGCAGGCCGCACGGTCGCGAAGGCTGCGGCGTCCAATCTGGCTGTCATGCAGATGGAGCTCGGATCCAACAATCCCGTGATCATTCTGGATGATGCCGATGTCAGCTCAGCGGCACAGTCCATTGTGCAGGGCATGACCCGTCTCAATGGCCAGTGGTGCGAGGCGCCCGGCAAGGTACTGGTTGACGGGTCGGTTCACGACCGTTTCGTTGAAGCTATGAAGTTCGAACTCAGTAAGCTTCGGGTCGGAAATGCCTTGGATGAGACAACGGAAGTGGGTCCCCTGGCGTTTGAGCGGCAGCGTGATGGTTTGGTAGCCGCAGTGAATCGACTCGTCGAACTGGGGGGAACGCTGGTCACTGGCGGCGATCTACCGGATCTTGACGGCTGGTTCCTGGCACCGGGGATGATCGTCGGATGTCCGGCCGGCGCCGCCGCGGAAGAACTCTTCGGGCCACTGGTCACGGTACATCCCGTGCATTCCGTTGAAGAGGCGCTTGGCCATGCAAACGGACCGGCAACCGGTCTTGATGCCTACGTATTCGGCGGTGACGAAACACGGGCCATCGACGTGGCATCCCGTATTCGTGCCGGGGAGGTCCGCATCAACGGCACGTTCATGAGCGACCTGGCCGGCAATTCGCGGCAGAGTTTCTGGGGTACCAGCGGTATGGGAGGCCACGGTCCCCAGTACGGCGTTCGCTTCTTTACCGGCGACCGCGTGGTTGGCGTGGACAGGACGGATTTCCCGCTCTAGGCGCCGTATCCGACCCCAAAGCGTAAGCGAGGCCCTGCGAGGCCTGCGACAGACATTCCGGGAACGTGACGCCTGGCTAAGGCGGGGGCTCCGCGTCCTCTCGGGCAAGCAGCAGGCCAGGGCCTGGCAACATGAGACGAGAAACCCTTCAATGACAGATACTTCAACGACAGATACGGTGCGGTTTTCACCGCTGAGTTTCCTTGAGGGCGCCACGGCGGCGATCCCGGCCTTTGGAAGCGACCTGGTCGATTTCCGTAGGGAAATGCACGCCGATCCTGAAGTCGGCCTGTATCTGCCCCGCAGCCAGGCCCGGGTCCTTGAGGCACTCAAGGGACTCGACCTCGAAATAAGCCTGGGAAAAGCGGCCTCGTCCGTGGTTGCGGTACTCCGGGGCGGGGCCACCCAGTCCCCCGTTGGGAGCCGTCCTACTGTACTGCTTAGAGGGGACATGGACGCCCTTCCTGTGGCAGAAAAAACGGGTATACCCTTTGCATCGACCAATGGCGCAATGCATGCCTGCGGTCATGACCTGCATACAGCGGGCCTGATTGGTGCCGCCCGTTTGCTCTCGTCCGTACGTCACAGCCTGACCGGCGACGTCATCTTCATGTTCCAACCGGGGGAGGAAGGACATGACGGGGCCCGCATCATGCTGGAGGAAGGCGTTCTTAATGCAGCCGGCAGGCGACCGGATGCTGCCTACGCCCTGCATGTCGTTTCAGACATGCCGTCAGGCGTGTTCACGACCCGGGCCGGCTCCTACATGGCAGCCTTCGGAGATCTGTCCGTCAAGGTTATCGGGCGTGGTGGGCACGGTTCCCGCCCCTTCCAGGCTCTGGATCCCATACAGGTAGCTGCTGAAATGCTTGGAGCGCTACAGACGTACATCACCCGGCGATTCAACGTTTTTGATCCCGTGGTTCTTTCCGTGGGCCAGTTCCATGGTGGTTCCGCCTCTAATGTCATACCTGATTCGGCGGAATTCAGGGCCAGCGTCAGATCTTTCAGCCCCGGTGTCGAAGCACGGCTCGCACAGGAGTTGCCGGATCTTATCCGGCAACTGGCGTCCGCTCATCAACTGACAGCCGACGCAACGTTCACTCCAGTTATGCCGGCCACCGTCAATCACGACAGTGACGCCGAACTCTGGGGCAGGACAGCACGGACATTCTTCGGAGAGCACCGGTTCGTGCCCAGCCCGTCCCCCAGGACCGGCTCTGACGATTTCTCCCGGGTCCTCGTGGAGGTCCCCGGAGCGTACGGGCACCTCGGAGCTGGGTCTCCAGATATCGACCCCATGGAGTGGGCTCCCATGCATTCGCCCAGGGCAGTGTTTGACGACAGTATCCTCGTTGATCAGGCACAATTCATGGCGGGTGTGGCGCTTGGAAAGCTTCAGGAGTTGGAGGTGCTGGGGTAGCTCGGAGGGCTTCCGGAGCGGCCACACCTCACTTGAAGCAGTGGACCTAGCAGTACCCGTCTCGAAGCTCGAATGGATAGCACTTCAACCACTATCAGGTTGCCGTACACCCCAATCTGACGTCAGGCGGTGCGCCTGAAACCGTCAGGATAAGATTTCGCAACGGACTTACGGACACCAGATGGTGACGGTCTGAGGCTTCAACCTGACACGTCGTAACTCACAGCGTTAGTCCGAACGCATCGTGAGCGGATGCTAAGTGCTTTGCTAACCGCAATTTACTGCTAGCCACCTTCCCGCCGTCGGGCAGGTGGAGGACCCAAGAGCCTTCAGCGACACGGAGGATTTGGTAACGCCCTTTGTCTCCGTCGGCAAACCACGCGGTGCGGACGCCCGTGCGCAGATCCTTGCGCCACTTCAGAGGGTAGTTCACCGCATCGTCTCCTACTTCAATTACGATTGCGCCCTCACGCCGGCGGCTCCAACTGTCCAATGATTTTTTGGATCATTGGTTCCGCTGCCTACAGCCGGGGACAATCCTGATGGGTTATAGGCCAATCCCAGGTCCGCGGATCTCGTCCGCTGACCGCTGCTGTTCCCTCACGGCGCGTTCACTGGCTAGGCGGGCTTGCCGCTGCGCTTCGGTTTCCGTTGCCTGTTCTGTCGGTTTCCGGGCCGGTGTGTTCTTTGCCTGCTGCTCTGCGATCATGCGTTCGAGCTTGGTCCGCAGGCGTGGTTTGTCCTTTTGGGCCGGCGTGACGGCAGTGGGTTCCTGTGCGTTCAGGGCGCGGTCCTTGTCCGTAGCGTCCTGGGCCGGTGCGGCGGGGGCGTGAGTTCCCTTGGCGCGGTCCAGGGCCTCGGCTGCTGCTGTGAGCTTTTCCGCTTCGGTGGCGTGGTCCTTGAGTGCCCGGGCACGTTTGGAGACGGTCACGGCGCGGTCGTGGAGGTCTTGGCCAATGTCATTGGTGCGGAGGTTTTCGGGCACGGGGACCTGCTCTGTGTCGGGGACGTTGTAGCGGGCGCGGAAGAGTTCAAGTTCGGCGGCGGTATCCCGCCACTGCTGTGCAGCGGCGGGGTCCGCGGGGACGGGGCCGAGCTGCTGCGCCCACACGGGCGGCTCGGCAGCAAGCATGTGGCCGCGTTCGTCCAGGCGTGCGGTGAGAACTTCCCGTCGGGCCATGAGTTCTTCCCGCCACTCCTGGGGCAGGTATTCGCTGGCGACCGTATGGGCCGGGGCGAGCCAGTCAGGCAGCCGGTCAATCTTCTCTGCCCGGACGGGCGTGCCGGGGGTGATGGCTCGGAGGCGTTCTTCTGCCCTGACGCGGGCTGCGATGACCTGGTGGTTCATGGACCGGTTATGCTCCGTCGCCACATTAGGCGCGGCGGCGTACTGGCTCCGGGAGCCGCGTTCGGCAGCTTCGGTGCTGTTCTTTCCGGTGCGGGCCTGTTCGGCGCGGATCTTCTGCTCTTCAACCAGGGCGCGGAGGCGGTACTGGTTCCTGCGCGCCAGGGCAGGATTGTTGATTGATTCGGTTTCCCGGGCCGTGAAACGTGAAGTGAAGATCCGGCGTTCGAGCTCGGCGTCGCTCAGGCCACCGTGGCGGCGGTTGGTCCAGTGGTCCGCCGGGTGCGGGCCGTGGACGGCTGACGCCGCAGTGTAGGAGGCTGCGCGGTCTTCCCCGATGGCTGCAACGTCCTTTTTCAGGGCGGCAAGCTGTTCATCGGTGAGGTTCGCCAGGGGCCGGGCGCCGGCGGCGGCGAGGACTTCGGGGGCCTTCTCCACGATCGATTCGATCCGCCAGGACAGCACAGCGGACTTATCCTCAGCGCCGTCGAAGTCACGTTCAGTTGCGGCACGGGTCAGCAGCTGGGCGGGATCCCAGCCGTCGTGTTCGGCCTTAGCCAGGTTGGTAGCCACGGCACCCCAGGACTCGGTGGCCACGAACGTTTCCGCACCTTCTCCCAGGACTTCCCGGGCGAGGGCGGCCATCCGGATCCTGTTCGCTTCTTCGGTGACGTAGCGGTACTGGTCCGCGAGGGTCAGGGGGTTGTTGATGCGTTCGTATTCGGTGCTGAGCCCTTCGTGCGCGGAGGTTTCGTGGCTGTGGTTTGCCGCGATGGTGGACAGGACGCTGTCCCGGTCCTGGCCTTCGTCCAGGACAACGAACAGGACGTTTTCATCCCGGCCACGGGTCGCGGCGACGTAGGCGTTTTCGCGGGAAGTGGCAGCGTCAAGGATAGGGATACCGGCGTCTTTGGTCATGCCCTGGGCGCGGTGCGTGGTCAGGGCATAGCCAAGGTGAACATGCTCGGTGACGTACGCGGCGGGCAGCTGCACAGTTCCGCCGTGGCCAAGGTGGGTCACGGACAGGGAGCCGTCCTGGTGGGCTTCATCGACGGTCCACAGGTCCCCGTTCTTCACCACGTCGCGGCCGCGTTTGGTTTTCAGGGCTGAGTCGTTCTGACGGGTCACAATGGTGTCACCCATCCACGCGGTGGACCCGTCCCGCAGCGGCACGGACACCCCGGCGCGGGCGACTTCACCGGTTTCAACCCGGTAGGCCTGGGCGCGTTCGGAGAGCCGTTGTGCGCTCTCGTTGGTCGGGGCCATCATCACCGCCTGGTCCCCGGCGTTCAGGCGTTCCTGCCACAGCCCAAAGGCCAGTCCTTCAACAACGTCAGCGGCACCGGCCTGGACGCGACCGTTGTCTTTGTACCAAGCGAACGGGTCTGCTTCGTTCTCCGTTGGCGTGCGCAGAGCCAGGGACGCTTCGGCTTCTTCAGGTGTAGTGAAGCGGTGGATCGTTTCGAGTTCGGTCGCGCCGATCTCATTGATCAGCAGCCGCAGCGCCCCGCCGGCCTGCACGGCCGAGAGCTGCCGGTCATCGCCCAGCAACCGGACGAGGCCGCCGTGGGCTTCGACTTCCCGGACAATATCTGCCAGCTTCCCAGTGCCCTGCATCCCCGCTTCATCAACGATCACGAGGGTGCCGGGGGTGACCGTGAACGGTCCTGGATTCGCCGGCGGGTTCGCCGGGTCGGAGCCGTGGTTGATGTGCAGGAATTTGTCCGTGGTGGCCGCCAGGATGCCGAGCTGTTCGCCCAGGTTCGCTGCTGCAACCGCTGAGGGCGCGAGCCCGATAACCCCGCCACCAGCATGCGTCACGGCAGAACGGACCAAGGCCATGGCCGTCGACTTGCCGGTGCCGGCTGCACCGATTCCCACGGCCAGGAGCTTGGAGCTGGTGGCGAATGCGCGGGCGAGTTCGATCTGTCCGGCATCGAGGGGGTGCGCCTTTTCCCCGGCGGCCACAGCGGCGTTGTAGGCCTCCACGGCGGCGGTGAAGTCTTGGTTGGATGCAGCCGGAATCACGTCGCGGGTCCCGGCGCGCAGCAGCCGGTTTTCGTCTTCGAGGATTTTGGTGGAGGTGTAAAGGGTGTCGGTGCGGTGGTTGAAGTCCGCGGTGCCGGCGTTACGGGTGAGCGCTTCAAACCGGCCGTGGACCTGGTCAGGGGTGATGCGCACGGACGCGGTGCCCAGGGACGCGGACACCACGTCTTCGATGGTCCCGGCCGGTACCGGGCCGTGGACGCTCGCGTATTCCTTGGCCCACCGGTGGGCTTCTGCCATGACGTTTTGCGCGGTCCAGGTGGAGCGCTTATCGGAGACGGCAGCGACGATGGATCGGGCTGCGGCGTGGACGTCTATACCGGTAGCTGCTTCCCGTGGTGCGAGGGTCCGGGCACTGGTGAGGGCGTCGAGTTCGGCGTCGCTGTAGAGGGTACGCGCTTCCTCACGCCATGCTTTGCCCTGTTCCTGAAGTGTCTTCGGGGCTTCCTTGTCGGGTCGGGTTTGCAGGGTCGCGGCCTGCGCGAGCTTGATCAGGGCGGCAGAGTCAGGGGCGTGTCCGTGCTGTTCTTCGTACGCTTTGCGCAGTTCAGCAAGGGAGGTGCGGATGCCTTCGCTGCGCTTGGAGAACAGGGCGGTCAGTTCCCTGGGCACCGAGGAAACTTCCATGACGGGCTGCTTGGATCCGTTGACGGTACGGGTTTCGAACTCCACGCCGGCAGCTTCAAGGTGGGCCTGCAAGCGGGTGTTGTAGTGCTCGGAGACGGCGACCGCGGAGCGGTGCAGGAGCTTACCGTCGATGGTCTTCCATTTCCCGGCGTCGTCCTGGACCTTGTTCGAAACCACCACGTGGTGGTGCAGGTTCGGGTCTCCCAAACGCGAGTCATGGTGGCGGAAACTCGTGGCGATCAGGCCGCCGCTGACGGAGGTTTGGGCTATTCCGTTGGTCCCTGAACGGGTCGCCAGGGCGTGCTGTTCGAGGTAGTTCAGGGAGTCGGTGAGGGCGGCCTGCTGGGCGGATTCGACAAGGGTCCTGGTGTCGGCGTCGCCCAGGGCCCAGAGGACGGAGACGCTTTTGACGGGCGTGAACGTCAGGTCATATCCGGCCACGGCTTCCTGCTGCGGGCGGAGCTGGGCGGTGATGTACCGGCCGAGTTCTTCCTTGGAGACCGGGTTGCGCCCGTGGGATTCGCGGAACATGAGAGCGCCTGCGGTGGCCCGTATGCGGTGCCGTTCGTCGGGCGTGGGCTTGCGCTGCTTGAGGCGTTCAAAGTCGCTCTCGCGGACGCTGATGGCCTGTGAGAGGGCATTGTCTTTGGGGCTGTACTCGTAGAACTTCCGGCCGAGTTTTGCTTCCTTATCGGCGGCCTTCGTGGCCTCCTTTTCGCTGAGTCCGGAGGCGCGCTTCTCGGCAAGGATGCGTTCGTAGTCAGGGTGCCGGCCCTGCCCGAAAAGGTTGGCCATTTGCTCTTCGGTGACGTTCCCGGCCATGCCCAGGGCGGCCGCGCCGTTGCCGATCCACTGCCCGGGCGGCAGGCCTTCTACGGTGTAGTAGTCGCCCAGCTGGCGGTCATTGGAGCGCAGCTGATCCCCGCTGGCGGTCTCCTGTGTGTAGTACAGGTAACCGGTGCCAGCACTGAGAACGTGCAGCGACATCATCACCCGATTCTAACGGAATCGGCCTCGTTTATTCGAAATGCAAGAGGTGTGACCGATTTCTGAGTTTTTCTGCTGGGTGAGGTACGAGCGCAGCGGCTTTCGAAAAGCTCAGAGGGCTGTCCATTCTTTGAATGCGGCTGTCCATCATGAAAAGCAGAGCTTTGATTGTGGGCAGGCGCTGTCGCGGTTCTCCACAGGCTGGATTAGAACGCAACCTAACTGGGCACATACGGGGTGCCGTTCCTGCCTTGAAGCGGAATTGGAGTTAGGCTGCCCGCCCGGTCATGGTCGCACCCGCAAGCACGGCCCGGGTGGGGCCTCTAACCGTTAGGTTCGAGGCAGGTAGGCTCTGGCACAATGGTGATGAGGCACGTTCGATTCGACAGCACACCCAAGGGGGGCCGTGATGGCTGGTAAGACACGCAATTCGATGATGGTTCAGGCACGCAGGAAGACCGAAGAGCTGGCAGCAAAGCGGCGCGAGCGTGAAGCGGAGCTCCAGTCTCTGGCCACCGACTTTCACGCTTCAAATCTTCTGGCGGATGCCATCGTTGAGGAAGCAGAGCGTCAAGCCGCTGAGCTGATCGCTAAAGCGAAGCAGGAAGCGGCCGCGGCCGCTGAGGAAGCGAAGGCCACGATTGAGAAGATGCTTGCCACCGGGGAAACCCGCCAGGGCGTCGCGGAGCTGCTGGATGTGAGTGTGTCCTACGTGCGGAGCGTCGATGTTGCGGCAGCGAAGAAGAAGAAGACGGCCGCTGCCGGGTCAGAAGAGAGTGGGGGCGTCCGGGTCGATGCCGGACATGAGGGGTCTGATCACTGACTCGTCCCAGCCGTGCGCTTTGAGCGCGTCGCGGAGCTCGCGTGACTGAGCGGCGAAATTAGCGCGGCCGACGCCACGCCATCGCCAGGTATGGGCGTTGGCGTGGCGTCTCTTTTGGGCCCGGTCCAGAAGGTTCGCGGCCTGGGTTCCTGGGTAGGTGTGGCTGTCGGTCCCGCCGGTGGAGCGGACGCACAAGGGAATGTCGCATGAGTGCATGAGGACTACCCCGGGGTCCAGTTCCTCACCCGTGAGAAGCGTGTGCGCGTAACGTTGTGGGCGGACGGCTTGCTGGCCGCCGGCCTCGTTGCGGATCCAGTACCTTCCGTAGCCGTCATCGGAGACAGCGCCGGTCCACAACCAACAGTCATCCGGGCGGGGGCCTTTGATGACTTCGGACCAGAAGCGGTCCTCCGGGGAGCCGGTCACGGTGTGTTCACCAGCGACGCCAGCGCGATTCGAGCTTGTTCGCGGCCGCGAAGAATACGATCATGAACAGGGCCGGCACCACGGCGTGAAGCAGGCTCTGTCCAATCCACGCTGCCAGGGCTGTCAGCAGGGCGATGAACCCCGCGGCCTTCGAGAGGAAGATCAGTGCGCCCCGCCCGGCCAGGATGGGATGGGTCAGCGCGTAAATGATCCAACCGGTTAGTGCCACAGCTGCGAACGCTGCGAGGAAAACGATGATGAACATGTCCGCTCCTAACGGGTGGGGTGGACTCTAAAGAGGGCAAGCCCATGGTCGGTCATGGTCCGGTTAACCAGGGAACCGTCCATCGCCCGCACGAAAGGCCTGGAACCGGCCACGACTGCCCCCTATGGCCCCGGCTCACTACTGCTCTTCCTCGGCTTCACCTGCGGGCAGTTGCCCGGCTGCGATACGTTCGGCTGTCTTCTCGTAGGCGGCATCGATGTACGCGGTCAGGTCATCCAAGCGAATGCGCCAAATGCCCCTCGGACCGAACTGCGCGCCCCTTAACTCGCCACTTCGCAACAGCCCGTAGACCATCGGTTTACCCAGGTTCAGGATCTCCTGGACCTCGTCAATCGTCAGCATCTTCGGGAACGGCAGAGACGCCCCGGTCCCCGCCTTGTCCACTTCTTCAGTCCACAGAGCCATAGCTACTTTCCTTCGTCCCGCTGCCGCATCTCATCCATCGTCCGCTGCCCGCGCCGCAGCTCGCCCGCCGGCACCGGAGGCCAGGGCTTGCCGCCGTTGTACTTGCGTTGCATCCGCTTCACCTCGCGCATGGTCGCCCGGACAATGAGGTCAGAGACACTGGCGTCCCCCTCCTGCAGACCGGCGGCCTTGAACGCGGCCCGCACCTGCCCGGCCTGATCCTCGGTGTAGTACGGCGTGAACGCCGGCACCTTCTTGGGTTTCACCATCAGCAGGCCTTGGCTTAGACGGCGCGCAGCGCCTGCGGCCAGGGGTGGAGACTGTCCAGTAAGCCCTTGCCCCTGGTTACCGTTCCGTCCTCGTGGAAGCGGATATCGGCGTGCTGGTGGCTGCCGCCGGCGTGTGCGATCGCTGCCAGGACAAGGTCCAGGTTCTCCCGGTCCAGGCCCGGCACTACGTCGCCCAGGACCACCGGCACATCCTCAGCCAAGGAGGCGGCCAACATCAGGAAACGGCGCTCCCCGCCCGAGAGTGCGCCGGCCTCCTCCGGGATGGACGCAAAGTCGATCCACGCGTGTTCCTGGTAGCCCTCATCGCTGGTGCTGGCGGCGTGAACCCAGGGGTTGCCGATCGCTGCGAAGCGGCCACCAAAAGCCTTCAGCAACATTTCCGTGGCTGCCTCGGTGGTGTACGTGCCTCGCGCCCAAGCGCGGAGGTCATCTGCATGCGTCATCTTTGTGTCCTTTGTTTGTGGTCTTGGGTTAGTAGCCGGCCCTGGCGGCCCGGTCGAGGGCGGCCTTTGCATCGCGGATGGCGCGGCGCGCGTCCCGCAGGGCGTCGGCCTGCTCATTGTTGGGGCCAGCTCCGGGACGCCAGTCCGAGCGGAGTTCGTCTTCGACGTCGCCCAGAAGTGCGAACGCCCTGGAGCGCATGTCTTCGAAAGTGGGCAGATTTTCGGCCATTCTGGGTCCCATCGTGGAAGTTGAGAGCGATGCCTGTCGGGGCCAGCGTATCGGCTGACCCCGACAGTTGTACTGCTTTAGAACGGGGGTTCGGAGTCGGGTCCGTTGCCCCATCCGCCGGCTGTGTTGCTGTTGGCTGGAACGGCCCAGGGATCGTCCTGCGGCCCGGTCTGCTGCCGGGTGTTACCGTTGCCCTGGACGCCGTTCCCCTGCGTGCCTTGGTTGCCGCGCTGGGTTCGGATGACCTTGGCATTCGCGTAGCGGAGTGAGGGACCGACCTCGTCCACCTCCAGCTCGATCACGGTGCGCTTCTCGCCCTCCTTGGTTTCGTAGGAACGGGACTTCAGCCGGCCTGTCACGATCACGCGCATGCCCTTGGCCAGGGACTCGGCAACGTTCTCAGCTGCTTCCCGCCACACACTGGCCCGGAGGAAAAGCGTCTCCCCGTCCTTCCACTCGTTAGACTGACGGTCGAACGTCCTGGGCGTGGAAGCGATGGTGAAATTCGCGACGGCAGATCCACTGGGCGTGAATCTCAGCTCTGCATCTGATGTCAGGTTTCCAATGACGGTAATGGTGGTTTCGCCGGCCATGATGGTTCCTTTTCCTCGCGTGCTGGTGATGTTCTCAGTCTCTGTTGCGGGTTGGTCTGCGGGGTCGGTCCCGCCCGGTTCGTCGTGGGTGAGGTCGTTAGGTTGGTACTGGTTCGCGGTGTGTTCGTCCCAGAGCCCGCCCTCCCCGAGCTGGCGGCGGCTGATGGCCTCAAAGAACCGGTCATCCCCTGCTTGGCCCGGGATGGCATAGCCCTCGTACAGGTCCTCGCTGAGCGGTTCCACGATCGCGGGTTCCACGCGGTAGGGGTCTACAGCCTCGAAGGGAATCTTGCCGCTGGGGTTGACCTGCCTGAACAGGTCCACCTCCAACGGGATCCGCGGGTGGAGGTTGAACCCCACGACCGGGCGCATTCTCTCCACGGTCCTCACGCAGCCTTGTGGCTCATGGCCGCCTGGACGAGCTTGTCGCGGCGCAGACCCGACCAGTGGTCCTGGTCATCAAAATTGTTCTGCACAACGGGCGCCTGAGAGTAGCCCAATTCGGCGGTGATGTACTCCAGCGCTGCCAGCACTTCGGTGATGTCCACGGCCGTGTAGGTGATGCCCTTGGAGTCGAAGTAGTCCTTCGTCTTCTCGCAGTTGGGGCAGTCGGGCTTGGTGTAGACCGTGTAAGCGGTGGGCGAAGCAGTCATTTTCAGCACCTGGTTTCGTATCAAATAAGTTTCGTTCGTCTGGCTGACTTGCTACCTCAATTCTAGCATTCATTCAACTGAAAGAACAGGGGTTTTACCGCTTATTTCCGGGGTTTTTGCTTCCAAGAATTACCCGCGCAATAGGTGTAATCCATTGCAAGGGAATTTCGGTCCATTTCAGAAGCTGACTGCACAGATGTCAGAAGTCCTCTGCACAGCTCCGGTCACCACCGAGGAAAGGTTGGTGACGCCGCCGGCAACTGTGGTCATCCCCGCCGGTTCCTCCAGCGGCAGCCCCCCTGTGCCTTGGAAGGCTCCAGGGAGGTTCGGTGACGTGCAGGTCGTGGGTGGAATGTGGGAGTGGGTGGGTGTCGTCCCGGCTGAAGGAACTCAAACCACAGCGAGCCTCGCGCCGGCGGTGCATGGTGTGGACCATGGGAACGGTGCCCCGTTAACCCGGAAAGGAGCCGGCGTGTGCCGGCTCCTTTCGGGTTTCTCTGCAAAGAAATCTATGGTCAGTCTAGCTGAATGGTGGGCCGCGGGCTGTGCAGCTCCATTGCTGCAGCGCGGCTTTTGTCCTGGGTTCTGGGTGTGGCGGAAAGCGGCGGTCCGCCGCCTGGTGAGTGGTTGCTGTGGTTCGCCCTGGGCGGCGGACCGCCCGACTTCTGGAAGGTTCCGTCCCACCCTGTGGTGATTGGCTGGGGCCTTGCCGGGCGGTGGGGGGCCGCCCGGCAAGGGGTCTTTATGCCGCTGGTTCGTCCTCGACCGGTTTGCCGCTGTCGATGATGATCTGCTCAGTTTCCGATGCGGTGTAGCCCCAAACCACCAGTTGGTTCAGGTAGTCCCGGTGGGTTTGGGACGGTGAGCGCCACGAGTCTTTTTGGATGGTCTTTTCATACCCTGCGCAGATCAGGGCGATAAGTCCGAACTCCGGGCGGGCGGTCGTTTTGGCGACGTGGTCCCGGAGCGGGTTCCACGCCCACTGGTTGGATTCCTCGATCTTGGCTCCGACCATCTCAGCTGCGACCTTGCCCTCGTAGCCGCTGGCGGTTTCGGGGTGGTGGGTGATCGCGTGGAGGGTGAAGTACTGCCAGCCCTTGGGGGCCTGCTTCTTGGCCAGCAGGTTCTTGACCCATTCACGCCTGACAACAGTTGCCGACTGCATCAACTTGTTGTTCTCTATCAGGGTCGTCCGCTCGGCCTTCTGCTCGTCGGTCATCGGGCCTTTCGGGGCCGATGTGCCGTAGCCGCTGTAGTAGCGGAGAGTGAAGCCCAGGTCTTTCCAACCGGTGACGACAGCGACGGCGGAGTGCTCGCCACGATAGCCCGTCTCGATGTAGACGGCGTTGCCGTCCTCATCGGTGGCCGGTTCCCCATCTGCCCTTTTCAGGGACGTGACGCGGAGGGTTTCGCTGTCCTCCCCGTACCCGCATTCGGGAACAATAATCGTTCCTGCTGCTTCCAGCTCTGCGGTGAAGGCAGCCAGCGCGGCGGCGCGGTCGCGCTTGTCGCGCAGCTGCTGGGTGACGTGCAGGAGCATGTCGGGTTCGTCCATGATGACTGACTCGATTTCGGCCGTCGCTTCCTCGTCTGACTCAAACTCGGCGAGAATCAGGGCTGCTTCGATGGTGTAGCCCTTGCCCAGGGCGGCGGCTCCGGTCTCGGTGGACTTGGCTTTGAGGGCGGACTCGACGTTGGTCTTGGTCCGTCCGGTCTTCTTGGCGATCGCGGCCGCCGAGACACCGATCAGGGACAGCTGGTGGTAGGCGTCGGCCTCGTCGGCTTCGGTCAGTTCGGCGCGCTGGATGTTCTCCACCACCTGCGTGACGATGCGCTCGGCTTCCTCGGGAGACTCGATGATCATCACCGGGATCAGGGGCCGTCCGGCTTCGACGGCGGCGCGGGTGCGGCGCTGTCCCATCAGCACGTGCACGGTTCCGTCGTCCTTGCGGTGGGCGATGACCGGTTCCATCACGCCGTGCTCTTTGATGCTGGCGACGAAATCGGCGGTCAGGGCAGCGTCCTTTCGGACGTTAATGTCAACGGTCAGGGTTGCCGGATCGAACATTTCAAGCGTGGGTGTTGCGTTCATGGTTTTTGCCTTTGCAGAGACGTGGGGTGTGTGGGGCGGCTTAGGTGACCGGCCAGCTTCCCTCTCCCCCGGATTGTTTTTGGTTGCTGGCAAGCTTGCTTGCTCGGCGGCCGACGGAGCCCTGTCTACCCGCCAGGGCAAGGAGCGGGAAATTCCCGGAGGAAATAAGCGACGAAGGAGCGCCGGAGGGACATTTCCTGCAC